>NZ_JBJDRZ020000005.1:0-510935 GCF_044987585.2 Paenochrobactrum sp. BZR 201-1 | reverse complement strand
CACATGCCTGCACTCGACCAGCTTGTCAGAAATATCAAAAAACATCTTGCCAAACGGAGGCCGTCCACACATGCCCCTGGTTTGCGAGGTGCCAATCGCACCGGCCGACCGTTTACCGGCGATTATGCCGGTGATCTTCTCTACAGCACTTTGATTGATCTTGGTTTTGCCCGTGGCAAATTTGAAGCTCGTATTGATGACAGTCTCGAACTGTTGAATACGACAATCATCAATGCCGTGCGCTGTGTTCCACCTGAAAACAAGCCAACTGCGTCAGAAGTTAATAACTGCCGTCAGTTTTTAAAACCCGCCCTGTCCGGCTTTAAAAATCTGCGCGCCATTGTTACGCTTGGCACGATCGCGCATCAATCGACGATCCGCGCGCTTGGACAGCCGGTTGCAAAACATAAATTCGGTCACGGCAATGTAACTGATATCAATGGCATCCGGATTTTTTCCAGCTATCACTGCTCGCGCTATAATACCAACACAGGTGTGCTAACCGAAAAAATGTTCCGTGACGTTTTTACCAATGTGCGTGAATACATAAACGCCGGGATTTAATACCGGCGCTCAAACAACATCAAATTTTAAGTAAAAACTTAGCCTTTATCGCGTAGCAGGCGTGATTTTTCACGATTCCAATCGCGCATTTTCTCGGTTTGGCGCTTGTCGTGCAATTTTTTACCGCGTGCAACCGCCAGTTCCAGCTTAACCCGGCCGCGATCATTAAAGTACAATTTCAAAGGCACAATAGTCATACCATCACGCGAAACAGCATTGAAAAGGCGCGCCATTTCACGACGGCCCACCAGCAATTTACGTAAGCGGCGCGGATCATGATTGAAACGATTGCCTTGCGTATATTCCGGAATATAGGAATTGATCAGCCAAAACTCACCATTTTCAAAGCTTGCGTAACTTTCAGCAATATTGGACTGATTGGCGCGAAGTGATTTCACTTCCGTACCCGTCAGCACAAGTCCTGCTTCCAGCGTGCTCACAATTTCAAAGTTAAAGCGCGCACGACGGTTTTCCGCAATTATTTTACGCACTGTGGGTGTTTTTGGCTTATTCATAATATGGTTATATAATACCCGTCATGCAGATTAAAAGCGCCTTTCAGCAGAAAGGCGCTTTTTCTGTCTGTCTATCTTAATTAATCAAGCCAGCATGCTGCATGGCACGATCAATGGCAAGGCGTGTCGCCTCTTCCACCTGCACCATTGGCAAACGGACGACAGGCTCGATCAACCCCAAACGCGACAACGCATATTTAGGACCGGCCGGATTTGGCTCCAGAAACAGCGCCTTATGCAATGGCATCAAGCGATCTTGGTACTCCAGCGCTTTTGAATAGTCACCGCTCAAACATGCAGTCTGAAATTCGGTGCAAAGGCGTGGCGCGATGTTGGAGGTCACCGAAATGCAACCATGACCGCCATGTGCATTAAAGCCTAAAGCCGTGGCATCTTCACCCGACAATTGGATGAAATCTTTGCCGCAAACCGCACGTTGTTCGGACACGCGCTCAATACGGCCGGTTGCGTCCTTAACAGCCACAATATTTTTGTGGTCAGCTACCAAACGCCCCATGGTTTCCGGCAACATATCAACAATAGAACGACCCGGAATATTGTATATAACAATCGGCACGGAAATTTCACGCGCAATTGCAGAGAAGTGTTCGTAGAGACCACGCTGATTAGGTTTGTTATAATAAGGTGTGACAACGAGAACCGCGTCCGCGCCCGCTTTTTCAGCATGCTGCGCCAGTTCAATCGCTTCATGTGTATTGTTCGAACCGGCACCTGCAATGACCGGCACGCGCTTGTCCGCGACTTCAATACAGACTTCAATGACCCGCTTATGCTCGTCATGCGAGAGCGTAGGTGTTTCACCGGTTGTACCGACAGGCACCAAACCATTGGTGCCCTCTTGAATTTGCCAATTCACGAAGGAGCGGAAGGATTTCTCGTCAAATGCACCATCACGATCGAATGGCGTAACGAGTGCGGTGATTGAGCCCTTCAGCATCAATATACTCCTGAGAGATAAATGTTAATAACCGTCGGAGAACCCGACGAAAGCGGTCGCACCATAGTATTGCCACAAGAATGGAGCAAGCAAATTTACGGCTGCACAGGCGTTAGTTATCCGATCTTATTCATAATGGTTTGTTAACGATGCCTTCATGGATAAAAATTATACTAAAAAAGTAAAACTTCCCCTGCCCTGACAAGTCGGTCAACTTAACAAAGAACACCGGCTAATAATATGGCTTAAGTAATCTGGTTTGGTTCAATATGAGTATAGTTGATCAAAGAGCACCGATCTGGCGCAAAATCCTCCTCGCAGGATGCAGCCTGATGCTTTGCATGCCGACAGCCACATCTTTTGCGCAACCTTTGCCGCCCACAGATGTACCAACGCCGTTTGCGCGCCCGCCGTTGCCAACGCCTTTTGCACCTTCAGCCACACGCGAATCTCCGATCAATTTGGTGACACCGCAACCGCGCCCGTCATTACAGGATCAGGTTATCACATCCAGTGTACCACGCGCCAGCAATCCGGCTAATGTCAGCGGCACCTTAAAAGCGGCACTGGATGCTCTGGAAAGCAAAAATGCTGCCCGTACGATAGCCATTAAAAACAATATGGCGCGCGGCAGCATTGACCGGCAGATACTTGCATGGGTGATTGCAACCTCCAATGCCGACGGAATTACCAGCGCCGAGATCGCTGCATCTGCAGCTGAATTACAAGGCTGGCCGGGCATGTCTGCCATTCGCAATAATTCCGAGCGCGCATTGGCAAAAGAAAAATTGTCGGCGCAACAAGTCATTGGAGCCTTCGGCAATAGCCGCCCTCAGACCACCGAGGGCATTGTCGCCTTAGCGCGCGCTCACAAAGCCACGGGCAACAAGGTGAGAGCCAGACAATTGCTGGCTCCGTGGTGGTTAAATGCACGTCTTTCTCAAACTGAAGAGCAATCCATTTTACGCGAATTTTCTGATACTTTAACGCGTGATGACCATCTCAACCGGCTAATCCGTTCACTGTATAGCGGGCGGATGCAGTCGGCTGCCAATCTGGCAGGCCCTGCACAGGCACAATCACTTTATCAGGCTTATTTGGCTGTATCCCGCAATAGTGCTGATGCTGCACAAAAAATCAATGCTGTTGACAAATCATGGCACAAGCATCCATCTTATTTGCTGGTCAAAGCACGTTATCTTCGTCGTGCCGAACGCTTCAGCGATGCAGCAGAGATTATGATCAAAGCACCAAAGGACGCTAAAACATTGGTGAATCCGGATGCATGGTGGACAGAAAGGCGCGTTTTATCCCGCGAATTGCTTGATATCGGCAAGCCTAAGCTCGCCTATCAAGTCGCAGCTGCCCATGCGGCAGAATCACCAGCGATGGCTGCAGATGCAGAATTCCACGCAGGCTGGTATGCACTGCGTTCATTAAACGATCCTAAAACTGCTTCAAAACATTTTGCCCGCATTGCCGAAATTTCATCAGGTGCAATTTCAGCCTCACGCGCTTATTATTGGTTGGGTCGTGCCGCAGAAGCTGGTGCAGGCGGCAATGCCGGTAATTATTATCAGCGTGCCGCTCATTACGGCACAACATTTTATGGCCAGCTGGCCGCTGCCAAACTTGGCCAGTCAACCCTGCAATTACCCTATCCGAAACCAACCAATGCTGATCGCGCCAATTTTGCCAATCGTCCGGCTGTACAAGCGATCAAACGGTTAGAAGCGGCCGGTTACAGCACCCGTGCCGATGCGCTCTATCGCAATCTGGCACAAGAAATCTCCAGCGTTGGCGAATTAGCTATGCTCGCAGTGATGGCTGAGCAAAAGAACAATCATTATCTGGCTTTGCGAATCGGAAAAGCGGCAGCTGCCCGCGGTCTTGATGTGGGAGCACTTTCCCATCCACTCGGTGCGATACCAAATCACGCGAATATCAGCGGTTCCGGTAAAGCACTCGCTTATGCGATTGCACGTCAAGAAAGCGAGTTTAACACCTCAGCTGTATCAAGTGCCGGCGCTCTAGGCTTGCTGCAGCTCCTTCCGGGCACTGCCAAGGGCGTGGCAACACGTGCAGGCCTCACCTTCACGCACGCCAAACTCACTAATGATTCTGCTTATAATGCAACCTTGGGCGCCCATTATTTAAGTGAGCAACTTGGCCGCTTTGATGGTTCCTATATCCTAACCTTTGCCGGTTATAATGCAGGCCCTACCCGCGCCAATCAGTGGATCGCCAAATATGGCGATCCGCGTGGCCGCTCTATTGAAGAAATTGTCGACTGGATTGAACGCATTCCTTACCCGGAAACCCGAAATTACGTCCATCGCGTGATGGAAAATTACGAAGTTTACAAGGCACGTTTAACCGGCACAGCAAATATCAAAGCCGACCTGATTAACGGTCGTCGATAGACAAAAGAAAAGGCGACTTCGGGAAATTCCGAAGCAGCCTTACTTTTTAGAGCATGTCTCCCAAAAGCGGGCACCGGTTTTGGGATAAAGACATTCGTAAAAACAAAACGCTAGAGCGAGCACAGTGGATACGATTAAGTGCGACACGCTCTAGCTCTGTTATAAAATCAATTTGAATAATCAATCTGCTTTTTGCGAAGCTGACTTTGCTTTAGGCTTAGCTGTTTTCACCGCTGCCTTTTTTACCGATGCCTTAACTGTTGCAGCTTTTGTGCGTGGCTTGCTGGCAGATGTCTTTTTAGACGTTGCTTTTTTAGTGGATTTGACCAGCGTTTTTTCGCCAAGTTTGCTTAAAGCAGCAGCTTGTTCCACCCATTCCTCGCGCTCGACGCGTCCGGGGAAATTAAGCTTCTTTCCAATCCAGATTGCATTATCAGCATCCCATGCAGCCAGCTGTTCATAATGATAAATCCCCAAAGCTTGAAGTTTGCTTTGCAAAGTGGGGCCAATGCCTTTGATCTTCAACAAGTCATCCGGCTTATCATCACGCGCAGCCTCGAGCAGTTGTGGTAAGCCTACTTCAACAACCGGTTCGGGCTCCTCAACGATAACTGGTTCTGGGATACGAACTTCTTCCACCGGAGCCTGTTCAGAAATCAGTTCCTCTATAACACCTGAAGATACCTCGGTCTTTGTGGCAGTCGAATCCTGCGCGATAATTTCTTCAACTTTGACGGGTTCAACCGTTGGCTTAGTTTCCAAGGCTTTCGCGTTTTCGTCGTCAGTTTTTACTTCAGGCACAGCCGGAACCGGTATTTGAACTTTATGCTCTTGTTTTTCCGATGTTAATTTTACGGCCTCAACCTGTTGCTCAGGTTCCGGTACCACATGTTCACTGTTAGCTTTACGCTTGCGGGCAAAAGCCCCGAATAAACAACCGATAACGAACACCGCAGCAATCAATAAAGCGAGCTGCAAAATAAGGTGAGGCATTACTTCTTCCCCCAGATTAACATCTTTAAGTCAGAGTGAGATAGTGCTTCATAATTTACGAGCCGCTGATCGACTGCAAATAAATCTGTTTTACTTTTTATTTCCAACTGCCATCCAGCCTACCAGAAAACCAATGCACAAAGCCAGTAACAAGACATACCAGAATGTCTGAACAAGATAGAGCATAAACGACCTTTCGTGTCTTACGAATAGTGTTTTAAATATCTAAAAAACAACGATCACAGCATATTAAGGCAACCAAAGTTCAAGGTTGTGCAATAAAGCGCTGCCCGATTTCAGCTCCTTCCGGCAAAGAATTATTCAATGCATTCTGCAAGCGGTAATAATCCAGCCGGTTATTCGCATCACCATCAATATTTAATCGCATATCAATCAGGGCAATTTTCCCTGATTTGAGAAAAGCAGATTGTAAAATAGCAAATTTAACCAATGTAGCATAGTTATCTGGTTGGCCACGCGCCAAAGCCATCTCATCCATTACCATCATGGAATCTGCATTCTCCTCCATGGTCAGCATCAACTCGTCACGCAATTGACTGGTTGGCACATGGCCGCTCAAAATAATGCCGTCACCATTCTTCTCGATTTGAAATGTATAAGGAGCAGCTAAAGGCAAAAGTGAAGTGAGATTCTCAATTTCACGAATCCCTTCAATTTTACCAGCTGCTTCGAGTGCTAATTTTTGTGCGGCTTCATCAGGCGCAACACCGCGCAATGTCAGGTCACGCCCTTCAACGCTGAAACTTGTCCAGTCATAGGGCTGCAATACGATCTGGGTGCGTTGCGCGAGTTCGGCCTCCAATGGTTTAATCCCAAACCACAAGGCAACCGCGGTCAGGGTAACAGTACAAACCCAACCAGGCCAAAACCATTGTTTCAACGCAGACATCCCTTCTCTCGATGATTCTGATAAAGATTAAGCAATAAGGAGATCAATAAAGAGAATCCAGTTTTGCCTTTTGAAAAACTGTTCAAAGACGCACGAATCAACTGATTTTTTGAAAAATATGGAGAGTTCAGCAGAAACAACTATTCTGCTCATTCTGTTAAAATCAAGATGTTTGGGAAAATGGAGGAGAGGATGGGATTCGAACCCACGAGACCCTCACGGGTCTACTCCCTTAGCAGGGGAGCGCCTTCGACCACTCGGCCACCTCTCCGGTACAGGCCAGATAGCTGGTTAATTCACTAAGTTCAAGCAATTTAAAGCTTTATCTTCAAATTTTTTAATTCCACACACATATATCTGACAGAAATGACAGGTGAAGCACATGACTTAAGACCTGCTTAAGCCAATCATCCCTGTAGACCATATATATAATAATGTATCTTCCAGAAAAATTCGCTGATGCAAATCACTCAAAATTCAAGCTCATCAGCATGAGGGCTTTCAAGTGATTTGCACGATTCCGCCAGATAGAGATAGCTTTTACCAGCCCAGTGCGCTTTGAAACTGTTAAGAACTGTTAACTTCGATTGCTAATTTCTTAATAAATTCTGCAGTGATAGCTAAATTCGTGTCTTTTGTGCAACAAGCCCCCTCGATAGAGACATGAGTAAGCCGTCAGAGTTGTTTTCCCAGTTGCATCAAAATTCGGGCGGAGTATCTTCACATCAGAAAGGGGCGCGCTTCGGGGCGACTTTTTCAAACAAGGGGATGGGGACAGGTTGTCCTTCAGCCAAAAAGAAATGCCCAAACCCGTTTTTAAACTTTGACTGGAGGTCAGAAATGAACATCAAGAGCCTTCTCCTCGGCTCCGCTGCAGCAGTTGTAGCAGCTACCGGCGCAAACGCAGCCGACGCAATCATCGCACCAGAACCAGAAGCTGTTGAATATGTTCGCGTTTGCGATGCATACGGCGCTGGCTACTTCTACATTCCAGGCACCGAAACCTGCCTCCGTATCGGCGGTTATGTTCGTTACGACGTTAAGGGCGGCGACGACGCATATGTTGGCGGAAAGCGTGAAGGCTGGGACAAGCATGCACGTTTCGCACTGCAGGTTCGTACCGCTTCTGAAACAGAACTCGGCACACTCGGCACATACACTGAAGTTCGCTTCAACTACAATGCTGATGCAAGCGGTGACGATTACTCACCAATCAAGAGCGACCGTTACGGCAACGATACACGCGGTTCCGTTCTTGAATATGCGTGGATTGATCTGTCCGGCTTCCGCGTCGGTCTCGGCAAAACCATGTTTAAAGAATTCACCGGCTACCTCGGCGACATTCTTAACGATGACGTAATCTCTGAAGGTTCGTTCACACGTACCGGTCAGATTGCTTACACCTTCTCCGGTGGCAACGGCGTCTCCGCTGTTATCGCTGTTGAACAAGGTGGCGGTGGCTACGTAATCAACGAATACGTACCACACGTTGTTGGTGGTCTGAAATTCGCTCAGGGCTGGGGTTCGATCGCAGCTGTTGTTGCTTACGACTCAGTTATCGAAGATTGGTCAGCTAAAGTACGCGGTGACGTAAATGTAAGCGACCAGGTTTCCCTGTGGTTGATGGGTGCTTATGCAGCTAAGAAAACCACTGATCAGGCTTATGGTAGCTTCGGTGGTAAGTGGGCTGTTTGGGGTGGTGTTGCATTCAAGGCAACCGACAAAGCAACCTTCAACATCCAGGCTGCAACAGAAGATTGGGGTAAGACCTCTGTTTCTGCTAACGTAGCTTACGAACTGGTTCCTGGCTTCAAGATCACTCCTGAAGTGACCTATACACGCTTCAAAGATAGCACTAACTACGCTAATGATGGCATTCCTTTCAACAAGAAAGATGCTGTACAGGGCATGATCCGCTTCCAGCGTTCTTTCTAATCAGACCTTGGTTTGATAATAAGGCGCCAGTGATTTTCACTGGCGCTTTTTTTGTTTCAAATTATATTTCAGTATCTTTTATATTCACGAATTCTGCTGCCACCGATCACATAGCGATGATTATTTCTTAGGTGCCAATTCAGTCTTCCCCCTACTAAAATAGTTGGCAAACGGAGAATAACTTTACCTTCTAAAGTTCAATTCTCAGCACTTAAGTTTGATTTGAAAATTTAATGTCGCTGCTAAGCACAAAGAATAACAATTAATTGCTTTTAAGAATTGCATAACTATGCGCTATTAAATAGGAGGCTAGATCCATAGGGCTCTGATAAGCGTGGGCTCGCGTGTTTTGCTACATTCTGAAACTTTACGAGCTAATAACCGAGGCATAAATTGACTGTGAAAATTAATCGTTATTTTTCAACAATTGGTGGATTAACCGGTGCTTTAGCACTGATTGCCTATGCAGGTGCGGCGCATAATGATACCGGCAATTTGAATACAGTCGCCCCTATTCTCTTAGGCCACGCTCCTGCTTTCCTTGCTCTGTCAATTTTGAGTGGCCAAAGCCGCACCGCAACGATCGGTGGCTCAGCTATCATTATTGGTCTATTGCTATTTTGTGGTGACTTGCTTGCCCGCGATATAATGGGACAAAGACTTTTCCCGTTTGCGGCCCCCACCGGTGGCACTATTCTCATTCTGGGATGGCTCATCACATCCATGAGCTGCTGGTCAAAATGTAAATAGAAAGCCGTGCGTTCAATTTAGCGGCAAATGCAGTTAAAGTCATCAAGCTGACAGCCTGAGAGAGGCGGCCTACTTTTGTCGCTAAAATCACTAAACAATAGTTTAGCGCTGAACTATCTGTGCGTCCGAATCTTCTGATGGTTCAGCTGTAGTTGGCAAAGTAAACTTCATGTACAATGGTAAGTGATCAGAGCCGACCTCATCCAATGTCTTTGCCTCTTCGATGAAGATGTTGGCACTAACCAAAATATGATCAATCTGCACTCCAAGCCATTTAGCCCAACTGATCGGCAATTGTTTCAGCATCCATGTTGCGCCGATGCCGCGCACATCATATGTATCTGACGCTTGCGTCATACGCGCCAGCGCATTACTCCAGCTGGTCGCATTATAATCGCCGGCAATAATTAGTGGATGCTTCATAGCCCGCAAAGAAGGCTCAATCTTCTTTAACTGTTCCGGCTGTTGTTTCGGCCACGGCCATGACAAATGCAACGAGGCAATGGTTGCAATCTGCCCGCCAAAATCAATCGGCACCGCTGCCAATACACCATCATCGACACAAAGGCGCTCGGCGCCCTCAACGAATGGCCTTCTTGATAAAATGCCAACACCCCATGAATTTGGATAATCCTTACACAATAAATGGTAAGGATAACGGCCTTCCAAAATTTTCAGCCATGGTTCCCAATATTTGGAGGCCTCCTGATATGTGATCACATCCGGATTTTGCTGACCAATCATTTGCAGAACACGTTGTGGCTCCGGATGATCGTAAAGCAGGTTGATCTGCACCAGACTATAAGTTGCGCCTTCTATCTTCTTTGACTCCGGCAATTCAATACCGGATAGCTGATCGCGCAGAATTTCAAGCGTTGTTGCAAAACTTAGAACGCAAAACAGACAGAGCAACAAAGCTTCCCGTTTAAGACCTGTCAACAAAAGTGGTAATGAAAACAGCAGCAGAGCCACCGACAAATGTGCGCGAATATGCGAAAATGTATCAAGCGCGGGATGCACTTCTCCAAAAAAACCGAGCACCAGTGGAATCGTTGCAAGAACCGCAACAATAAAAGCTGCAAAGCTTAATGATGAAATTTTTTTGGACGTACGCATAAAACTGTCTTCTCCCCCAAAATGAGAGCAAATCTACGAAGTAAAACGGCTTAGATTAAGCTGAAGTGCCTTCCGGATTTTTTATAACCATGAGATTGGCACGAAAATCCGGACGTCATTTTATCAATTACTGGAACGCGGTTTCGTAGAAGCTGCGTAATTTGCGCGAATGCAACCGCTCTTGCGGCATGGCTGCAATTTTTTCCATCGCTCTGATGCCGATATGCAAATGCTGTGCCACTTGGCGCTGATAAAATTCGGTCGCCATACCTGGCAGTTTCAACTCACCATGCAATGGCTTGTCTGAAACACAAAGCAAAGTGCCATAAGGCACACGAAAGCGGAAACCATTGGCCGCGATGGTGGCAGATTCCATATCCAAAGCTATAGCGCGGGATTGCGAAAGTCGCTGTACAGGACCGCGTTCATCCCGCAGCTCCCAGTTCCGGTTGTCGATAGTCGCAACCGTACCGGTACGCATGATGCGTTTCAAATCATAACCTTCAAGACCGGTGATTTCTTCCACCGCATCTTCCAGCGGCACCTGAATTTCAGCCAGAGCCGGAATTGGTACCCACACAGGCAGATCATCATCAAGCACATGATCTTCCCGCACATAAGCATGTGCGAGCACATAATCACCCAATTGTTGACTGTTGCGCAGACCAGCACAGTGACCAAGCATCAACCATGCATGCGGACGAAGCACAGCAATATGATCGGTAATGGTTTTGGCATTGGATGGCCCCACACCGATATTGACCATGGTGATGCCGGAATGATCATCTCTTTGCAGGTGATAGGCTGGCATTTGCGGCATACGGGATGCGGGTGTGCCAATTGTGGGCTCACTATCGCCAGCCAACGTCACCAAATTACCCGGCTCGACAAAGCGTTGATAACCGCCACCGCCCCCCGCCATCAGCTTGCGGGCATAGTTGCAAAATTCATCAATATAAAATTGGTAATTGGTAAAAAGCACATAATTTTGAAAATGT
Organism: Paenochrobactrum sp. BZR 201-1; assembly: GCF_044987585.2. Taxonomy (NCBI): domain Bacteria; kingdom Pseudomonadati; phylum Pseudomonadota; class Alphaproteobacteria; order Hyphomicrobiales; family Brucellaceae; genus Paenochrobactrum; species Paenochrobactrum sp. BZR 201-1. The sequence goes on along the minus strand of NZ_JBJDRZ020000005.1, from coordinate 499,773 downwards.
GCCGGACTGGTCGCTGTGTAATGTGCTAAACGTTGCAGCGAGTAATCAATGCGTTGCGCTGTAAAAGGCGCCAGCGGCATCGCCTCACCCGGTATCAACTCGATATCACCATTGGCAATCTTGTCGTCGGTGCTGCTTAAATCAGGCACATCAAAGAGATCACGTAAAGGATGTGCAAAAGCATTGGCAACTGAGCCATCCACATGTGTGCCTTCGAGAAAGGCAAAATGCAGAGGAATGGGTGTGGATGATTCCTGCACTATGACACCGACATTGTGATTACGCATCAACAGACGGATTTGTTCGATCAGATAATGCTCAAAAAGGTCAGGGCGGGTAATGGTCGCGGTGTAATCACCGGGCGCAGAAACATGACCATAGGCCAAACGCGTATCCACATGAGCAAAGCTGGTGGTGGAGAGTTTCAACTCCGGATAGAAGGCGCGATAGCGACGCGCCGGGAGTTTGCCTAAAGCTACCTTTTCAAACGCATCACGTAAAAAGGCAGTATTACGTTCATAAAGCTTGCGCAGCGCAGCGACGGCAGCACGGGCATCGTCAAAATTTTCCGGTGCAGCCAAAGGCGGCGTTACGATTTCGGAAAGAAAAGGAAGATCGATTTTGTTTGTCATGGCTTACTATATAGCGAGTCGAGCCACAACAGGGAGTATATAGATGTATAATTTTATGCCGCGCGTTGGAGACTAACAAAAATAACCAATCCAGCAGCACTGATTTTGGCAGGATAGGCAGAATTCAACAATGCGAAAGAAGCAGACGGGCCAATAAAGACAGTGCAAAAAATCAACATACGCACCATTAAAGCGAGGTAGGAAATGGCTGCACTGATCATGGCAGCATCTTTATATGGTTAAAGGCCACCAATTGCATATGACCATCAAATTTGCCGATAGTGCTCAGTGAAACCAGCACAATCCCTGCAAATAATAAAACGGCAATGACAGATTTATTCAGCATATTAATCCCCTTTCCGACGATATGACACCATCATAGAAAAGCGGCCTGAACCTTTTCTGAGACTGGCATTCATGCAGCATTCATATTGTTTAAAAAGCAAAATAGTTGTGCACGCCCCTTGCGTGATGAAATACAGCACATATGTTCAAACCATATCGAAGCCATAATCGGGAGTTTCTCATGACTACGCAGACCAAACCTATTGAGCTTTATTATTGGCCGACACCCAATGGCTGGAAAATCAGCATTATGCTGGAAGAACTGGGCGTTCCTTACGAGGTCAAATATATCAATATCGGCAAAGGCGATCAGTTTGAGCCGTCCTTCCTCAAAATTGCACCCAACAACCGCATGCCGGCTATTATTGATCCTGAAGGTCCAGACGGAAAACCGATTTCCGTTTTTGAATCCGGGGCAATTCTGCAATATCTCGGCCGCAAATTTAACCGCTTCTATCCAAGCGATGAACGTGCCCGTGTAGCCGTTGATGAGTGGTTAATGTGGCAGATGGGGGGACTTGGACCTATGTCCGGTCAGGCGGGACATTTCCGTGTTTATGCGCCTGAAAAGGTACAATACGGCATTGAACGCTATACCAATGAAGTTAATCGTCTTTATGGTGTGCTGAACCGACAGTTGGAAGGCAAAGATTACATTGCCGGAGATTATTCAATTGCCGACATGGCCTGTGTTGGCTGGGTCAGTGCCTATAAGAATTATGCTCAGAAACTGGAAGATTTCCCAAATCTGAAACGCTGGTATGAACATATGCTCACCCGTTCAGCTGTTCAGCGCGGTATGGAAATTGGCAAGGCGGAACGTGAAAAATCCAACCTTGCTACTGATAAGCAGGCACAAAGCATATTATTTGGACAAAAAGCGAAATAACCAGCATTAAAACCTGTCTTGAATATAAGCGCCGTATTCTCCGATATGGCGCTTTTACAATTTGTGCCAACTGCACTCACCAAATGTTAAGCATTCCATTTAACCCGCCGTTTAATCCCGCACATTTATAATTCCTGCTGTCGAAGATCCGCTTAAACAAAAACAGTTTTTTGTTATTCAACAGGAATATGAGACGATGACACATTTTAAAAAGCCTGTCCGGCATGAAGATATAGTCACCGAAGATCAAATCCTTTTTGAGATGGGTGTCATGTACGCGACTGGACGTGATTGCGAAATAAATGTCGTTGAAGCGCATAAATGGCTGAATATTGCAGCAATACGCGGCCATAAACAGGCTGCTGACTTGCGCAGCCAATTGGCGCGTACCATGTCAAAAACAGAATTGGCTTCTGCTTTACATGAAGCACGCAAATGGATGATCATGCATTAGGCTATATCAATATTCTATAAAATGTATAAAATACTTATAGATAAGTACTATATGCATAATGCTGTTTAATAAAACTCATTCTAAAATAGCAATATTATTGAAATTAACGCCTGACGACCTTGTCGTATCTCCTGAGAAGGACATATAATAACGGCAATTTAAAACAGGAGTTTTATTATGCTTATTCGTTCACTTGCAGGCTTGGCTGGAACAGCAGTTGTTGCAACAATCGCTGTTATGGCTTTAAACACTCCTGCTAATGCACTGACCATGCAGGAATGCAGTGCAAAATATCAGGCAGCGAAAGATGCCGGCACTTTGGGTGGCCTCAACTGGAATGAATATCGTAAAGCTCAGTGCGGAACTGAGACACCAGCACAAGCTCCGGCTAAAAAGGCTGCTCCGGCCAAAGCTGCCGCAGCAACCGAGCCCAAAAGCCTCACCATGCAGCAATGCGGTGCCAAATATCAGGCAGCCAAAGATGCTGGCATTGATAATGGTATGAAATGGAATGATTTCCGTAAGGCAGAATGTGGCCCGGGCGCTGATCTTACCGCTTTGAGCACTGATGGTGATCGCGAACCTCCTGCACCGACAACCGCAGCACCACGTGGCGTCACATTTCCGAAAAATGTTTCATCCAAGTTCTCGAATGAAAGTGCAGGAAAGGCACGGATGCACACTTGCCTTGAACAATATCATGCGCTGAAAGACAAAAATGCTCTGAACGGCCTGAAATGGATTCAAAAAGGTGGCGGGTATTACAGCCTGTGCAATGCTCGTCTCAAAGGCACATCGTAAATTTAGGTTACAATCAAAAGGAAGCCGTGGTCAGTATTCTGACTACGGTTTTTTTTATAGATAATTTATAAAACGAAGACGGTAACAGTCATTCAATACCAGATTAACTTTTTCGCTGGCGCCATTCAACAGTAGCCGAGACGGACCCAGCCTCCTGACAATATTTACATATTGACGCGAGATCAGGTCCTTCACTGGCATTATCCAGCGGCGGACGAAACGCACGCTATCTCCTGTCAATATTACATATTGGCGTATACAGGTCCTTCGCCGCCTTGTGGCGGTACCCAGTTAATATTCTGGTTAGGGTCTTTGATATCGCAGGTTTTACAATGCACACAGTTTTGAGCATTGATCACATATGTTTCCTGCCCATCTTTCTCAACCCATTCATAAACACCAGCCGGACAATACCGCGCAGAAGGGCCATCATAAACGCCGAGCTCGGAAGTGAGCTGTAAAGCCATATTCTCCACCAAAAGGTGCACAGGCTCATTCTCTTCATGATTTGTATTGGATAAAAACACGGACGACAATCTGTCAAAAGTCAGCACACCGTCAGGCTTTGGATAATCAATCTTCTTATGTTTAACTGCCGGTTCAAGGCAGGCTGCATCGGTCTTACCGTGTTTTAAAGTGCCGAAAAGCGAAAAGCCGAACAAGGTATTTGTCCACATATCAAAACCGCCAAGCCCGATACCTATCAACGTTCCGAATTTTGACCATAGTGGTTTGACGTTGCGCACTTTTTTCAGGTCTTTGCCGATATCACTGCCACGCCAGTCATGTTCATAATCAATTAATTCATCATTGGCGCGGCCATTTGCAAGTGCGGTGACAACACTTTCCGCGGCCAAAATGCCCGAAAGGACAGCGTTATGACTACCTTTAATACGCGGCACATTGACAAATCCTGCCGAGCAACCGAGCAATGCACCACCGGGGAAACATAGTTTAGGCACTGACTGCCAACCGCCCTCGGTGATGGCTCTTGCACCGTAAGAAACACGTTTTGCCCCTTCGAACACATCCTTGATTGCCGGATGGGTTTTAAAACACTGAAATTCTTCGAACGGCGAGAGATAAGGGTTTTTATAGTTCAGGTGAACTACAAACCCAACCGCCACCATATTATCTTCCAAATGATATAAGAATGAGCCACCGCCGGTTTTCATATCCAACGGCCAGCCAAAAGAGTGTTGCACGAGCCCCAATTTATGTTTGGCCGGATCAACCTGCCATAGCTCTTTAAGGCCGATACCGTATTTAGCCGGTTCACGGTTCGCATCCAGTTTAAAATGCTTGATCAATTGTTTGGCCAGCGAACCGCGTGCCCCCTCACCGATCAAAACATATTTGCCTAAAAGAGCCATACCACGGGTATAGTTGGCTCCGTGTGTGCCATCTTTTTCAATCCCCATATCACCGGTTGCAACACCATTAACCGCACCATTCTCGTCATAGAGAATTTCCGTTGCTGCAAAACCCGGATATATTTCGACACCAAGTGCTTCGGCACGTGCGGCCAGCCAACGGGTGACATTGCCAAGCGAAACAATGAAATTACCATGATTATTCATCAGTGGCGGCATCAGCACATTCGGCAGCCGAACCGAACCGGCAGGCCCCAGCAACAAGAAATGATCAGCTGTGACCTGCGTTTTAAACGGATGGTCAGGATCATCGCGCCAATCAGGTATCAGCTTGTTGATACCGACCGGATCCACCACTGCACCAGATAGAATATGGGCGCCGACTTCTGCACCTTTTTCAAGCACCACTACAGATAAATCAGGCGACAACTGTTTTAATCGAATAGCCGCGGCCAATCCGGCAGGCCCTGCCCCCACGACTACAACATCAAATTCCATGCTCTCGCGTTCAGGCAGATCAGCAGCTTCGGTCATTCTTGCCTCCGATTTATTGTTCTCGTCCGTGCCCGATCAGGCCGCATCGTCAGGCGATTTTATTTTGTGCCAAAGGTATCGCAAAAATCATGCTCAACGCCTATGCGTCCTAACGTCCGCAGTCTTTAACTCTACAAGCACATTTACCTCATGTCTCATTAAAGATATTACTTTTGTCTGAACGAGCATGTTGCCCTTGCATTAACACACAGAATTTGCGACCCCTGATCTCAAACAGCTCTGGAGAACCAAACCTGATGACAACCGGTCAAATGACATATGATATGGATGAGCTGCTGCATTTTTATGCAGAATCCGGCTTGGACATAGCTTTGTCTGAAGAACCGGTGGATCAATTCGCAGCATCACAAATAGCTGAAGCTTATCGCAAACAGCAAATGGCGCTAAGCACGCAGCCTGCACCACAAAATTCCGTGCAACAAGAACCGATGCGTTCCCTACAGCCGAGAAATATCGCGTCAAAACCTGTTGCGAAACCAAGATTTCAACCAACAAGCAACCAAATTGTGCCAGACGCGCAACAAATTGCCTTGGCCAAAGAAATTGCAGCAAGCGCAGGCAGCTTGCTGGAATTGCGCGAGCGTCTCGCTGGTTTTGATGGTTGTGGTTTAAAATTTACCGCTAAAAATCTCTGCTTCGAAGATGGAAATCCGGCATCAGGATTAATGTTCATCGGCGATGTTCCCGGTCGGGATGAGGATATGGAAGGCCTGCCTTTTGCTGGCCGTGCGGGTCAGTTATTCGACAACATGCTTCGCTCAATCGGGCTGACACGAGACCAGACCTATCTGGCCAATATGATTTGCTGGCGTCCGCCGGGCAATCGTGTCCCTACTCCCTTGGAGATCGAACTGTGCCAACCCTTCATTGAACGACAAATCGCTTTGGCAAAGCCTAAAGTCATTGTCGGTTTTGGTGGTCCTGTCACCAAGTTGCTGACAAATGCCACAGACACCATCCTGCGTGTCAGAGGCAATTGGTTAGTGCATCATACTGAGACAGGTGCGCAAATACCGGTCATGCCAAGTCTTCATCCGGCTTATTTATTGCGCAGCCCCGCACAAAAGCGGTTTGCATGGCAGGATTTACTCAGCGTCAAAACCAAACTAAACGAAATCAATCAATAACAAAAAGTCATCTTGATCACTGAGGAATTGTTTGCGGTGAATTAGATTTTTGTGGGGGCAGAGATAGTTTTCTCTCGCGTATAATTACAAAAATACCGGCCATCATGACAATGGCACTACCGATCAGCATGGTCACGGTCGGAATATCACCAAAAATCAAGAAGCCGATAACGAGGCTCAAAACCATCGACGTATATTCAAATGGTGCAATCGTCGACATCGGCGCATGGCGATAAGATTCGGTCAGCAATATTTGCGCAATACCACCTGCAAGACCTGCACAAATAAGCATCAATAATTGTTGCCAATTCGGCATGACCCAACCAAATGGCAGCGTCAAAAAACCTGCAACTGTCGAAGTCAATGTAAAGTAAATAACGATCGTTGACGTGCGCTCTTTTCTGACAAGTCGCCTCACCAGCACCATTGCAACCGCTGCCAATGCAGCTCCCGAAAGTGCGGCAACCGCGCCCAAAGCTTCGTCCTGCCCCAACTGACCTGTCGTGAAAATACTCATACGAGGCCAGATGATAATCAAAACACCGATCAGCCCGACGAAAACTGCACTCCAGCGATAAACCCCGACAAACTCTTTCAAAATCACAGCACTGAGCATCACAGCGATCAAAGGAGACGCGTAATTGATTGCAACAGATTCTGGCAAAGGAAGCTTGGTCAGCGCATAAAAACTGCAAAACATTGCAGAAACACCAACCAAACCACGCCAGATATGACTAGCAGGCTCTTTGGTCTTGAACGCCCCCTGCAATTGCCCCTTGAGCCAAAGGTAGAAAAGAATAGAAAAAATTGCAAAAAATGAACGAAAGAATACCAATTGCCCGACAGGAATGTCATCTGTTGCTTTTAACAAAGTTGACATCGCCACGAAAACCGAGACCGAAGAAATTTTCAGCCCGATGCCCAACATAGGGCGGGAATGCTCCGAGCCAGAATTCACGGACGGGTGCGAAGGGGCGCTCAATACGCGAATCCTTTTAGAATCAAGCAGAAGATAATTCAGAACCATTCTACTCTTAGGCCTGAACTCAGACCAAAACCAGTGCGATATATCGCTCGCCGGGCATTTTTTAACGACCTCAACCGAAGCGTTAAAAATAAATTATCTAATCATCTTTATGGTTGATGATGTGTTTATTTCAACAAACTGAATTTGACGGTTTTCAGAAGGTTCGAAAAGGTGAAGTGAAGAATCATTTGGATGGTGATTCGTAAAAAATCGAATCAATTTTAATGATTTTTTATCAAAAGGACTGGACAGCGCGAATCACTTTTGATTCATTAGGTTAGCGGATGTATTACGTCGCGAATCACTTGCAGTGTTGTTGTTTTATGGGGAGCCTCAATGGCTAGGACGGACGCCTATGGCGAGCCGATGGGGAAGCATTCTTCCGCACGGCCGAAATTAAAAAAAGGTGGTCTATCCGGACATGTCAGTTTGCTGGCAGGTCCAGCCTATCGTAAGTTTGCGTCCTTTGAACCGACATTGCGCCGTATCGTGCCGGTTTTGATTATTTCTTTTTTGATCATTCTTGCCGTTGCACGGTTGTTTTCCTTATTGGCTTGGCGTGATGATATCGAACGCAGCAACCGTTCAGCAATTGCCTTGGCAAGCTTGCAGGTAAGTGCCCACATTGATCGCGCACTTTTTACCAGTCAATCACATGATGCGCCTGACGCGGCTGCTATCAAAACAATGCTCAATGAAGCGCGTGCTGCACTTCATATCAATGATTCAATTTCATTGATTGTGGCTGATGAAAATAATCAGGTTCTGACCGGCTCTGGCTATCATACCAATGGTTTGAAGAATATTGCCGAACAGGTTTCCGAAAGCCAACCCTTGCTTCTTTTTGGCGATAAAGCTGGTGTCATGGAAGTCGGCATTGATGGCGATAGCAGTTTTGCATCCCTCACCCATCCAACCTTTATGCGCAATTTATCGGTGCTTGCTTATGAGCCCAAACAAACCATTTTTGCAGAATGGCGCAAATCTGCATCTTTGAATCTCACGCTTTTTGCCGGCACATCCGGTGTGATGCTTGCCATACTCTATGCTTATTTCAGTCAAGCAGCGCGTGCGCGTGAGGCTGATGATCTCTCCCAACAAATCCAGTGGCGCATTGATATGGCACTCGCACGTGGCCGTTGCGGATTGTGGGATTGGGATATGGTTCGTGGTCGTATGTACTGGTCACGTTCTATGTATGAAATGCTGGGCTATCAGGCACAAGACAGTATTCTGGCTTTTGGTGCCGTCGCCGCTATCGTCAATCCTGAAGATGGTGATCTTTACGATATTGCCAAACAGGCTGTTGCCGGTGAAATTTCGCAAGTCGATAAAGTCTTGCGAATGCGCCATGCAGATGGTTCATGGGTCTGGATGCGTGTCCGTGCCGAAGTGGCAGCCGATGGTGATCCGCATCTGGTGGGCATTGCATTTGATGTCAGCGAGCAACATCGTTTTGCGCAAGCGACAGCCGAAGCCGATATGCGCATCCGCGAAGCGATTGAAAATATTTCCGAGGCTTTCGTGCTTTGGGATGCAAAAGATCGCCTGGTGATGTCCAATTCAAAATATAATGAATATGCCGGCCTTGAAGCATCCGCACTCAAACCCGGCGTTAAGCGTCAGCAAATCGAGCCACTGGTTCGTCCGGTTGCGTTTGAGCGTCGGATGGCGAATGAACACAATCGTGCCGGAGCCGAAACTTATGAGCGCCAATTAAGTGACGGCCGTTGGTTGCAGGTCAACGAACGACCCACCCAAGACGGCGGTATGGTTTCTATCGGTACTGATATTACCCAATTGAAATTGCATCAGGAACGCATGGTGGAAAGCGAACGCCGCTTGATGGCGACCATTCATGATCTGTCTGTTGCCCGTAAAAGTGAAAAAGATCGTGTCCGTGAATTGTCTGAACTGGCACGCAAATATGCAGCAGAAAAAGAACGTGCGGAAGGTGCAAACCGTGCCAAATCAGAATTTTTGGCCAATATGTCCCATGAACTTCGCACGCCATTGAACGCAATTATCGGTTTCTCAGAAATGATTCAGGCTGGCACATTCGGCCCGCTTGGCTCTGATCGCTATGAAGAGTATATCAATGACATTCATTCCAGCGGCAATTATCTGCTGAATGTGATCAATGATATTCTTGATATGTCGAAGATTGAAGCCGGTCAGTTCTCGCTTGATCACGAGAAGATTGATCTCTGTCCGCTGATCAACGAAACAGTTCGCATGATTTCACTTCAGGCCGAGGAAAAGCACATTCAGGTTCACACCCAGATTGCTGATCGTCTAGCGCTCCATGCTGACAGACGTGCAGTCAAACAAATCCTGATCAATCTGCTGTCCAATGCGGTTAAATTTACCGGCTATGACGGTCATATTACAGTGCGCGCGCATCAAACGCAGACTGCTCTCTTCATCACCATCAAGGACACCGGCTGCGGCATTCCAAAATCGGCACTGAAGAAAATAGGCCAACCTTTCGAGCAGGTGGAAAATCAATTCACCAAATCTCACACAGGTTCCGGCCTCGGATTGGCGATTTCACGCTCGCTGGCAGAACTCCATGGTGGCACCCTGCGCATCCGCTCAACCGAAGGTATCGGCACCATTGTTTGTGTTCGTATTCCTGATCGCTCTGTACAAGCGGAAATTATACAAGCTGCATAAATGCTGCACGGGTATCAGCTGAATATTCATCCAGCTGATATTCCAGCACACGCAGATCCGGCAATTGAGATACCTGACATAAAAGCTCAATCATACCAGGCAAAAATTGTTCCGGATTGAAATCATCACCCGAACAAAGACGAATTGTCTGACTCATATTGGTGTAGAAACGGCAAATCGCTGTGAGCTTCTCACTCATATCAGCATTTGCAAATATGGGCTTCAAAGCACTCAAAATTTCATCTGTAGATTTGCCGCAGGTTTTAACACTCACCTGCCCTGTCAGTGCTGCATATTGGGCAATAAATTCCAAATCAAGCATGCCACCTTTTTTTAACTTGAAATCCCAGATGTTACGAGCTGGTTTTTCCTCTTCAATAAGCTTCCGCATTTCACGGACATCCTGAGCAATTTTTAAGCCATCACGTGGCAAGGCCAATACATCCTCAATGGTTGCCTCGACGCGCGTCATGAGCATCTGGTCACCACTGATAGGGCGGGCACGGGTCAACGCCATATGCTCCCATGTCCATGCCTCTTGCCGCTGATATTTATCAAAAGAACTCACATGCGTTGCGACCGGTCCTTTATTGCCCGATGGACGCAGACGCAAGTCTACTTGATACAAAATGCCCTCAGCTGTAGGTGCCGAAAGGGCCGCCACCAAGCGCTGCGTCATACGCATATAATATTGTGAAACAGCCAACGGCTTTTCACCGTCGGAATATTCCACATCTTCCGGATGATCATAAAGTAAGATCAGGTCAACATCCGACCCGCTCGTCAGCTCACGACTTCCAAGTTTTCCCATAGCCAGAATGGCAGTTTTTCCGCCCGCAACACGACCATGACGTCTGCAAAATTCAGCCTCGACGGCTTGCAAAGCCCGTGCAACCATCAATTCGGCAAGATCAGAAAATGCTTTACCAGCCCGCACACCGTCAATAGCACCTGTCAGCATTCGAATACCGATTAAAAAGCGATGTTCGGCTGCAAAAATTCGCAAACGATCAAGTATCTCTTCATAATGATCGTTGTTACCTAAAAAAGCATTCAGCCTTGTTTCCAGATAAGAAAGTGTCGGCATCTCGGCAAAAATTGCCGGATCAAGCAAGCCGTCAAATATGTGTGGCTTACGGGTTATAATGTCCGCCATTCGTGGTGCTACACTCATGACCAGCACTAATAAATTCAATAGCCGCGGATTGGATTGCAAGAGCGAGAAAAGCTGAATACCTGCAGGCAAACCTTGCAAAAAACTATCAAAACGTACCAGAGTATCGTCAGCCTGTTTTGTTTCCGCAAAGGCATGCAACAAAGCAGGTGTCAACTCGGTCAAGCGTTCTCTGGCTTCTGCGGATTGCGTGGCACGATAACGCCCGAAATGCCAGCCTCTAATAATCCGGCAGATATCCGACGGCCGCTCGAAACCCATTTTCGTCAATGTCTCAATGGTACCCGGATCATCCCCTTCACCGGTAAAAACCAAATTGCCCGCATCATTTCCAAGTTCAGCCGCTTTTTCAAAAAGCACTGCATAATGTCTTTCAACTGTTTTCAAACAATGAAGCAGGTCTTTGGTAAAATCTTGTAATTGCTGATACCCCATCAAATGGGCGATACCTGCAAGCCCTTCATCATCTTCGGGTAAAGTATGATTTTGTTCATCATTGACCATCTGAATGCGATGTTCGATATCGCGCAGAAAGCTATATTGCTTTGTCAGATCATCACGTGCTTGTAATGTGATCCATCCAAACTCTGCCAAGGTTTTCAGCATTTCAACAGTTTGTGCGCCGCGTAATTGCGGAAAACGGCCGCCAGCAATCAATTGTTGCGTTTGCACAAAAAACTCGATCTCACGAATACCGCCACGACCTAATTTAACATTATGCCCGTGGATTGCGATAATTCCATGCCCTTTATGTACGTGGATTTGACGTTTAATCGAATGAACATCCGCGATCGCTGCATAGTCGAGATATTTGCGCCAGATATAAGGGGAAAGCTCCAGCAAAAAAGCTTTGCCAGCCTTAATATCTCCGGCAACAGGGCGCGCTTTGATCATCGCAGCACGTTCCCAATTCTGGCCACGCCCTTCATAATAATGCAATGCGAAGCCAAACGGGATAGCCAACGGTGTTGAGCCTGGATCAGGACGCAATCTTAAATCTGTGCGGAAAACATAACCATCGACTGTACGTTCTTGCATAATTCGCAATAATCGGCGTGCCAGCCGTGAGAATATATCAACGCATTCATAAGGATCTCCGATATAAGGACTCTGCTCGTCAATCAGAATAATAAGATCGATATCGGAAGAATAGTTGAGTTCAAAGGCACCAAACTTGCCCATTGCCAGAATAATCCAGCCGCAGTCCTTCTCTGGGTTCTCAGGATCCGAGAGAGTTATTTTTCCCTTAGAAGCCGTATCACGCAGCAAAAAGCGAACTGCGGCTCCAAGACATGTTTCCGCCAGATCAGTGATCCATTGTGTCGTGGTAGGGGTGTTGAAAATTCCGGCAAGATCGCAAAGAGCAATCAAAATATGGGCTGCATTTTTTCCACGACGCAACCCAGCCATTAAGCTGTTTTCCGTCTCACCAGCACCACTGCCGCATAGTTTAAGATCAGCAAAAATATCAGCCAGAATAAGCTCTGGTGATGTTTCGTTCAATTGAGCCAGTAATTGCGGGTGACGCAACAAATATTCACGAATATAGGGCGACAATTCAAGAACCGAGCTCAGAAAACCGGCAGCGCTTTCATTGGACAATAAGGCTGTCAAGCCGGAAATGTTCTCATCTTGCGCACGTCGTCTCAACGCAACTAAATATTTTTGCGCGATCTGCTCATCGAAAGGTGTCAGAACATGCGTGATCCGATGAAAAAATAAATGCCCTGCCGTATCTGATACCATTTATCACCGTATATATACTGGAAACTCAGCCTTCAGAAGGACGCGGGAATTCCAAAACAACACGCAATCCCCCTTTGCCTTCTGACAGCTCGTTGTCATGAAGCGTCAGACTGCCACCGTGCAATTTCATGACCGCTTTGGCAAGGCTTAAGCCAAGGCCTGAGCCCGGTTGTGTGCGACTTTCCTCCAAGCGCACGAAACGTTCTGTCACTTTATCGCGCATATCCGCAGCGATACCCGGACCGTTATCAGCCACAATGATACGTAATATTTTATCATCCACATCCATGGCCACTGTTACTTTAGCGAGCTTTTCATCGGATGATGCATATTTGATCGCATTATCAACAAGGTTGGAAATCGTCTGTGCAATCAGTTCGCGGTTTAACCGTAAAGGTTCTTCACTCACATCTGCCAGCTGTAATTCGACCCCCGCATCCTCTGCCACCGGTTCATACATTTCCACCACATCACGCAGGATAGGCGCAACCGGCATAGTCGTCAGGTTTTCAGCTGAAAATCCAGCCTCAAGACGTGAGATCATTAAAATCGCATTAAAGGTCAAAATCAACTGATCGGATTCAATGATAATGCTTTCAAGTGCATCGCGGTAATCCTGAGTAACCTTCTTACCTGAAAGTGCTGCTTCTGCACGATTACGCAATCTTGTCAGTGGTGTTTTCAAATCATGGGCAATATTGTCCGACACATGTTTCAATCCCTCATTGAGTTCTTGAATCCGTGCCAGCATAATATTTAAATTTCCGGACAAACGATCAAACTCATCACCAGACCCGTTAATCGGCAAACGACCTGACAAATCACCGTCCATAATGCGCTGTGAAGCCGTCGTGACATCTCCAATACGTTTGAGCGCTTGTCTTCCAACAAAGAACCATATCAGAACAGCACCAATGCCCATGATCGCCAAGGCTAACATCAACGAGCGTTGAATAATATCACGGATGCGATCTGAATCGCTCAAGTCACGCCCGACCATGACACGCATACCATTTGGCAGTGCGATCACCACGGCAATGGCGCGATGTTGACGCTCGGTCAGTTGATCGCCGTAGCGGTTATAAAGAAATGACCGTTCGACAAAACCATCCGTATCCAGCACACCCGGTTCTATGCTTTCCACATTACCGGCCAGAATGCGCCCTGTGACATCGGCGACCAGATAAAGATAGGCACCGGGCTGACGCGAGCGATAATCGATGCTACGCACGAGTGCAGGTATGCCACCACGATTATAAGTCTTACCGATATTGATCACTTCTTCATTTAAAGCCTGACGCGTTTGACCTTCCATCAAGGAAGTGGAAAGCGACGTCATATAAAGAATGATCACAATCGATCCGACAAAAAACAACAACAGATAAAGCGCCGAAAGGCGCGCAGCTGTTGTTTTCATAATCGCGGAAAACCAACTCATTTTGAAAAATCACTTCGCTTTTGCGCGTGGTGCATTTTCGGCTTTCAACATATAACCGGCACCGCGAATTGTATGAAGTAAAGGTTGATCGAAACCTTTTTCAATCTTGCTGCGCAAGCGTGAGATATGAACATCAATGACGTTGGTCTGCGGATCAAAATGATAGTCCCAAACATTTTCCAGCAACATTGTACGCGTCACGACCTGCCCGGCATGACGCATCAAATATTCAAGCAAACGAAATTCACGCGGCTGCAGAGCAATATCCATACCGCCACGGCAAGCACTATGTGACAAACGATCCAGCTCCAGATCACCTACACGATAAATTGTTTCTGCTTCACGCGGATTGGAGCGGCGCTGCAGCACTTCCACGCGGGCAAGGAGTTCAGAAAAAGCATAAGGTTTGGTGACGTAATCATCTCCGCCAGCACGCAGCCCTGTAACGCGGTCATCTACTTGACCTAAAGCTGAAAGAATGAGTACCGGCGTTTTGTTTCCCTGTGCGCGTAGACCAGCCACGACAGATAAGCCGTCACGGCGCGGCAACATCCGGTCGACAATCAATACATCATAATTACCGGTTTCAGCCAAAGCTGCACCAGTTTCACCATCACCGGCAATTTCAGTCATATGTCCGGCTTCAGAAAAAGCTTTCTGTAAATAACGCGCAGCTTCACTGTCGTCTTCAATGACTAAAATTTTCATTTCCGCTCTTTCCCCATAAAATATTGGCGGGCACTCAGACCCGCCAATCCGTTTTTGATGCTCAATCAGCCCTGATCAACAGGCAAAGCCACAAACCGGCTTTGATCATTGTTTTGCAACTGAAGCAGAACAGCCTTTCTGCCGGACTTTACAGCTTCAGCGATAGCATCATTGATATCCTTGATGGTTTTCACCGGCTTATTATTAACCGAAGCAATCACATCACCAGAACGAATACCGCGATCAGCTGCATCACTATCCGGATCAACATTTGTGATGACCACGCCATCATTGTTTTCTGATGGAACAACGGTCAAACCGTAATTATCAAGGGTTTCACCTTCACTTGGTGTCTGCGTTGCTGTGCCATCGGTATTTTTCTGATCATCCGGCATACCACCAATGGTTACTTTGATGGTTTGCGCCTTCTGATTGCGCCAGATGGTAAATTCCGCAACTTCCTTCGGTGCGATATTACCAACTTTGCGTGCAACATCACGACTGTCTTCAACCGTTTCACCATTGATTGCCGTAATCACGTCACCAGCCTGAATACCAGCTTTGGCTGCAGGCCCGTCAGCTTGCGGTGCGGCAACAATAGCACCTTTTGCTTCAGCCAAGCCCAGTGAATCAGCCATTTCTTTATTGACCGGCTGGATTTGTACCCCAATCCAGCCACGTTCAACCGAACCCGATTTAATCAGCTGGTCAACAACCTGTTTGGCAGTGGAAGCAGGAATTGCAAAAGCAATACCAACACTACCACCCGACGGTGAGAAAATTGCAGTATTAATACCAATGACCTGACCATTCAGATTGAAAGTCGGTCCACCTGAATTGCCCTTATTAACCGCGGCATCAATCTGGATGAAATCATCATAAACACTGGCGCCGATATCACGGCCACGTGCCGAAACAATACCAGCAGTCACTGTACCGCCCAGACCAAACGGGTTACCAACAGCGACAACCCAATCCCCAACGCGGACATTATTGTCATCAACGAGCGCGACATAGGTAAACTTGGTTTTTGGCTCATCAACTTTCAAAACAGCCAAATCCGTGCGCGGATCGGTACCAATCAGCTTGGCATCCAGCTCCTTGCCATCATCCAATACAACTGAGAATGAATCGCCGGAAGTTACAACATGGTTATTGGTGACAACATAACCATCTTCAGAGATGAAGAAGCCGGAGCCTTGTGAAACAGGGCGGGCATGGCCCGGACGACCCTCACCGCGCTTGCCTTTGCGCTGTTCCGGACGCTGCTTCTCACCTTGCGGGCCAAAGCCGAAATCACGGAAGAAACGCTTCAATGGATGACCGTCTGGCAACTGGTCAAAACCTTGACCAAAAAACTGCGGGCCGGAATTGTCTACCGGCTGCACCTGACTTTTCACCCGTACACTGACAACAGCAGGACGTACTTTTTCTACCAGATCAGCAAAGCCCGGCTGTGCAGCAGCAGTCACACTGACTGGATCTGCATAAGCAGAAATAACCGGAGGGAGAGTTAAAAGGCCGCCTGCCACAGTTGCAGTCAATGCAATGGCGGCAACGCTTTTACGAAAGTAAGAATTTTTGACTATGGACACAATCTTCTCCTTGGGAGGGAACCCGATTTAATCTTATGTCAGTCAATATAGGTTGTAGAACCTTACCACTCAATTTCCAACAGATGAAATTTTGGTAAGGTTTAAAAAGATTCTAGTTCTTCTCTTCCATAATTTGCCGAAGTCGTGTTTTTTCGGCTTCGCTCAATGGTTCATTATTAACAGATACCGCTTTCTTGCGTTTGGAAAGTAACAACAAACTGCCTCCCCCAATCAGTAACAGCACCACTGGAAAGCCCCAGAGCAAGATAGTGCGGCTATTAAAGCGCGGCTTAAGCAGCACAAACTCACCGTAGCGATCAACCACGTATTCCAATACGTCCTGATCACTATCACCTGCTGTCAAACGATCACGAACAAGAATACGCAAGTCACGGGCAAGTTCTGCATTAGAATCATCAATCGATTCATTTTGGCAGACCATACAACGCAAACCGGCAGACAAATTACGGGCGCGTTTTTCCAGCGCCGGATCAGACAGAACCTCATCCGGATTAACCGCGAAAGCAGGTGCAATCTGTAATGACAAAAACAAGCTTACGCAAAATGCTGCCGCTTTTTTGTTAAACAAGAATCGCATCAAGCACTCCGCACCGCTATTTTGCCACCTGCTTTATTTTTGGCTTTACTTTTTGCCGGCGCACCAACACGAAGACGGCGGTCAAGCAATGAGATAAAGCCACCCAGCATCATCACCAATGTTCCTTGCCAGATCAGCGTAACAAATGGTTTCCACCAAATGCGTACAACGATAGAACCATCCGCGGCATCATCACCAAGAGCTACATAAACCTGATTGACGCCACGTGTGTTGATGCCCGATTCTGTTGTTGGCATCTGACGTGCAGGATAAAAACGCTTGGCAGCAATGATTGTACTCAAAGGTTTTCCAGCTTCATTAAGAAGCGTGAAGCGACCTTGATTTTCCGTATAGTTCGAACCACTGACCGGAGACACACCTTCAAAGCGCAGCTGATAGCTGGAAACTTCGGTCACGTCACCAGGTGCCATGGTCAGCACTCGCTCGCTGCCGAAAGTGCTGACACCGACAATACCAAGCAAAGTAATCCCAAGGCCGATATGTGCCAAAGCAGTTCCATAAACAGAGCACGGCAAACCAATCATGCGTGAGAATGCAACCTTTGGTGCAACCTTGCCAATGCCAGATTTAAGATAAAGATCCGTCAGACTGCCGAAAATAACCCAGAATGCCAAACCAATGCCAAAAGCTGCCATAACGGATTCACCACGCGTGAACCAGATCATCAAAGCAATGACAACCAATGTAATCGCGAACGCCGCCATCAGTCGCTGGGATACGGCATAGAGGTCGCCGCGTTTCCACGCGAGCAAAGGGCCAAGAGGCACCGCTATCAGAAGCGGGATCATCAGTGGGCCAAAGGTCATGTTAAAGAATGGCGCACCGACCGAAATCTTGTCACCGGTCAATGCTTCCAACAGTAACGGATAAAGCGTACCAATCAGCACAGTGGCCGCGGCGGTTGTCAAAAATAGATTATTGAAAACCAACGCCCCTTCACGCGAAATCGGCTGGAACAAGCCACCTGTCGTCAAGCTCTGCACCCGCAGCGCAAAGAGGAACAGCGAACCACCGATGAAGAAGATCAAAATGCCAAGAATAAACAAACCACGACTTGGATCGGTGGCAAAGCTATGAACCGAAGTCAATACGCCGGAGCGAACAAGGAAAGTGCCGAGCAGCGACAAAGAGAATGTCAGCAATGCCAGCAACACTGTCCAGATTTTTAAGGCGGAACGCTTTTCCATAACCAATGCTGAATGCAACAAAGCAGTGCCGACCAGCCAGGGCATGAAGGATGCATTTTCTACCGGATCCCAGAACCACCAGCCACCCCAGCCGAGTTCATAATAAGCCCAGTAAGAGCCCATCGATATACCACCGGTGAGGAAAACCCATGCAGTTAGCGTCCATGGACGAACCCATCGTGCCCATGCTGCATCAATGCGACCTTCCATTAATGCCGCCACAGCAAAGGAGAAACACACCGAGAAGCCAACATAGCCCAGATAGAGCAAAGGCGGATGCACGGCGAGACCTATATCCTGCAACAGAGGATTAAGGTCATTACCTTCCATTGGCACCGGAAAAACACGGATAAACGGATTGGACGAGAAGATAATGAACAGCAAAAAAGCAGTCGCAATCCAACCCTGAACAGCCAGCACATTAGAGCGCAGCGTATCCGGAAGATTGGCACTAAACGCTGCAACCAGCGCACTAAAGAATGTTAAGATCAACACCCATAGCAGCATCGAGCCTTCATGGTTGCCCCACACACCTGTGATTTTATAAATCATAGGTTTTGCCGAATGCGAATTCTCAAAAACGTTCAGAACTGAAAAGTCAGAAACGACATAGGCTTGCGTTAATATGGCAAATGCTAATGCCACCATGCCAAAAGCCGCAATTGCAGTGGGGGCTGCCACAGCCATCATACGACTGTCATTACGCCGCGCACCTATAACCGGCAGAATGGATTGAATGATGGAAAGCGCCAGTCCTAATACCAGCGCAAAATGTCCGATTTCGACGCTCATCTTGTAATCCTACTCAGTCTCTTTCCAGACGCCTTTAGCTTTCAGGCTGTCAGCCAGATCTTTCGGCACGTAATTTTCATCGTGTTTAGCAAGGACACTATCAGCTTGAAAAACGCCATATTGATCAAAGCGCCCTTCGATTACAACGCCTTGGCCTTCACGGAAAAGATCTGGTACAATGCCGTCAAAAAACACTGGAACCGTTTTGATGGTATCAGTCACCATAAAGCGTAATTGCGTACCATCTCTCTTGACGCTTTCCTCTTCTACAAGACCGCCAAGACGAAAGCGCGAGCCGGAAGTCATATCAGTTTCAGTCAAATCGGCTGGTGTACGGAAAAAACGGATATCCTGACTAAAGGCCACCAGCATCAAAGCAACAGCTATACCCAATACAGCCAGTGCACCAAGAACCAAATAGAGCCGCTTTTTCTTTCGCTGGCTCATTGTTTTAGCAATGGATGGGCCCGTTGCAGCAGAGCTTGCTGCGGATGGTTGACGCCCGGCAATATCACTCATGGCTCAGCACCCTCAACTTCAAGATTTAATGTTTTCACATGAGCAAGCAGCAATGAGCGCTTATCTTCAGGCAATAACTTTAATGCCTGTTCCAAAGCAGCTTTTGCATCATCAGGCTTTTGCATAACCATATAGGAACTAATCAGACGTTGCCAGCCTTCAAGGTCATCAGACTGCGCTTGCAACTTTGCCTGAAGTCCGGCAACCATACCTTCAATCATTTCTTTACGCTGATCATTGCTCATCGATGAAGCAGCTTCGACATCCGCAGCACTAGGTCCCTTTGCAGAAGATGTTGCAGTTACGGGTGCTTGTGCTTGTCCAGGAACCGTTTCACCGTCGATACGACGAATTGCATCCTCAATTTGTGACCGCCACGGCGCATCAGCGCTTGAACGTTCCAAGAACGCTTTCAAAAACGCCTTTGCTTCTTCATTTTTTCCATCCTGCAGCAAAGTACGGGCAAGGAAAAACTGCGGGCGATAATCATCCGGATTTTGTATCGCTGCTTTTTCAAACAAAGCATGCGCTTCAGCGGTCACCAAACCACCCGATTTCAAAACCAGTGATTCAGCCAGGCCCAAATTGAGGGCAAAGTCCTCGCCATTCAAACGGATCGAGTTACGATAAGCATTGATCGCATCATCAACGCGACCAAGACGCAAATAAATCGGAGCTAGTACATTCCAGCCGCGCCCGTCTTGCGGATTTTCTACCAAATGAGCTTCTGCCTGTGAGACAAGCTCTTCGACCGGCGCACGTTCGGGATTGACTGCAATCCGCTTTGATAACGGTTGGGATGGCAGATCCGGAGAACCTACCGATGAATAAATCCCCCAAGACAATAAAGGCACCAATAAAACGGCAACAAAAGCCAGTATTTTATGCGTCTTGAGATTATCACTGATTGAACGATTAAGAGAAGCATCCTTCTCAGCCTTTAATAGGCGGCGAGCAATTTCCAGCCGCGCCTGTTCAGCACTTTGCGTATCAATCATACCACGGGAAACATCTGCCTCGATTTCGGACATCTGATCCCGATAAACTTCAAGATCATTTTGTCCGCCAGTTTGAGACGTGCGAATGTTACGCGACAAAGGCAGTAAAACAACCAATGTCGCAATAACTGTTAAACATGCAGAAAAAAGCCAAAATTCCATAGCGCAGACTTATGCTGAACCAATATAAAATCCAACCTTAACTGTGCGATTTTAAGTGAATAGGTCAATTCGCCGCAAATTAAGAGATTTAACTATTAAAATCAGGTCAGCGGCGTCCAACTACCATTCGGATTGCGGCAAGCCGTACCACGCACTGTTTGCGGAACACCATCCATATTAAAGCTATGCGTATATTGACGGCAGTTTTGCGAGCCAACCTGATACGCTTGGGCTGCAACCACTTCACCGGATGCCGAAGCAAATGAAGCTTTCCATTGCACGGCTTTTCCGGCAGCAGAATATTCCAGCGCCCGATATTCTGCTTCCAGCGCTTTACGACGATCCTCACCAGCAAGTTTCAAAGCATTCGAACCGAGCAAACCATTACCCAGCTCACTTAGCACACCAGCATCTTTTTTATTGAACCCTACATCAGACGATCGCAAATCAGGCACCGCTCTGCCATCTGTTCCGCAAGCGCTCAAAATAACGGCCGCACCAATGAGTATATATGTGGAAAAGAACTTTCCTGAAAAAGGCACCGAGAACGGCATATTAACTTTCATAGACACCGACTTTCACCCAATCACTTAGAAACTGCACACAAATTACAGGCTCTCTAAAGCAAAGCACGATAATGGTCCCTATATAGCAGAAATTGCGCCTTAATCTTGTTAAAGATTAGTTAATATTCACTTTTTAACGAGCGGAAGCGTAATTTGAGCATTAAGTCCGCCGAGCTGTGACGATTTCAACACAAATTTCCCGCCATATTCTTTCACTGTGTCCTGAACGATCGCAAGTCCCAGTCCTGTTCCGGGCTTCGTTTCATCAATACGGCGGCCGCGTTGCATGGCTTCCGCCATTTTATCATCGGCCAATCCAATGCCATCATCTTCGATTGTAATGGTAAATTCGACATTGTCTGCGCTTGCCAAACTCATGAGGATTTGTGACCGTCCCCATTTTCCGGCATTTTCCATAAGATTGCCGACAACTTCTTCCAGATCTTCTTTTTCACCGGCAAAGATAGCATCCGCAAAACTATTAACAAAACAAACTTCAAGCTGCGGATTAAGTTTTTGAGTTACCCGTGCTATCCGCTCCAAAACGGGTGTCACCGGCGTTCTGAATACGACACTATCGCGCTGCGCCGCAATGCGGGCACGTTGCAAATAATGCTGAATTTGCATCTGCATCGCTTCACACTGCTCGCTTACTAGACGCCCCTGTTCACCGCCGATAGTACCTGCTTCATTCAGTAAAACAGTTAAAGGGGTTTTAAGCGAATGTGCCAGATTGCCGACTTGTGTTCGTGAGCGCTCCATAATGCGCAAGTTATTTTCAATCAATGCGTTTGTTTCTTGTGCGAGCGGTGCAATTTCAATCGGCAGATCAGAAGTCAAACGTGGCGCTCGCCCCTCACGAATATCGGCCAGTGAACGACGTACCCTATCTAAGGGACGCAGGCCAAATAAAATGACCGCAGCATTGATTAAAATACTACCAATACCGAAAATGCCTAAATAGCCATATAATCGGGCATTAAAATCTCGATATTCTTCTTTAACCTCACTTAAATTGCCCATCACTCTGAAACGGGCAATTCTGTTTTCGCCATCAAGAACGACTTCCGTCTCGGCGACAAAAACCTCTTCACCATTAGGGCCAAGTGCGGGATAAGTGCGCTTAAAAGAACTATCAAAAGGGTAGTTAGCCAGACTTTCCTGTCTGATCTTTCGACTACCCAATGATAAAGAATGCAATGTCCCGTGCAGATTGGCAGAGACCGAATCCACCTCCCAATACCAACCAGACGAAGGGCTAGAATAACGGATTTCGCCGAGTTCCGGATGGCCTTGCAAATCGCCATTATCCGAAACACTAACCGAGCCTACCAAATTATAAAGATGTGCCCATAACAGACGTTCAAAATTACGCTCTGCGGCCTGTTTGTAAATCGAGCCAATTAAAGTGGCAACCACCACCAGCGCCACGATTACCCAAAGCGTTGATAATGTGACCACACGTAATGCAAGGGAATGAAGGGCCGGTTTGAAGCGTGCAATGTTCAGTTGCTGATACCTTCCGGATTAGCGACCGAATTCATACGATACCCCATACCACGCACGGTCTCGATGAGGTCGATGCCCATTTTTTTGCGCAAACGTCCGACGAAAACTTCAATCGTATTCGAATCACGATCAAAATCCTGATCGTATAAATGCTCAACCAGTTCAGTACGCGAAATAACCTTGTCCATATGGTGCATAAGATAAGACAACAACCGAAACTCATGCGAAGTGAGTTTCAAAGCTGTACCATCAACTGTGACTTTTGATGTTTTCGTATCGAGCAATAATGGCCCACAGGAAAGTTCAGATGAAGCATGACCGGCCGCACGACGGATAAGTGCGCGCAACCGTGCAAGAACCTCTTCAACGTGAAACGGCTTGGCCACATAATCATCAGCACCAGCGTCGATACCGGCCACTTTATCCGACCAGCGATCACGTGCCGTCAGCATCAAAACCGGCATTGTCCGGCCATCACGACGCCAGCGCTCAACCACGCTGATGCCATCCATCTGCGGCAGACCGATATCGAGGATGACAGCATCATAAGGCTCAGTATCGCCTAAAAAATGGCCTTCTTCACCGTCATAAGCACTATCAACCACGTAACCGGCCTCACCCATTGCTTCCGAGAGCTGACGATTCAGGTCTTTATCATCTTCAACGATCAATATGCGCAATGCCGCCTCCGATAAGCACTTATAAAGTTTAAGTGTCTGCTTATTCCGCAGGCACCGCAACTTCTACACGGCGCGGACGTTCGCCGTCACGGCCAGGAACCAGCACTACAATAACGCAGACATTTCTGCCCCCCTGCACCGCAGGAGTAGCTTTGGTTAAAGTTCCGCCTTGGGCGGCAGCAACGCGCTGACCAGCTGCAGCACAATCATCGGCAGCAGTCACCACAAAATTTGCCTTGTGCGGAACAATCATAGGAAGGCTGGCGGAGTTTGCCGGTGAGCCAACAGCCGCAGCAGCCATACCGAAAATAAGTGTAAATGCGGAGAGCTTTTTCATCATGATGCTTTTATAGTATGCCCTAGCTGAACATTACATGAATGACCCAGACAGGCTGAATCCCATTTAATTAATCATTAGCTATCATGTTTTGTAATTTTATGAAATGCGTGATGTTGCCTTCATCCGCCCAATAATAGCAAAAATTCCCGCACCGGCTGCTGCCAGTTGCATAAGTGCATCTACCAGTGTCGCCTGTTCAATCACACCAATTGGAATTCCAAGCATATTTTCTGCCCGCTAAAGCAAAGCCACCATCGAAGTCCAGATGGTGCGCGACAAATACCAAGGTTTATTCGCTGTCATGTCTGACCTCATTTTCGTTGGTTTATAGGGTTAAATGAAGCGTGGAGAGATCACCGGGGCCAGATTGTGCGCTGATCATGGCCACCTTGAACTGTAAATCGACCGACTCAGATCCAAAGAGCTCTTCTCGTTGTACGGAAGCTAAATTCCAACTTTGTTCATCAACCTCTTCTCCCCAAATTTTCACTCCGTCTTTCCATAATTCAACTTGATAGCGCTCACGCTCTTCGCCAATCACGATTTCGTCAGCAAGCCAACTATCCGCATCAATTCGCCCACGACGAATCCATGAGAATTGCGTATCGCCGCCCTGTTTTTTTGCGCGCAAATGAACAGGGCTTAACGATCGCAAAGCACGCATCCCACCCGTCGCTGTGATCGTCTCAAAATAATCTGATGTGAAAGGTCTGCCAGCTGTTCCCAACCGCCAGTTTAATTGCAAGCCAATTTCTGCTGCATCCAAACCAACCGGAACAACTGATGAATCAAGCAAGACAAACGGAGCTTCCGCCTGTTTTTCCATGAGGCTTTGCGCTTCTGTTCCAAGCTGACCGCGTAAGAAATCAGACAGGCGCCAATAACCACTCGCCATTTCTTCAGCCTGTAAAAACTGCAACACTTCCCATTCACCATCAGGCGCTTGGATGATTGCGGTATTTGCGCCATTATAAAGCTGTTGCATTGTGCAGGAGTGCAATTCAGCCGAATAAAGCACGACATCCAGATAATGCCCGCTGATAATTCGCCCGCTCGCTTGGCCAGGTGCAAATGGCTGCAAAAGCTCGCCTATCACTGCACGGGATGTAACAAGTGTTCGCTCGACAAAACCATCTTCCTGCGGAGAAACATAAGCTGCAACACCGCGCCACGGTTTGGCATGACATGCCACCCGCAATTGCTGATGTGCTGTCTGCGCACCCGGCCATAAAGGCAGATCAATCAGATACACAACCGGTTTTACATCCAAAACCGGTGCGGGATCAGGTTTGAAAGGAACGTCTCCATGATCAGACGTATCAATGCGTGGTGCTAGCGCCACAGCCTGCACTTGCCGCACCTCTCCATCTTCTAAAGATGTGATGACATAGTCACGACTGCCGTTGACTACCGGAATTTTTACGCGGTCTCCGACATGAAACTGCGCGCGCGCCCAAGGTACTGCAAATGAAACCGAGCGCCTTTGTGCCCAGCGCCTTAACAGCCATTGCTCCACCAGCCCATCCGCAGCCCCTCGCTCCAAAGAACCGGAAAGACTTGTCGACTCGTCACCTTCGCCTTTATTCTGATAGGTTTTAGCTCCGGCTGACTGATATTCACGCATCGGGTCTTGATAAAACAGTGTCGCATTACGCGGCAGATCATTTTTATCTTCCATAGTGATCGTGAGAGCATCCGCCTCATCCGGCACTACAATATCATCAATTATGCGAACAGCCTCTTGTCGACGATCCAGACTTTTAAAAATGAATTTGCCATCTTTTTCAAAAGCATGAATGCCAAAAATATCGAGCAGCGGCTCTAAAACTGAACGTGCAGTTGTCGGGTCGGGAATGACAAATCCATTCACAAAGCCATCAGCCTGACTGCTGTCAACCTCCGGCAAACCATAATCTTTGATAATTTGTGCAATCAGTTCATCCAAAGACACCTGACTTAACCGACCATTCAGCCAATGTCCACGCGCCCAATTTGCGGCATCACCCCAATAATGATTATAAAGCGGAAACTCCGGAAATGGGCGGGTATCCCATGCCCAGAGATAAATCCGCTCATCATCCAACATTTTACCGCCATAGATCGGCGAAACCGGATTATGTGCCCCAGCCTCAGGCCAATATGCTATATGCGCGCGTAAAAATCTGTCCATCGCCAAATCAGAACGTGCAGCATTGGAAAAATAAGGCACGGCATTTTCCGATGATTTTCTATCTGGAAAAACATTAGGCTGGTTCGGCCCTTTATCCACTGCCGGACAGCCAAGCTCGGTCAGCCAAAATGGCTTCGACATTGGTAACCAAGGTGTTGGTGTTGTTTTTTCTACGCCATCTACACGGTTATAATGGGGGTTTGCCCACCAAGAATTCAAATCTTTATACCGGAAAACCCAAGGCTTTCCCGCCAGACCATCCGTGATTGGCGTGCGGATACGTTTTTCATGATCTTCAGGATTGGCATAATACCAATGATAGCCCTCACCTGCAGCAATCTGGCTTTTCAGGCACTCAAGATCATAGGGTGCGGTAAAACCATCCGGATTATCAGTATGCCAATCCTGATCACGCCAGTCACTGAGCGGCATATAATTATCGATGCCAATCGCATTGATTGCACTATGTGCCCAAAGCGGATCCAGATGAAAGTACACATCGCCTGAACCATCTTGTGTCTGATAGCCAAAATATTCTGACCAATCCGCCGCATAAGTAATTTTACAACTGTTTTCAAGCTTGTTGCGCATGGCTTGCGCCAAATCACACAAAGCATCGACAAACGGGAATGCTTCCCTTGATGAGCGCACATGGGTTAATCCGATCAGCTCCGAGCCGACCAAAAACGCATCAACCCCTCCAGCCCTTAGCGCCAGATCCGCACAATGATTGAGAAAGCGGCGATAGCCCCATTCTCCTTCAACAAATTGGTTGATTTGATCGGCTGCAATGGCAGTTTTATCAACGCTCTCCGCCTGACCAATGGCCGGATGACAGGTAATGCGCCCGCGCCACGGATAGGCAGGCTGTTGATTGCCGCCATAAGGAGACGGCAATTGATTGTCTTCAGCAATATCCATCATGATGAACGGATAAAGTGTCACCGAAAGCCCGCGTTTTTTCGCGTCCTTGATAGCTTCAATCACAGTGTCATCAGATGGCGTACCACCATAGGCAGTTTCATTATGATACCTGCTGATATGATGCGCATTTTCGCGGGCAATATTATTCACCCGCCAATGCCGACTTGGTTTGCGCGCATTCAGTTCGGTCACACCCGGTTTAAGTTTACAATGATCTGCCCGCAGATCATCGCCAAACCACGGCACAATAATCGCCACATGTTTCAAATTAGGACATAAAGCCTGCAACTCATCCATTGAGGCCACCCAATCCGTGTTCCCACGCAAATTATTACGATTAATCAGCCGCTTTTGACCGGGTGTTGATTCATCCGTGACCAAAAATGGCGACAACCCAAATTCTGTAGCCCCTGGCAGCAGTGTCACGGCCTGAACAGATTTTGCCAACTTGCCGACTGTGCGGATCACTTCAAATTGTAGCTGCGGAATACGATGGCCATATTCATCTACCGGAAAGCGTTCGATCACTATATAGGCCGTGCCGCGATAAGCAGGCGCATTGCCTTCTCCTTGCTTTGCCTCTATCAGCGGATCGGGTTGCTGATCGGATGTACCTTTATAGATACGCATTTCGACATTAGTCAGGTCAATCTCTTTACCATCTGCCCAGACACGACGAATTCCGGCAATCTCTCCTTCAGCCACAGCAAAAGCAGCATTGACAAAATAGCTATAAGTGGTGACCTTAGGGCCACCTTTGCCACCCTGACGCTCAGTGGTTTTGTCTTCTTCAAAACGTGTCGCCCAAATCAGTGTGCCAGATACACGCGCAGTGCCATAAATATAGGGTAATGCCGCACCTTCTTCGGCGGTCAGCGGCTTGGCATTTGAAAGGCGCGGGCCTTCAATTCGGCGCGTCGAATTAATGATGGCGCTATCCACCATATAGCCGCCCATAGCCCCGAGAGCCGAGCCGATAGCCGTGCCGACCGGCCCGAATACTGAGCCGATCGCCCCGCCGACAGCCTGCAAGACGACAGTCGTCATAGATTTCTCCCTTGTATTGATTGGCCGGCTGGCTCCGGAAATTCAAAGATGCCTGCAATACGCTTGAACCATTGCGGCACGAGCGCTGAGGTTAAAACCCGATGGCCGTGATAGGCATGGATGAAACGCCCCTCATGCCCCATAATAGCAATATGTTTTGCCGCCATTGTCGGTTGCCAACGAAATATCAGCACTTGTGCGGGTAAAATATCCTTGATACCCATCGGCACGGGTCGACTTACCATATGTTTTTCTGCCGCATCCAATAGCGGTTCTTTATCGGATAGTTCCGCCCAATCAGGCGCGTAAGTTGCAGGTTTTTCCGGCTCATGGCCATAGACCTCACGCCACACACCTCGAATGAGACCCAAGCAATCACAGCCAACTTGTTTGCGCGCCGCACCATGACGATAAGGCGTGCCAAGCCATTGATAAGCTTCTTTCAAAACCGCTTGCGGTATGGTTGAATTCAAGGTCATGGCACCAATGCCCCGCCGTCAAAATTCATGTCTTTATTGATGTAACTATAAGCGGCATCGTTGCCCGGAAGATGCGGAAAGCCTCTGAAATTGGCGCTGTTGGCAAATTTGGCTTTGCAAGTGGCAAAGGATTTGTCACACCCAGCCAATATCTCGAACTCATCACCTGCTTGAACTGCAAAAACCGGCTCATCGCGCAAACGTATCAGTTGTGAGCGATGTAATGTCACCTTGGATTTTGCGCCCTTGTTGCGCCCGCCAACCCAAGTAAAAACTCCATGCAGAAACCAATCTGTTGCATGACTTTCCAAGCCGGACATTTCCATGTCCGCCCCATTTACCGCAGCGACCACACCTCGCGCATGATTGCGCGGGTCATTGCGGATAATGCCGCAACGTTGATCGCCCAATTCCGCATCGCATTGGCGTAAAATCCGGCGTCCGTGAATTTTATCATAAGCTGCGGCTGCGCCTTTAATTTCGGCAACAAACTTCTCGCCGCTGCGGGTTATTTTGCCGATTGTCCAACTTTGCAAAAACAAATGCTCGTCAGGCGCGCTCCAATTGACGAGATAAGTTTCTACCAAAGCATCATCATAAAACCCGTTTTCGATGTCCTCTTCACGGATACGATCACTGACCAGTGCGCCTTCAATTTCACTGCCGCTGACAGAAAGACCAAGCTTGGAATGCGCTTCGCTCGAATTCATGCCGCTTTGTGGTTCGCATCTGATACCTTTTATAACGAGCGGAAAATCATGATCCGTAAAGCCAAAGACCTGCTGGGTACTGCACCGTATTATCCAGACAAAACAATGGTTTGTTACAACACCTTGCAAATGTGATTCCAGTTGCGGCGAAATTGTTCTCATGCCTTCACCTCAACGATTGGAATGGACGGGATTTCACCAGCCTGAAATGACGAGATGCTCGCCTGCAAACGATCCGTGTTAAAACGAACGGCTACATCGAATAAAAAGCCAGCCGTGATTACGGCTCCTTCATCCGGCACTCTTTCCTCACTTAGCGTCACCATGCCAGTTAAAGCATCCGCCTGATAATCAGTGCCGTTTTGCAGCACGTCCCCATTCACCGCCAGCTTCACGCTGAGAGCCACCGGCTTGGTAATCATACGACTATAGGTCTCGTAAGTTTTGATGAGCTGAAAGCTGTTGGTTTCGCCATCGCCAATGCCGATCTGTTGATCAAGTGCCGTTGGCTCTTGTGCCCCATGATTAGAAAAATGATCAAACGGATCACGAAAGCGAAATGCAAATAATGAACCCCGTCGCGCTTCAAAAAAGCTCAACACTTGGCGCAAATCGGCGAGTGAGCGAATACCGGTTCCGGCATCAAAATGGCGACGCGATTGCGCCCATCGCGCATTACGTTTTTCATGCCCTGAATTAAGCTGCACGATTTCGTTTTTCCACTCAGGCCCCGCCACTGAACCAAAAGAAACACCAAGTGGAAACGCCACATCATGAAAGGAATTAATCTGCCCCATTTACAGTCTCCTTGCACCACGACTAACGGCTCCGGCCAACATCGAGGCCAATTGCGCTTCGGATTTGCGAAATGATGCGGTGTCCGGCGAGGACATATTAAAAACAATGCTGACCGGCTTGGCGCCGCCACCGGTGGCAACTCCCAATCGTCCATCGGAACCGCGTGCCAATGGCAAAATAGCTTCTGCTCCCGCTTCACCGGTCAGGCCGATATTGCCGTTACCCATACCGAAATAAGTCGGGCTGGAAACAACGCCTCCTTTGGCAAAGGGTTTAATGCCGCCAATTCCGGCCATTACACCGGAAAATAAGGATGAAGCGACACCTTCCAACGGTTTCATGCCAATCGACAAAGCCATGCCCGCCATATCACCGGCGAGTTTGCGCAAGACATCATCCAACCCTTTGCCATCCACAACCGCACCTTTCAGCGCCGATGAAAGACTGTTGCCAAATGATGTCGAACGCTTTTGCAAATCATCAAGCGCCCGATTGAAAGCGGTTGTATCCGCTTCAATCGAGACGGTCATATTCTCATTCATGATGGTTCCTTAAAGGCTGATAGGTCGCTTAAAGATCAGGATATGCCTGCATCAGCTCGTTCAGCGTCTGCCTGTCCGGCACATTCACTTTCAACTGATATGCGCCGATCATGGCGTTCAGCTCCCGCAAACTCAACGCCCAAAAATCTTTTGGTGCGAGGCGAAATTGGCCTAAGCCGATCTGCATCACATCCGCCCAAGGGAAAGCGCTGTCCAGATCAGATTTTGATTCAAAATGCGTGTTCAACATATTGATTTTTTGTCAGAAACTGCATTTTCTGCTGTGCCAAATGTTACCGTTAAAAGCTCGGCGACAATACGGGCAAAACCGGCAGCACCGCCATCAGCACGCATTTCTGCCACATCTTCCAAAGTCACATTATGCCCGCCACCGCGAAGGCCTGCACATAAAATACGGATCATGTCCTGTGCCGATAATTGCGCTGCAGAAAATCGGTTTAAGAGTTTAGGCAAATCATCTGCTGCAAAAGCCGATTCAAGTTCAGCCAATGCGCCGAGGGTTAAACATAATGTCCAAGGGCGGCCATCAAGCACAGCGCCCACCTCTCCGCGATGCTTATTGATCATCATGGCAATTCTCCAAAGCTGACAACACCTGCAGATTCAAGCGCCATTTCAAAGGTCACTTCGCCATCATGATTGCCGCCATATTCAAGTGCAACAATCTGGAAAAGCCCGCTCAATACACCAAAATCCGGCAAGATGATTTCCCAATTGCGGATTTCGCCTTGGAAGAAAACCTGACGCAGCAAGGCGTCGGAGACTGCATCTTTAAAAATACCGGAGCCACTCACAGACGCACGCTGTACACCGCTCGCGCCTAATAATTGCCGCCAGCGGCCGCTTGCATCCGCATCGGTCACATCAACGGTTTCGGCATTGAACGCGATACGTTTTGTGCGTAATCCTGCGCAGGTTTCAAAGCCCCCGCTTTCAAGGGCAATTTTTAAAAGAATGTCTTTACCTCTTTGTGCTGACATCAAATTCTCCGTGAAAAACATGAGCGAACGCAAAGATCCGGCAAACATCGTGGTTTACCGGTCTGCAAATTCGCTGCTTTATATAATGAGTATTGCTTAGACTGTTTGTGGCTCAGTCACTGCACGGTAACGCATGATGCCCTGATAGGCATTACGACGGTCGCTGTTTTGGGCAGAAATTTCCTGTAAATTCAGATTGACCAATACATGGCCTATAAGCTCAAGCGTCCCGTGATCCAGTTTTTGCGCAATCAACTCAATCACTTCCAATACAAATTTACGTCCGCTGCTCTGCGCCCAGATATGCAAGGAAATCAAATGCTCTTGCCCCGGCTCACTATCGGTTGACCAATCATAAACAACACTGCTGCCAAGCGTGATATAAGGAAAACCAGTCGTCGGCGGCACATGGTCGAGAATACGATTTGTGCCCAGCTTGGCGCTCACATCCGCATCATTGCGAAGAAGATCATAAATTGCTTTTTGCAAACTAATAGATGCACTCAATCTTCCCGCTCCTCTTGGCTTATTGTTTTTTGTTCGCGCCAGTTCCGCTCTGCCAGCGCCAAAGATTTCAGACGCAATGCGGTCAAAAGCGCTTCAAAACGCAATTTCACCGCCAGTCTCATGTAGTTTCCTCACGTACGAAACAAATCTGATAACGCCGCGTTTCATCGGCATCCTGAATGGCATCAATCTGGAAAATACGGCTGCCTCTACGTAGTCGCATCCCCGCTTTGATCATTTCATCAAAACGGATGGTAATGCGATGGGTTGTTTCCGGATGCCAGCGCTGCGCCAAAAAACGTGATGACGACGTAATTGCACGAATTTGTCCCCAGATGAGTGCAATTTCCTGCCAGCTTTCCGTATAACCGCCGATGCCGTCTGCTTCGGGTTTAAGCTCTTCCAGCTTTAATTCTGTGCGTAGTCTCCCCGCACTCATAAACAGCGTATTCATACCGATACCCGCTTCCAGATATCGACAAGGCGCTCAAAGTGACTTGGAAATGAAATTGGCTGAGACTGCTCGTCAAAGGCTCCACGAAATTCATATAAATGCGCCACCAGAACCAAAATGGCCTGTTTCAGCACATCAGGCACTGCTGTAGCTTCAGCACCAAAACCAACAGTCAGATCAATTTCCAGACCACTCAATGAAGACATATCGGCGCGCGCCTGCAGATAAAGCCGTTGCGGACGGCCTGCCTGTTGCAGCTTCCAGTCATCCGCATCAAATCTCACCGGAGTACCATCAGGTAAATATGCTGTTATCGCATCGACTGATGTGACCGGATAACGATAAAGCGCCAGACGATTGGAACGTGGCCAACGATCAACATGCAAGCGCCAGCTTTGTGTAATAAGCGCTAGTCCAGCGCGCGCTTCCACTGTTTCACGGGCAGTTTTAATCAATGATTGCAACAGCTCGTTTTCGCTGTCGGTTGTGATGCGAAGATAAGCGCGCGCTTCATCGATCGTCACCGGCTCGATGGCCGGAGGCGTTACAGGATGCATTGTCATAAGATTTTCCCTCTGTGAGAAACCTACATAAAATCAATATTTTATGGAAAATCGCTGAAATACAGATTCATCGATTTATTATAAATAATCTACCTGCCAAAACCGGCAGGTAATTTTCACGACTCTGGCCAAAAACCGGCAGGTATTTTTCACGTCCTTGGCCAAAAACCAGCAGGTATTTTTCACGACTCTGGCCAAAAACCATCAGGTATTTTGGACCGCATAATTCGGTTCAAAAAACGATCAGTCCGAGAATTTAAGCAGTTTGATAGCGTCAAAGTCCTGCACACCGCCACCCACACGTTTGGTGGTGTAGAACAACACATATGGTTTGGCAGAATAAGGATCACGCAATACGCGGATGCCGGCACGGTCAACCACCAGATAGCCACGAGAGAAATCCCCAAAAGCAATTGGTGTTTTGTCTTCATCAATGTCCGGCATATCTTCTGCTTCAACCAGACCAAAGCCCATAAAGCTTGCCTTGTCCCCAATGGTTGCAGGCGGCTGCCAGAGATATTGGCCGTCATTGTCTTTAAGTTTTCGCAAAGCACTTTGCGTCTTGCGGTTCATGACAAAATTGGCGTTCTGACGATAACCCGCTTTAAGCGAATAAATCAGCTCGATCAGCACATCGGAAGGGTCGGTCGCTGGTAATGCACCAGCCGCACCGGTTGCAACTGTGCCAAGTTTACCCCATGCCCAGTTTGTCTCATCAACAGTGTCATAACTCAAGAAACCTTTTGGCTTGTTGACACCATCACCATTGATGAATGCGGCACTTTCCTGTTCGGCAAAAGCTGCTTCCACTTCGGCAGAAATCCACTGTTCAATATCCACCGCCGCATCATCGAGCAGCGAAGATGTGGCTGCAGGCATGGCGTAAATTTCCATGGTCGGAAACTGCATTTCTGCCAATTGTGCCGAATTGGTCTGCGGACGCGCTGCGGTTTCAGAAACCCATCCGGTGGCCGGACCACTGATCGAAAACGGCTTTTTGAGCACAGCGCCCGAAACCTGACGCACTGTCGCCAATAATCGGATCGGCGACAAAACACTCAAACGACGACCGATCTCGGTTTCCAGTTCTGCCGGCACCAGATAGCCGCCATCAGGCCCCGAACCATAAGAATGGGCTTTCAGTTCAATGGCACGCAGGTTTTGTTCATCACCTTTACGCACATAATTTTGAAACGCATTTTTATGCTCGACATTCATGGCAGGCATATGGCCACCAAGTGTCGGGCGCGCCTGTTTCAGCACCATGTGATCCATAGCCTGTTTCTGCTCGTCCAGAGCGCGGTTAATTCTGTCGACTTTCTCGGTGATCAGCACATCGGTGCCGACATGTTTTTCTACACTTTTAAGGCGCTCGTCATTGGCTTCTTTAAAGACAGAGAATGCGCCCATAAATTCATCGAATGCAGCGCTGATATCAGCATTGTGGTTAACAGATTTGGTTTCAAGCGCGGAAGTTTCAATATGATCCATGTTTTATCCTTTTATCGAAAATAATGTGCGGCCTGACGCAAGCGTTCGGCCATGGATTGACTGTTGCTAGAAAAGGCATCCCGCGGCTCTTCCGGTCGAAATTTTTGCGCTAATGTTGCAAAGCCTTTTGCAATCACCGTGCGCGCTTCTTGTCGGCTGAGCCCCGCATCCCGCGTGAGCCAGCGTTCAAATTCTCTGATGGTAGGAAGCATGCCGGATTTGACCTGCCCAATGCGTGCGAGCGGCTGCATCGGAAAGGTCACGACAGAAATTTCCCATAAATCGGCTTCGGTAATATGGCGCACACCGCTACGCGCATCTTTGCGCGCCTTCACAGTGCGAAAGCCCACCGACAGGCCATCAATTGCTTTACTGCGCAGCAGTTCCAGTGTTTCACGCGCCTGTGCCACACCTTTGGCAAGCCGCCCCTCGACATAAAGCCCTTGGGCGTCTTCACGAATTGTCGTCCAGATGCCAATCGGCTCGGTTGCTTCATGCTGCCACAACATGCGAATGCCGGTAGCGTGCCGACGCTCCAGCGAGCGCGTAAAAGCACCGGCATCCATCACATCATTACCCAGATCCACCACGCCAAAAAGGCTGGCATAACCGGAAAAACTACCATCCAGTTCTACATTATCCAGCTCAAGCGCCATGCGCTTGGTTTCCAGCAGTGAAGTTCTATCCTTCATGCTTCTCCGCCTCTTTTGATTGTTTTTTATTAATAACCTCAACCGCAGGGAGATTAAGCTTCAACCGCTCGACAAAGCGGTTAAAAACCCCAAGCGCCGACCATGCCGCAAGGCTTGCAACAGCCGATCCCATCAACATCAGCTCCGCCCGCCCCAAGCTGTCGATGAGTTCAAATTTTTCAGCAATCTTAATGCCGGCAGCACTGCCAAAAACCATGCCGCAAATGAGGCCAACTGCAAATCGCATCGCCGCCTCGCGCCGCCCCTGCGGCAACATATAACCAAGTGAAACAGCCGATCCCGCCACAGCACCGGCAATGCGTGCAATCCAGACAAGCGCTGTTTCAGACGTCCATACCGGATTATCAAGCGTATTCATTGCTCTCTCCGTTATTCAGATAAGTTCTGTTCAATAGCCAACCGCCTCGCGCTTTTCGTCGGCGTTCAAGAAATCCGCATCACTGATGCGACGCCACAAAGCTTCTCGCTCAGCTGACAAGCCATCAACGCGGTCAAGATCAGGTTCGAAACGTAAATCACCGTTATAAAGAGGCTTCAGCCAACCACTCATGGCATTGGCGGTTCGGTTAATCAGCGGCAGCACTGTCAGCCGGTAAAAAGCGCGATTGGCCTCGGCATAATTGGCGTAAGTATTATCACCCGGAATACCAAGCAGCATCGGCGGCACACCAAAAGCCAAAGCAATTTCACGGCTGGCAGCGTTTTTAGCCTCAATGAAATCCATGTCTTTCGGCGTCAGCCCCATGGCTTTCCAATCAAGGCCACCCTCCAAGAGCAATGGCCGCCCTGCACCATTGGCGCCCGTATAGCCATCTTCCAACTCGTCTTTCAGACGCTGAAATTGTTCTTCAGTAAGATTACCGCCATCTTTAGGTGCATAGACAAGCGCACCGGAAGGACGCGCTGAATTATCCAGCAACGCCTTGTTCCACGCGCCTGCAGCATTATGAATATCAAGCGCCATGAGTGCGGCTTCCAGCGGCGGGAAACCATAATGATCATCCAGCGGATGAAATAATTTCAGATGCAAACCACTGCTTTGCTGATTGTACCCCAGCGGAATGATGCGTTTTATATTACCTGCCCGATAAAGCATTGCAGACGGCCAGCCATTCCCGTCACATTCCACACTCACCCGCTCAGGCCGCAATAAATGCAATTCATGTGTGCCATTGGGTGCGGTTATCCGCTCCATATACGCATTGCCGGACAATAATAAGTGGCCATAAAGACGCTCGAAAAAGCTGGCACCATCCTGCCCTTGCTGCGGATGTTTCATCAGTTGCAAAAGCGGATGGACCTCATGCTCGGTCACATCTTCATAGAGCAGCCAAGGCACCGAGGCTGCCGCTTCTGCAATCATCCGCACGCAGCGATGTACCACGGGATTACGCATAAAGCCTTCCCGCGCCAGCGAGGTATAATCTCTTGCAACCCAGGAAGCCGATTGCGCCATATGCAAAGTGACAAAACCGGTTGAATGTTTCATTTCCGCTGGACGCGCAGCCGCAGCAGATGGAAGCGTAGCACTTTTGCGCCACGGCCATGATAATGCCATTGGAAGGCCCTCATATTTAATCGAGAATTATGTATTCAGCCGCCGGATACGTGGCTTATATTCGCTGCCCAGCATCAATTCGCTAAGCGCCCACACCATGGCATCAAGCCGGTCAGGCGAGCGCCCCGATGACAAACCATCAGGGGCAAAATCACACATTTCATCTTCCAGCGCCGGAAAGCGTGCTGCATGACGAACACGTCCCTGCTCATAAAGTGCTGCAACCGGTTCAGCGCGCAGATATTTGCCTCGTTTTGCCCTGACTGATCGCACCGGCACGGATGTATCTTGTGCACCAATCACAGCATTGACCATCTCGCCGCCCTGATTGACCTCTGCGATAATCGCATCCGCCTCGAACTGATGATAGAGTGTCACGGCGCGTTGCGCCCATTGATGCGGTTTGACTTGGTTCATACTGGCGTCCAGCAACACATGCCCGACACCATTTTCGTCAATGCCAGCAACTATAATGCCACAGGCATCGGAGTTTTTGCCGGAACTGGCAGGCGGATCCACCGCCACGACAATGCGTGTAAGTTCCGGTGTAACCGCACAAATCACATGCTCGATCATATCACGCGACCACAATGCATCGGCGCGCTCTTCAATCATCTCGCCGTCCAGTTCCTGACGCCCAAGACGCGTATTGCCATAGCGCTCTTCGATGGAGCTTATAAAAGCACTAGCCAGATGCGCCGCATTCTCACTGGTTTTCATCCGCGTGACGGGGATGTTTTTATCATCAAGCAGATGCCGCAACAGCGGAACAGCCCGCGGCGTGGTGGTGATGATCTGGCGCGGATTGTCGCCAAGCCGAAGACCAAACTGCAACATGTCCCATGTTTCTTGAGCATGTTTCCATTTGGCTAATTCATCACACCAGGCCGCATCAAATTGAGGCCCGCGCAGACTGTCCGGATCTTCTGATGAATATAATGAGGCAATTGCCCCATTTTGCCAAACCAGCCGACGCCTTGTCGCTTCATAGCGCGGGCGTTCCAACCGCGAGACAGACAAAATGCCCGAAGGCCCGTCAATCATCACCTCGCGAATATCGCCAAGCGTTTCGCCAACCAATGCAATATGCCCGCTGGCTCTTTTCGTAAATGGTGCTAACCCAAGCGCCATACCGGACACCCATTCAGCACCTGCACGTGTTTTTCCCGAACCGCGCCCGCCCAAAATCAGCCAGCTACGCCAATTACCAAGAGGTGGTAATTGTGCATCACGCGCCTGAAACAACCACTCCCTGCTCAATGCTATTTTCTGCTGCACACTCAGTCCGGCGACGCAGGATTTCAGCCGCCCTTTCTCCCGCAAGTTCGTTTATTCTCCTGTCAATTTTTTCCAAAGCCGCGCCAATACCGGTCAAATCATCATGGGTATTAACGCCAGTTTCAGGCTCGGCGCTACCTTCCCGCATCAGCTCCACGACTGTTTTCACCGTGCGCGCCAAGGCAGTCAGCGCATCGGCAGAAGATTTATCCGGCAGACCACTATCATTGGCAAGGCGTGCAAGCTCCGTTTGCAACTTCACCATGATACCCGCCGCTTCACCATAAAGACCAAACGGATTTTCAATATGCGCACTCACCAAACCAAGCTTCAAAAGGCGCTTGCGATAAGTGCTTTCTGTTATGCCTAAAACACTCGCCATTTCCATTGCTGCAATATTATAACGCTGCTGCATACGCGCAGCCGCTCGTAATTTTGCGATAGCTTTATTTTCAGAGCTTTCTCTCACTGAAAAATCTCCGTTTTACATCTAAAGAAAAAGCCTTATCAGCCCCGCCAATAATGCTCATTCTGTTATCAAAATTTATGGATTATCTTTCCAGCCTAACAGCATAGCATAAATTGCTATATCCGCTCTTCTTCAACACTGTGTTTAGACGCAATTACCGAACTATAACTAATACCTACCTTAGAACCGTGACACGGTCAAGGATTATTTTCCTAACACGGATTATTTTCTCAAATCCATGATAAGTTTCTGGTTACCTTAATCGACAATTCAATTTTAAACACACACGCTTTCAAAAAATCTTTGTTATACTCTCCTTTATATAAACTATAAAAGCCAGAAACGCATTGATTTAGTAATAAAAGCACTGTTATGCAGAATATGAACGAGCCGGAAAATAGCATCTCAAAACCGCGCCGAAAATTTCGTGTATCGCGGTTAATCGGATTCGATGCGTGGCTTGATAGCAGCTTTTATAATTTAAGATTCTTTTTCAGCGAGTTTTGGGAAAATATTACTATTTTCTTCCGCCGTTTTCGCGTGCGTGGTTTTCGCCGTTTCTTGATTGAACTCTTAAGCGAATGCGCCACTTGGGGCACCGTTGGCGCTGTATTGATGCTGGCGCTTGCCCTGCCCGCCTTTGAAGAAACCAAAAAAGACTGGCGCGCACAGGATAATTACGCTGTTACTTTCCTTGACCGCAACGGTAATGAAATCGGCCAGCGTGGAATTTTACATCGTGAAGCTGTGCCGATTGATGAATTACCAGACCATGTGATGAAAGCCGTTCTTGGCACCGAAGACCGTCGTTTCTTCGAGCATTTCGGCATTGACCTATGGGGATTGTCACGCGCCTTCAGTCAAAACATGCAGGCAAACGGCGTTGTGCAAGGTGGCTCCACAATCACCCAGCAATTGGCCAAAAATTTGTTTTTGACCAATGAACGCACCATTGAGCGCAAAATCAAAGAAGCATTTCTGGCGCTTTGGCTCGAAGCCAATTTGAACAAGAAAGAAATTTTGCAGCTTTATCTTGATCGCGCTTATATGGGCGGCGGCACATTCGGTATTGCGGCGGCATCAGAATTTTACTTCGGAAAAAATATCAAAGACGTCAATCTTGCCGAAGCGGCTATGCTTGCAGGGCTTTTTAAAGCACCAGCCAAGTTTGCTCCTCATGTCAATTTGCCAGCCGCACGCGCGCGCGCCAGTGTTGTGCTATCCAATATGATTGATAGCGGCATGATGAGCGAAGGCCAGATTATGGCTGCCAAGCGTAATCCGGCGAGTGTCATTGACCGCGCCAAAAGCGACAGTCCTGATTATTTCCTCGACTGGGCTTTTGACGAGGTCAAGCGCGTCACACAAAATTTGCCGCAGCATTCATTGATTGTGCGCACCACACTGGATCGTGGCATTCAAAAGGCTGCCGAAGAAGCAATCGAGTTTCATTTACGAACATTTGGCACCGAATATAAAGTAACCGAAGCTGCAACCGTCGTGCTTGACCATGATGGCGGCGTGCGTGCCATAGTTGGCGGCAGGGACTATGGTGAAAGCCAATTTAATCGCGCCACTTCCGCCTCGCGTCAGACCGGCTCATCCTTCAAGCCCTATGTCTATGCGGCGGCGATGGAAAAAGGCATGACACCGGAAACCATTGTTTCCGATGCGCCCATTGCCTGGGGCAATTGGGCACCACGCAATTATGGCCGAAGCTTTTCCGGTCGTGTCAGTCTCACCACCGCACTGGTTAAATCGCTCAACAGTGTGCCGGTTCGCATTGCCAAAGACCATTTGACTACCGCCCCGATCGTGGCGCTTGTCAAAGCCATTGGTGTGCAATCACCTGTTTCATCACATAAAACCATGGTTCTTGGCACATCTGGCATGACGGTGATGGAACAAGCCATGGGATTTAATGTTTTTGCCAATGGCGGCATGGCAGGCACCAAGCACGGTTTCACGCAAATCACCACGAGCGACGGTCGCATCATTTGGGATTTGAAGCGTGACGGTGAAAAACCACATCGGGTACTTTCTGAGAAAGCAGCGATTGATATGAACTCCATGCTGGTGCAAGTGCCGGAATGGGGAACGGCGCGTCGCGCCAGTCTGCCCATGACCAGGGTTGCTGGAAAAACCGGCACCACCCAAAGCTATCGCGATGCCTGGTTTGTTGGCTATACGGGCAATTTCACGGCTGCTGTTTGGTTCGGCAATGATAATTTCAGCCCAATGAATAATCTGACAGGCGGTATTCTTCCGGCCATGACATGGCAACGGATGATGAATTATGCGCATCAAAATGTGGAACTCAAACCAATTTTCGGTATTAAAAATCCGTTTCCCGCGAAGCCTAAAAATGCACCGGAAACACAAATTGCTACACATGATGACAGCGATATCCAACGCCCGACATTGCTGACCCCGCACATGACCAAATTCTTGCAAAAACTGCATAATGATTTTGTCAATGCACCAGCATTGCCTGATACCAGTGGGCCTAAAAATTTAAGCCTTTTATAAAGGGATCACCTGATGAGGCTTATTTTACGTAATCTTTCTTCTATCCTGTTTGCACTCGCTATAGCGCTTGGCGGCGGGATATGGTCAGCACGCTGGGCATTGGATCATTTTGGTGGTTTCAGCGAGCTTGCTACCGGTGAATGGATTTCTTATCCGCTCGCCGGAAGCTCTCATGCTGATCCTTATGCAAAAGGGCGCTCCGCACGCTTAGGCAATCTTTCACTGGGAGCGGCGGAAGGTTTGATTTTTTATGCCCGCTCAAGCAGTGACGGCAGAGCTTTAATGCGTGGCTGCACTTATAAAATGTCCGGCACCAGCCCCAATGCACGCTTCTGGACACTTTTTGCGACCGATGACAAGGGAGTACTTTTGTCAGACAATGAATATCTGCCGACATCTCTTCTTTCAAATAATGTCGCAAAAACTGGCAATGGAGATTTTGAAATCACCATCAGTCCGCAAGCACAGGACAATAATTGGCTAAGTGTCAGCGGTAGCGGCCAGTTTACACTGGTGATGACGCTTTATGATACACCAGTTGCCAGTTCTGCAAGCTTCAGCGAGATCACCATGCCCCGCATTACAGCACTTCGTAACGAGAGCAAATGCTGATGCTCAGATTTCTATACGCAGGGCTGCTTGGTATTGTCGGAGCTGCGATTATCCATATTCTGGTCGTTTTACTGGTTCCGACTTATTCCGATCAAAATGCATGGTCACAGATCAGTAAACTTGGTGAACCTCATAAGTTTCATGATTTGTCAAAGTTACAGCGATTGACTGCTTCCTCCGATCCTTATTTCATTGAAGCTGCATGCCGTTTCGAACTCGCAGATCAAGCCATCCATGTACATGCTGAAGGTTTGCTGCCCTTCTGGTCTGTTTCCATTTACAATCGGCAAGGTGACAATCTGTTTAATTTCAATGACACAATTTCTGCTGATGGCGATCTTGATCTCATCATTTCGCCTTTATCACTTGCCTCTGCGTTAAAAACCAGTCTGGCAGAAGCACAATCTCATTCCGTATTGATCGAGCAAGATATTTTAGAGGGTATTGTTACACTGCGAGGCTTGGTGCCAGATGCCAGCTGGCAAGAACTTGGCAGGCAGACTTTAGCCGGTGCCAGTTGCACGCCTCTCTAGCGCGTATCCGCACATTTATTTTTCAACACGGTTAATAAGTTGCTAAGTGTTATTAGTTAAATTGAAACGGACTGTTCTTTTGTATGAGCAGTTTCA
The DNA here is from genome assembly GCF_044987585.2 of Paenochrobactrum sp. BZR 201-1. Lineage (NCBI taxonomy): Bacteria > Pseudomonadati > Pseudomonadota > Alphaproteobacteria > Hyphomicrobiales > Brucellaceae > Paenochrobactrum > Paenochrobactrum sp. BZR 201-1. Next base: position 457,387 of record NZ_JBJDRZ020000005.1, on the reverse strand, counting down.
GTTCAGTGTAGCAGCGGAGTAGCAAGCGTGACCCGTGATCAGTATCGCGCCTTAGAAGGGTTTTCAATCAGCCGTAACCCTGCTGACAGCAAAGCAGATGATTTGCTGACGGCTGCCATCTCAGGCTATGCATCGATCACCCGCCCCGGTCGACAGGAATTGTTGCAGCTGGAAGATCTCGCCATGCCGTTGATTGATTATGCAACGGCCAAGGGCAAACGCGATGCGGCCATGCGATTGGTGCATATGCAGGACGCACCGCACAGTCTCGTTTTCAAACTGGCACATGAGCCAACCAATATTTCTGCACCCCTTTTGCTACGCTCCGATGCATTGTCAACCAGCGACCTTCTGCATTTGATTGAATCACGCGGCATCGGGCATGCACGCATTGTTGCCCGCCGTCATGATCAGGATGCGTTGCTTATTGGTCTATTGCAAAGCTTTGACGATGCAGAGATCAACCAAATTCTCGAACGTCAAGGCCATTTGCCGAGCCTGCATAATTCTGAACAGATCGCCAAGCCGCAAGCGGAAAAAACCAATTCGCAAAAGCTGATGCAAATTCATCAGCAGCTCAATATGATGATGCGGGATGCGAATGTAGATTTAGAGCATTCCGTTAAGCGTAATTTACCGCCTCAATCGGCTTATCAAGTGCCGGAAAATCACCTGATCGACAGCGCATTGCTGATCAATTGCGATTTTTTCCGCACCGCGCTGGCCGATGCCCTCGGCGTCAGCCTGGAGCGTGCAAAACACATTATTGGTGAGTGGCCCAGCTCACAATTACCAATCGCTCTTAAAGCGCTTAATCTAAGTGCGCAGGATTGCTATCTGATCATGACGGCCGTGCTTGGTACCATTCATGGTGATCGTGACAGTTTGCGGGATTTTGTAAATATTTATCGCTCGATCAAACCGGAAACAGCTCAGCAAATCATTGAGCGCTGGAAAGCGGAAGATAATATGATTGAGCATGGCGGCCTCAAAAAGACAGCCATATAAGGTGCCTCAGAGATAAAGATCAGGCACGATTAAAATATAAGGTGTCAGATCCTCAATATCTTCGATCTCCAAAACCCATAAGTCGCTGTCGAATTTTTTCTCACTCGCAAGGCGCTTGTCAATTGTCTCACTATCTACCTGATCCATTGACAAGATAAAGCCGCGCTCTTCCGGCTTGCGTTCATCATAGGCGCTTTGCGGTGCCGGTGCATAAAGCGTCCATAATTCTTCATGGAAGCTCTGTGACTGTACGCGCTTTTTAATAAAGATCGCTCCTGCTTCACCGGAGCCGCGCTCCGCCAGATAGGCAAAGCCACCATCCAAGCGAATACGCTTTATAAGAGCTGTAACCCAAAATTCCGATGTTACCCGCATTCTCTAAACCTTGTCAGCTGATCAGTCCAATTTCGCGCATTTTTCCGATCAACTGTGCATCCACCTGTCCGGTAATCTGCATATCAAAGAGTTTCTGAAACTCACGGATTGCATCTTGAGTGGATTTTCCTGCCACACCATCTACGATGATCAGGTCATTTCCAAAGGCTTTTAGCCCTGCCTGAACTCGCACTATATCCTGCGATGTAACGGGCTGCGCATTAGTGGTCAATGATGCCTGAACGGCTTCTGGACGTGCTGGTTTTTCAGGTTTCACATCAATCTTTACAGAGGGTGTTTCCTGCTTCAATGAAACATTGGACGTAACCACTTTATCAATCGACACAGTATTTTGCTGACGTGGCCGTGCTTCCGGCACTGCAACCTGAAGGATATTTTCAATAGTCGACGAAGCTGGTGCTTTTTCCAGTTCTGATGTCGTGGGCGTGTTCACACCGGCCTTCTGCTGCAATAATTGCCATTGCTCGACAGCTTGGCGCGTTTTAGGACCAGGCAAACCATCGACAGTACCATCATATAGGCCAAGCGAGCGTAATTTTTGCTGTATTTTTGCTATTTCCAAATCAGCATTGGGTGCCAAAGCCGGCAATTCATCCGTCAGCTCGACACTATCCAATGAAGCTATCTGGCTCGATTTATCCTGAACTTCATCAGCTGGCTTTAAACTTTGCGACACATCAGGTGTTGGTGCAGCCTGTTTGTCATTATTATTGGCAGCAGACGACAAAAGACTTGGCTTCGGGGTGGGTACAAAAACCAGTTCCGGACGTGTGCGAAAAAACGTATTGTCATGCGATTGCGGCTGGTACCACAATGCATTGGCCGACACAAATCCCATGACAACCAGAAAAGCGGTGGCACCACCGGTTAAAACAGGATTGCGAACCATAAATCTGCCGGCGAACAAAGCTCCCGACGAAACCGTGGTGAATAAAAATCCGACCAAACGTTCGCTAAGACTATGCGATCTTTCGTTCCTGCGACTGTTTCTTCTCACCGGATTCTTCCTGCCTGACATAGTGCCTTCCAATCTGTAGACGGTTGATATTCAAAACCGTCACGCTTTCCTCTTTGTCCTTTTCAGCCTGCGCTTTCAATTCCTGCTGTTGCCAGCCCAGATCATTAACCGGCCCCGCCAATGGCAAACGTATAGTAACAATTGTGCCTTTACCGAGACGGCTTGAAATTTCAAATTGTCCTTCGTGTTTTTCAACTAAGGTTTTCACCAGTGAAAGTCCTAAGCCCGCTCCTTCGGCGCCAGAAAAAGCACTGTTTCCCACCTGCGTAAAAGGTTGGCCAAGGCGTTCGATATCAGCTTCTGCAATGCCTACACCATTATCAGAAATGGTGAAAACCATCTGCTCGCAATTGCTAATATCTTTAAACCCATCCAATGTCACACAGCCACCCTTAGGGGTAAATTTCACTGCATTGCCCATCAGATTGATCAAAATCTGCTGCACGGCACGCTGATCTGCAATCATGTTGCCGATTGAATTGCGAATGCGGTCACACAAAATCACCTGTTTTTGTTCGGCTTGTGGTGCAAGGACATTCATCGACAGATCAACAGCGTCGCGGATGGAGAAATCCTTCGGCATAATCTGATAAGTACCCGCCTCAATCTTGGAAGCATCCAGGATAGTATTAACGATATCCAACGAATAAAGCCCTGAACGTTGAATCAATAAAGCATAATCACGTTGCTTTTCATTTTCAAAACGGCAGCCCATTTCATGCAGCAATATATCCGAAAAGCCGATAATCGCGTTTAGCGGATTGCGCAATTCATGGCTAAGTGAGGCAAGTGCATGACGGCGAGAGCTGACCACCTCTGCTAATTCAACTTTGAGATTTGCCAGATCGTCGACCTGTTGCATTTCTTTACTGCTATCAACAGCCGCCAGATAGATCATCTTTCCGTGGTCTGATTCAATTAAGGCACCAGAAATACGGAAATAACGATACTCAACGCTTTGTTGATTATCCTCATCTGTCACCACATGACGAATGCGGACATGACAAGCATTTTTACCAATATCACGTTGATGGCGGATATCAGCCATTAACTGCAAATAATAAATACGATCTGACACATGGATACGATCCAGCAATGAAGTACCAATGACCACATCACGGCCAAGACCTAAAATATGAGATGAGTGCTGCGAAACATCCGTGATCATACCATCAAGATCGAGTTGCAAACCCAAACCACCGAATACTTTTTCGAACAAAGCTATTTGATCAGGCGCATTTGTTTTGTGCTGTCTGCTCGACTTGATCCAATGCTGATATAAATTGTCATGAAGAGACGAACAGCTTTGTATTGCTGCCTGCACTTTCTTCATTAAACTTTTAAGCACTGAAACCAATTGGTCTTACTCTCTATGATGATGGTCGTGGGGCGGTATCAGACAATACTGACGACAGCCGTTCCTTTGCACCATGAAGGTCAGCCTTTAATGAAAGGATAAAAATCAGCACTTTGAAGTCTTATTTGCGGATTTAGAGCCCATGAAAACCCAAGCTTTTACAACTATGGTAAATGGATAGTTTAGTCTCGGCGGATCAATATTAAAAAAACCGCGATTCTTGGTAAGGTTTACGCATTCAGCGTTGATTAATTGATCATTATAAATGCTGGTTTTGCCTCAAAAATGATACATTTGCATTCTGATTAAAAAACATAAATCCATAATTTAACGTCTCATTGATGCTCAGCATGATAAAAGCACATTCAAGACTTATAGTAAGGTAATTGTACAAGGCATGATAAGAAAATGATACGGTTCATCATCAAATCCGTGTTTTGGCTGTCACTGGCCTTTATTGTCATGCCCAAAATCATCAATACCGATACGGATCAAACCCAGCGCCAAGATGCTGCCATTGTGCTGCCTCCCAAAGAAAAAATTGATGGTCTGATTGCCGCCGGTCAGACTGCGGCAGAGGTTGGCGGATTTTGTTACAGTAATCCGCAACTTTGTATCGATGGTAAAAACATGCTTTCTGCAGCAGGATCGGGATTGCTGAATGGAAGTAGCAAATTGCTTGATTTTTTAAGTGATCAGTTCGGCTCTGAGACAACACAAGATAAAACGCCACACACAGATACAGAGCACTCAGCTCCAACCGCACCAGATCATCAAGTGCCATTACCGCGCTACAGGCCATAATGAACGTCAAATAAATAATATTGTTAGGGTGACGTAAGCTTGTGGCTGCGTTATACAAGTGACATTCATCAAGGTTCACGCATTAAGATGCACTGTAAAGCAAGACGACCAAGATTATGACCGACAGCAAAATCGACAGCATTATTTCCGATTTCGAGTTTCTGGATGATTGGGAAGACCGTTATCGTTATGTAATAGATTTAGGCAAAGATCTCAGCCCTTATCCTGATGATGCAAGAAGTGCGGAATATAAAGTGCAAGGCTGCGTCAGTCAGGTCTGGTTAAAATTACTACCATACGAAGGCAATGACCCTGTTTTGGTATTTTTAGGCGATTCCGACGCACACATCGTGCGCGGATTGGTGGCATTGGTGCTGGCGTTTTATGAAGGCAAACACGCTTCCGAAATCATTCGTACCGATCCGGAAGAGCTTTTGAAAACATTGGGGCTTGATGAACACCTCACCCCACAGCGCTCCAATGGTCTGCGCTCAATGATCAGCCGTATTCGTGCCGAAGCACAAAAAGCATTAAGTTGATACTTATAATGACGGGCGATAATCATAAGCGCCCCAATGTAAAACACCAGATGATGATCTACGCTGAGCTACCGGATGATAGTGCCGGTGCAAAATCGACAGACCCGTTTTGATCATCATTTTGGCTGAACGTGCTGGCCAATTTCTTTCTGTTTCGACCTGACCTAAGGTTTTTAAAAAGCAGCAAATATCGACTAAAGCACCACTTAATTCAGGCCCTACTGCATCCAGTGCTTTTTCGACCCTTATACGTGCGGCCATGGCTGCATCGCTTAATTCCACTCCGCCATGGCAGATACCACGGCTATGAGTTTGCACATCTGCATTCCAATGCGAAGTCACACGCGGCATCATCAAACCCCGGGTAAAGTCCGAGCGCAAACGTTCGCCTGCATTAAATTCTGCATCTGTTAAAAAACTTTGCTTTGCTGCATTTTTCATGCGGTAAAGAACAGCAAGTGGCGATTCAGCCAAATTTAGCTTTACCTTTTTTGCTCTGCCCTGATCAGAAAGCTGAACCTCTGCAATATGTCGGTTCTTTTGATAAACAAGATAATCAATGCCCTGCGGGCTCAAACTTAGAATTTCTCCCTTACCAGCCTGCAAATACCCCTCTCTGGCCAAAGTAACCAAGCAATCTTGCGTAACAGAAATTGTGCCATGTTCAGAATTTAAGAGCATCATGTCGCGCGCTGCCGCCTGCTCAGGTTTGGCCGGACTCTTATGAAGAAATTTCAGTACCCTTATCATCGCCAAATTACGCTCTGCATTATGCTGAACATTCATTATTTTGCCCTCCAATGAATAGAAAAAGCAACAGCGACTATTCTTTCAAAATTATGTAGGATTTGATCGAAATCCGCATCATCACGCATATTTTCAATTTGATGACACGCATACATGACCGTTGACCTATCACGGCCAAAGCCCGCCGCAACGGTCGTCATCGTCATGCCGAACATCGTATGGGCGACGTACATACCAATTTGACGAATTCGCGCAATTTCTTTAGTTCCACGCACGGAATTACGTAATTCACTTCCTGAAACACCGAAAGCGTCACTGAGCAAATCGATAAGGCCGTCACAAATTTCCAGTGCTTTTTTCTTGAACCGTACTGACCGTTTTTTTAAATTGTCCAGCCGAACCGGCCGTATCTGTCGTGCGGCAATCATTTCCAAGGCCTCGTAAACCTCGGCCTCGACACGAATAACGCCGGAAAACTGAAAAGACATATACCCCTCCACTAAATAGGAATATATTCTTATACACTATCTTGCAAAAACGAGGATAACTTTCTTATAGGAATCAGTTAATTTTGAAATTATCCTCAGCATAATGTAAAAAATCACATTTATTAAGGATTATTATCCTACAGTGACATAAATATAAGACAATGATCCCAACCCCTGAGATTCTACTCAGACGTCAATTATCAAAAAAACGGGATCATCATCACATGCAAAGCATCAATCTTAAACAAAGTATCGCGATCTTTCAGGCCGAAAAACAACGCATAGCCATGCACGCAACACAGCGTGCAGCCTTACAAATACTAGCCAATATCGATATGGAGAAAATTTTGTCTGCTCCATTGACAGAACAAAAAAGCGCCACCAAAAAACTACGCCGTCTCATCGAGCGGGAAAGATTGAAAGGCAATGCCGGACATTGGTCTTATGATCTCAACCGCCATATCGCCCTCAAACAAGCACTCGACCGGTTAAGAATTACCATGCAAGAAAGAACAGCATCCATCTCTCTTCAATAGAAATTATATTTCGTTAAAAAAATAAAAAACCATACTCTGGCAAAACATCCAAAGTATGGTTTTAAAATGATCAATGAAGACTTAGCGCATCAAAGAAGCTGAGTAATAAATCAAGCTTCTTTTGCTTTGCGGCCAAGGCCCATTTTCTTAGCAAGGTTGGAGCGTGCTTTGGCGTAATTTGGCGCAACCATCGGATAGTTTGGCTCCAAATCCCACTTTTCACGATATTGTTCAGGGGTCAGATTAAAGTGGGTCATCAAATGACGCTTCAGCGACTTGAACTTTTTACCATCTTCAAGGCAGATGATATAATCATCATGCACTGACTTCTTTGGATTCACAGCTGGCTTCGGTTTTTCAACCACCGGCACTTCTTCAACACGCACTTCAGTACGGGAGAATGCAGCATGAACATCCGTAATCAGTGCCGGAAGATCGCTCGGACGAATGGAATTATTGCCAACATAAGCTGCAACGATATCAGCTGTTAAGCTTAACAGCAGATCGCGGCTAGCATCATATTCGTCGTTATGGTCCATCTGAGTTCCTTTAATTATATTAGTGCAAGACATATCTGGGGGCCGATATGATACTTGGCGAAGAAATCAAGCTGATAACTTGTTAGTTATATCTGCATCCCGCTTATTCAAGGGGGATATGACGAATTACATGCAAAAAGTCAAATATTTTTACTCTATTATGCTAAAATAATCAGCATAAATCCTTCAATTAATGCAATTCAGCTCACCATAAATTGGGATATACTAAGCATACATTTTTATTATGAAGGAAAAATGCTTTACCAACAGGAACTTATCACCGTTTTAAGTGGTAAGTTAATTATGAACTACATTACAATCATAAAAATTAGCACACTAATAGATATCCATAATTACGGCTACTTCATGTCAAGTGGAGGAACTATTGTATATTAGTGTCTTTATCATAGGCCACACATAAAACTATATTTAACCGGATGATCAAAATTTTAAGTGCCCTGAGATATGCAACACAATGACGTGAGTTCAACTCCATGAAGGACATTGCCACCACAAATTGCTATTATGGTTTTGACAAATAAAATCACTGCTTCAAAGGAAAAACCCATGTCCGATCAAACAACACGTAAACGTCCACTTAAAGTTATTAAAACAGATGCAGAATGGCGTGAGCAATTAACTGAGATTCAATATCAGATCACCCGCCAACATGGTACAGAACGTGCCTTCTCAAGCCCTGATTTCAATAGTCATCTGCAAGGCAAATATCTCTGTGTCTGCTGTGAGCAACCGCTCTATAGCTCCAAAGCCAAGTATGATTCCGGCTCCGGCTGGCCAAGTTTCTTTGAACCTATCAATGACGATGTGATTGCATTGTTTGAAGATCATTCCTATGGCATGCATCGCACCGAAATCCGTTGCGCGGATTGCGATGCCCATTTAGGCCATCGTTTTCCTGACGGTCCGCAGCCTACAGGATTGCGGCATTGTATTAATGGCAATGCGCTGATCTTTGTCGAAGATATAGCTTCGTAATTAAGCCGCTTCCATCCTGTTCTTCACATCGAAATACCGAGAAATAGATGTCATCCCCAAAATTCAAGCTTATCGACGTTCCTGTTACTGAGAAAAAACCACAAAGCTCAATCCATCATGATATTATACGTATTGATGATTATGCATGGCTTCGTGCGGATAACTGGCAGGAAATGTTCAAGGATCCGTCCAAGCTCGCCAATGATATCCGTGAACATCTGAATGCAGAAAATGCATATCAGCAGGTCTTGATGGAGGACACCCAAGTCCTGCAAAAGAGACTTTTTGCAGAGATGAAAGGCCGCATTAAAGAAGATGATTCATCCATACCGGTTAAAGACGGTCCTTATGCTTATGGCAGTCTTTATGAAAAAGGCGGCGAACAACCTCATATTTTCCGCACCCCACGCGAAGGCGGTGATAAAGATATTTTGCTGAATGGCGATAAAGAAGCCGCAGGCAAAGCTTATTTTCGTTTAGCATCCACCGACGCCTCCCCTGATCATAAACTGATGATTTGGGGTTATGATGATAAGGGTTCGGAATTTTACACACTTAAAGTACGTGATCTCGCCAACAAAACAGATTTTAGCGATACCATTCTAGATACTGATGGCAGCGGTGCATGGGATGCAGAAACAAACGGTTTCTTTTATGCTCGTCTCGACGAAAACCATCGTCCATCCAAACTATATTATCACCGCAACGGCACTGAACAATCTGAAGACCGCCTCATCTATGAAGAAACGGATGCCGGTTTCTTCATGAGTGTCAGCTCCAGTCCACTTAATGATTTTATCTCAATCGACATTCATGATCATGAAACGTCCGAATGCTGGTTGATCCCGACCAATCAGCCTGACGCAAAACCACAATTAGTAGCTGAGCGCCAAACCGGCATTGAATATGATCTGGCCTCGGGTGGCGATGTTTTTTACATCCTGACCAATATTGACGGTGCCAAAGATTTTAAAATAATGACCGCGCCAACTCATGCACCGCAGCGCGAAAACTGGAAAGATCTGGTGCCGGAAAAGCCGGGCACACTCATTCTGGCGCATGGTGTATATAAGGATCATCTGGTTTGGCTTGAACGTAATAATGGTCTGCCTGTCATCATGATTCATGAGCGTAAAACCGGCGAACAACATGCGATAAGCTTTGACGAGGAAGCCTATTCTCTCGGTTTGCAAGGCAGTGCGGAATATGACACCGATACTATCCGCTTTTCTTATTCTTCCATGACGACACCCAGCCAATTATATGAATATAATATGGTGACGCGTGAACGTAAGCTTTTAAAAACACAAGAAGTACCATCCGGTCACGACCCAAAAAACTACGTAACCAAGCGTTTAATGGTGCCTGCGCGTGATGGCGAGCTGGTTCCAGTTTCTATCGTTTATCATAAAGACACAGCGCTTGATGGCACCGCCCCTTGCCTGCTTTACGGTTATGGTTCTTACGGCATCACCATTCCGGCAAGCTTCAACACCAATTGTCTGTCACTGGTCAATCGTGGCTTCGTTTATGCGATTGCACATATTCGCGGAGGTAAAGACAAAGGCTTTGCGTGGTATGAAAACGGTAAACGTGCGCACAAAACCAATACATTTTATGATTTCATCGATGCAGCGCGCTATCTGGCAAAGCAAAAATTCACCAGTGCAGACAGAATGGTTGCTCATGGCGGATCTGCAGGCGGCATGTTGATGGGAGCCATTGCCAATATGGCGCCGGACGCTTTTGGTGCAATTATTGCCGAAGTTCCTTTTGTTGATGTGCTCAATACCATGCTGGATGACACTTTGCCGCTTACCCCGCCAGAATGGCCGGAATGGGGTAATCCACTGGCGAGCACAGCCGACTATAAAACCATTGCGGCTTATTCGCCATATGACAATGTTGCGGCCCAAAATTATCCGCCAATTCTGGCTGTCGCAGGCCTGACTGACCCTCGTGTGACCTATTGGGAACCTGCTAAATGGGTGGCACGTCTTCGGGAAGTAAAGACCGACACTAATCCGGTTTTATTGCGCACCAATATGGACGCCGGCCATGCCGGTGCCTCAGGTCGTTTCTCCAGACTGGAAGAGGTCGCTTATTCTTATGCTTTTGCACTCAAATGCGCAGACAAGCTGGACACGGAACTATTGGCAGCCAATTAGCGTTTTCAATAGTCAAGATGATGACCGGTCAGTATAATCTGGCCGGTTAGCTGCTCTTAGGGAGATTATTCATGAGAATAAAACACCATGCTCATGCATTGATAGGCGCCACAGTCTTGCTAAGCTTGACGGCGGCTCCTATCCAGATCAGTGAAGCACAGTCGGCCGTACGCAAAGATGTCAGTGAATATGCTGGAAAACGATGCAATACACCGCCAAAGGGCAGCGGGGCAATTGTTGGCATATTCTATGGATACGCTGACCGCACGCCTTCCGACGACAGAAACGTTATGGTCAATCAGTATCGTTGCTTTCAAACCATGAGTGAGTGTCAAGGCTGGCTCTATACGATGAACAGCAAATATCTAGCCACCAGCCTTGGACGAAGCGCGCGTTGTTTTATCCGTTAATCAATCTTATTTTGACGGATAACCATTTTCATGCGCGGGTATTGTCTTCAAGTAAGCAGCAATTGCTTCACGGTCACTGGCGGGCAATTTTGCCATATTCTCAACGACGCTTGTCATTGAACCACCGAGCGAGTCAAAATCAGGCGTAAAACCACTTTCCAGCGAATAAGCAATATCGCCGGCACTCCAACTTCCGATGCCACCCTTGCCGCCGGTAATATTAGGCACAATGCCAGCTTGCCCGTTGGAACCAATTTCAGCAGAAACCGCGCCAGCCATCCACTGCTCAGTTTTCAAACCACCAATAATGCCGCGCGGTGTATGGCATTCTGCACAATGACCAAGGCTTTCAGTCAAATAACGGCCACGCTTCAATTGATCAGAAGCATCATCAGCCAAGGCAATCACTGGCTGGTCAGAAAGATAAAGTTGTTTCCATAAACCCAAACCACGGCGGATATTAAACGGAAAACTCAATTTATGATCAGCTGCCACATAATCACTTTTTGGCAGTGTTTTCATAAATGCAAAGAGATCAGCCACATCTTGCGGCTGCATTTTTGCATAAGATGTATAAGGAAATGATGGGTATAAGTGGGTGCCATCGGGACCGACACCCTTCATCATAGCATTAAAAAACTGTTGCTGTGTCCAGTTTCCAATGCCTTTTTCAGAGGGCGAAATATTCGGTGCCACAAAGGTGCCGAAGGGCGAGACCAATTCATGTCCGCCGGTCAAAACCAGTTTATCATCACCTTTGGCTCCTGGAGAGGCATGGCAAGAAACGCAACCACCGGCGTTAAAAACCAATTCACCATTTGCCAAATCAGGCTTTTTCAAGGATGCGATAACTTTCGCATCAACAGTCTCTGGGGCAGTCAAAACCCAAAAAGCAGATGCAGCGGCAATAACGCCAAGCACACCGGTGTAAATAATTTTACGCATTTCAACCGCCCCTTAGTTCCAAACTGTTATTTCTTGACGCGATAGAGTTCGTGGCAAGCCTTACAGTTGGCTGCAACCTGCTGGAATACCGGCTTCAACTGATCCAAATCCTGCGGATCTGCAGCTGCCGATTGAGCTGCATCTTCACGGAATTTGTTCACATGAGCTGTGAAATCTTCCATATTCTGCCAGATTGCAGGCGCAGCCTCCGTGTCTCCCTTATCAGTACCTTCAGGGAACAATGCAACCGGATCAAATTTGTCAGCAGACAGCTGAATATTTTTCAAGGCTTCAATGGCAGACGCATTATTAAAAGGCACTTCGCCTTTCATCATTGCGCCCATCACACCAACCGACTTACCGATATCTTTCATAATCGCTTTGCGATCTTCAATCACATCAGCCTGTGCAATCGTGCTGAACAGCGCCAATGCAGTCGAGATCATTAAAAACTTGCGCATGAAGTACCTCCAAAAAGATAATGTGCAATCAATGCAAAAAACATCTGACCCAAATCAGACAAGACAGTTCAATTTCTCTTTATAAGAGACTTATGTCCGAATTTTGAAGACGATTGGTAAAAAATTGTGCATAAATAGTGAACAATATTGTCGCACAAAAAAAGCCCTCACCATAAAATGATGAGGGCTTTTTTCAAATTATCCAAGCCAGGCGCTGGCAACGAAAGTTATCAGGTACCAGCTTAAAGCATAAAAGAATTATGCCTGTTCGTACATTTCCAGGACATAATCCCAGTTGATCAGGCTATCAACAAAGGCTTCCATATATTTAGGACGTGCATTGCGATAGTCGATGTAATAGGAATGCTCCCAGACATCCACGCCAAGAATTGGCTTTGCGCCATGAACCAGCGGATTTTCGCCATTGGCTGTCTTGGAGATTTCAAGTTTGCCGTCTTTAACCGACAACCAAGCCCAGCCGGAACCGAACTGGCCAACGCCAGCTGCGATAAAATCTTCACGGAACTTGTCGTAGCCGCCCAGATCTGCATCAATTGCTTTTAGAAGTGCAGCAGGAAGCTTCTTGCCACCACCATCTTTTTTCATCCATTTCCAGAAATGGATGTGGTTGTAATGCTGACCGGCATTGTTAAAGAGACCCTGATTTTTGCCAAAGCTTTCTTTAACGATTTCTTCCAGACTTTTGCCTTCAAGACCGGAACCTTCGAGCAGCTTGTTACCATTGGTTACATAAGCCTGATGGTGCTTGTCATGGTGAAACTCAAGGGTTTCACGCGACATGAACGGAGCCAATGCATCATAATCATACGGCAGTTCTGGTAATTCAAAAGCCATTTGGAACTCTCCTCTTTCTTCAATTGAATTGGGATCATTGAATGAACCCGCAAACTAACCCTCATTACATAGTCCCCTGATTGAAAACTCGCAATGGGGAACGCTCATAATTTTGCAAGAAAATTATTGGAAAATTAAAATCATGTTTGGCTTTCTCATGTTCTACACACTCTATCATAGTAATTTGCCCCATCATTGAGAGCCTCAAATTTGATTCTAACACCATGAAGTAACAACCACTCAACAGCCGTTTTGGTTGCAAAAAAGATCAAGATATTTTCCCAAGCAGGATGTTTTTGAAAAAACAGGAGACGAAATCGTCGTTTTCGCTTTTAACTGAAGCATTTCTTCTCTAGTTAGCTTCAAAGTTGCAATTCATTAACCTTAATCGCTTTAATCTGCCCTTCCCCTTCACAGATCTGGTTTTCACATGTCTGCATATCTTTCGCGTCGTTCTTTTCTGACTGCACTGGGCGCAACTGCCGCAGCAAGCCTTGCCGGCTGCGCCCAGCTCAGTAAAAATATTCCTATTATTGATGTTGATAATTTTGGCCGTCCGGTCGGAGCTCCCAAAGCCAATATCGACTCCTATAATGGCAGCTACACATCCATGTATGCAGCTGTGCAGGACGAAGGCTATTCGTTGCCTGCCATTCCTATCCAGAAAATGGATAAGAAATATCTGAGACAGGCGGTCAACGACCCAACCGGCGAACGTCCGGGGACCATTGTTGTCGATACCGCCAACCGCTTCCTCTATCTTGTGATGGAGAATGGTCAAGCTCTTCGTTACGGGGTTGGTATTGGTAAAGACGGATTTGCCTGGTCCGGCCGCGCTGTCATCCAGTGGAAACGTAAATGGCCAAGATGGACACCACCGGATGAAATGATTGCCCGTCAGCCACATCTGGAAAAATACAGTGCGCGTAACGGCGGCATGGAACCTGGCCTTAATAACCCGCTTGGCGCCCGTGCACTTTACATTTTCAAAGACGGTAAAGACACACTCTACCGTCTGCATGGCAACCCTGAATGGTGGTCAATCGGCAAGGCTGTCTCATCTGGCTGCGTACGCATGCTCAATCAGGATGTAATGGATCTTTATGATCGCGTGCCAAACAAAACACCAATTTTGGTCATGTAATATAAAAAACACCCGAGACGGGAAACCGGTCTCGGGTGTTTTCATTTATTAAAAAAGCAAAGTCATCAGCGTTTAAAATTGCGCAAAATGCCCCGCACCAGTGCGTTGCCAAGCGATGAGCCAACAGAACGTACAACCGATTTCATCGCAGTTTCTGCAACCGTTTGACGACCACTCGTCTTCTTGGTGCCAAGAGCTGTACCGACCAGATCACCCCAGATGCCACCACTTTCCGGCTCAGGTTTTGACTTTTCCTGCGCCTGAGCGATTTCCATTACCTTCTTTTGCAAAATTTCAAAGGCAGATTCACGGTCAATCGCCTGATCATATTGGCCAGCCACAGGGCTTACCGCAATAATCTGCGCTCGTTCTTCCGGTGTCAACGGCCCAATACGCGATGAAGGCGGACGCATCAATGTGCGCTGCACCATCGAAGGAATGCCTTTTTCCTGCAAGGTTGAAACCAGAGCCTCACCGGTTGAAAGATTGGTGATGGCTTCAAAGGTCTGGAAATCCGGATTGGGACGGAATGTATCGGCTGCGGTTTTGACGGCTGCAGTTTCACGCGGTGTATAAGCGCGCAAAGCATGCTGCACACGATTACCCAATTGCGCCAGCACCGATTCCGGCACATCAAGCGGGTTCTGCGACACAAAATAAATGCCGACACCTTTGGAGCGGATAAGGCGAACTACCTGCTCGATGCGGGTCAGCAATGCTTTTGGAGCTTCATTAAACAGCAGATGCGCTTCATCAAAGAAAAACACTAAACGCGGCTTTTCCGGATCACCCACTTCCGGCAATTGCTCGAACAGCTCGGACATCAACCAGAGCAAAAATGTGGAATAAAGACGCGGATTGTTCATCAGTTTATCTGCAGCCAAAACACTGACCACACCGCGACCATCTGTGTTGGTGCGCATAATGTCTGCAATACGGAGCGCCGGTTCACCAAAAAATTTGGTGCCACCCTGCTGTTCCAGCACTAAAAGCGAGCGCTGGATAGCCCCGACAGAAGCTTTATTGACATTGCCATAACGTGCGCTCAGTTCTTCCGAACGCGTGACCATGTGCGCGAGCAATGCTTGCAGGTCTTTCAAATCAAGCAGCAACAAGCCTTCCTCATCGGACAAACGGAAGGCAATATTCAAAACACCTTCCTGTGCGTCGGTTAAGTTCATCAGACGTGACAGCAGTAATGGTCCCATTTCGGCAATAGTGGCACGGATCGGATGCCCCTGCTCGCCAAATATATCCCAGAAAATAACTGGCGAAGCCCTCAACTCATAAGGATCAAGATGCACTTCTTGCGCACGTTTGGTTAAGCCTTCTTTGGCCTGACCAACCGCAGCAATACCGGAAAGATCGCCTTTAATATCGGCACAAAAAACCGGCACACCTGCCGCGGAAAAACCTTCTGCAAGCACCTGCAGACTAACCGTCTTGCCCGTACCTGTCGCACCGGTCACGATACCATGACGATTACCATATTTAAGCGCAAGCACTTCTGCATGCTGGTATGAATCATCCGGTTTACGGCTAGCGCCTAAAAAAATCGCATTATCGCCAGTCATAGGCTGTCGGCTCCTTTAATCTTATGCGCACAAGTCTATCGGGTTCGTGGATTTTCTTCAACGCTTTGCATATACCTTAAGGCGCGCGATAAAAATAATCAGCAACACTCAAGCTTCAACACGAACATTAACCTGCAAAGCCCTGCCAGCGCCCCACCCGGCATAAGCCCCACCAATACCGATTGCCATCAACAATACGCCGCTCCAAATGAAACTACCAGTGAGTGAATGGATCATCCCCATCAGCAATGGGCCGAATGCTGCCATTGAATATCCGACACATTGTGCCATGCCGGAAAGATGCGCAGCAATGAACGCATCTTTTGAACGAAGCACAATCATAATCATTGCAGCTGCGATTAAACCACCTTGTCCAATACCTTGAATGACCGCCCATCCCCAAGCGCCGGACAAAGGCGCATAAAGCAGCCCCAACAAACCGGCGACAGCACAAACATAGAGCAAAACATTGAGTAGGCTTTGCGTTTTAAACCGCATCGCAAGTGAGGGAATGAGTAAACAAGCCACCACTTGCGCCATAATGGAAATTGAAACAATCAGTCCTGCCGCTTCACCGCTCAAGCCGCGTTCACGCAAGATCGGAGACATCCAGCCAAACACGATGTAAGCCAATGCCGATTGCAATCCCATGAAGAAGGTGACCTGCCATGCCAATTTATCCCGCCACAGCCCTGTCACCCGTATATGACTACCGCGACTATGATGATTATTTCGAAAAGATTGCGGCAACCAGATCAACAAGACCAACAAGGCCGGCAGTCCCCAGAAAGCCAGTGCCCACTGCCATGAACCATTGAGCAGATTTTTAACCGGCACAGTCATACCAGCAGCAGCTGCTGCCCCGCCGCACAAAGCCATTGTATAAAGCCCTGTCATGATGGCGGCTTGATCGGGAAAATCACGTTTGACCACACCGGGCAGAAGAACATTGCCCACCGCAATACAGGCACCAGCCAATGCACTGCCCATGAATAGAAACGGCAAGGTTCCAAGCCCGCGCATCAAGGTGGCAATGAACAGAAAAAACATCACCAGAAACAATGTTTTCTCCACACCGATTTGCTGCGCCAATCTAGGGGCAAGCGGTGCAAAAACGCCCAAACATAAAACCGGTAATGTGGTGAGCAATCCGGCAGTAAAAGTCGACATGCCCGTTGTGGCAACAATTTCAGGCAAGAGAGCAGAAAAACTGGAAAAAACCGGCCGCAGATTAAAAGCAATCAGTACAAGACTAAGCCCAAGCAAAATACGAGCTGTTTTTTTAACGGCTATGCTGGTGACTGATTGCTGCCGATGCAACATGGTGAGTGCCTTTTTGAAAAAAATGCCGCAGAGAATCATAAATAATAAAGATAAGACTAACAGCTTCACGATATGAATACTGCTTTTGAACTTTTAGTGTTTCAAAGCTAAGGCACAGGCATTTAAACTGGCATTATTGTGCATGCACTGGAATAATTGCAGCATTTACGAAATGATTCATTCAGGACGCTTTATGATTAAATTTTACACACTGGTTGGCGATCATCTGGAAAATTGTGAACTGGCCAATGGTGAACGTCTTCCGGATAATATCATCTGGATTGATCTCATTTCCCCAGGCGTCAATGAAGATAAAATCGTCGAACACCTGACCGGCATTTCCATCCCAACCCATGCTGATATGGCCGAAATTGAGGAATCCAACCGCTTCTACACAGAAAACGGCGCGCAATATCTGACAGCGCCGATTTTGCATACCGTCAATCAGGATCACCGCGAACTGGCACCCGTCACCTTTATCATCCATCAGAAAATACTGATTACGGTGCGCTATTCCGATCCCAAATCCATCAACACTTATCTTTCTCGTGCGATGAAGCCAGCCAATGGACTGATTACCGCAAAAGCCAACGGCCATGCTGTCATGCTTGGCATTCTGGAAGCGACCACCAACCGTTTGGCCGATATTCTGGAAAGTGTATCCGGCAAGATTGATGCCGCTTCACACTCTATCTATCGCCGCCCAAGTGATGTGCGCCCTATGTCCACTGCTGATTTCCGGCATATTCTGACCCAAATCGGAGCGCAAGGATCGTTTCTGTCGCGCGTGCGTGAAAGCTTGGCAGGGCTTGGCCGCCTGCTGGTTTATCTGACCGCTAATCTGTCCGACACGACAGGCAAAAAAGACAGCCGTGCGCAAATCAAATCGCTGGAACGCGACGTGCAATCACTAACCAATTATGTGGACTTCCTGTCCAACAAAGTGACTTTCCTGCTCGACACCATTGTCGGCCTGATTTCGATTGAGCAAAATGCGATTATCAAGATTTTCTCGGTCGCGGCTGTCGGCTTCATGCCGCCAACACTGGTTGCATCCATTTACGGGATGAATTTCAGCTTCATGCCTGAATTGAATTCACCTTGGGGCTATCCGATGGCCTTGGGCTTTATGGTCGCTTCCGCGCTCATCCCGCTTTATTTTTTCCGCCGTAAAGGCTGGCTGTAAGCCATAAAATCAGAGCGGGCTTGCTATAAACCCGCTCTGATATTTTTATTAAATGATATTTGCAGCACTGATCAGTTCAGTCGGTCGTACATAACCCAAAGAAATACCATTCCAGTTTTTCAGTTCCTTGTTTGCCATTGCAGAAAGCTTTTCAGATAAGTCCTGATCTTTGGCAAACAAACGTGACAGCAGCGAAATTACCATTGCTTCCGATGCACGTGTGCCGCCATCATCGCATTTCAGTGTGAAGCCAATGCCGAGCTCTGGCACAGCACCACAGAATACAGCTTCCGCACCAGTTTTGACAAAAATACGTCCCGGTGCCAGTTGCATCAATTCGGTGCAAGCACGTTTACTGCCCGCCACATAAAATGGCTCGGCCATACAGGCATCTACTAAGCGTTTCGCAGCCTTAGCGCGCTGCGGTTCAAGCCCGTTGCCTGTTGCCATTTTAGCAAAGCCATGCGCCAGATCAGACAAAGGAATGGCGTAAGTCGGGATCGAACAACCATCCGTGCCACAATGATCAAGGCTGTGTTTCGCACCGGTGACGGACTGCATCACATCGCGCACAGCATTTTGAATTTCAGACCCTTGCGCCACATAGCCCTTGATTTGCATGCCGCAATGCATGCAAGTGGCCAAAAAGCCCGCATGTTTGCCGGAGCAGTTATTGTGTAAAGCGGTTGGCTCTTTGCCGGATTTTGCCAACTCAATCAGCACCGGCTGCTGGCTTGGCCAATGACTGCCACACTCCAAGGCTGATGCATCAAGACCAGATTTTTTCAGCATCAATTCAGCACGTGCCACATGTTCCGGTTCGCCGGAATGGGAGGCACAGGCCATTGCAAGATCGGCATCTTCAAAGCCGAAAGCATCGGCTGCGCCCGATTCCACCAGCGGCAACGCCTGAATGGATTTAATCGCCGAACGCGGAAAAGTCAGACGCTCGACATCACCAATCGAAAACACCTGACGGCCATCGCCATCAAATATCGACATGGCACCACGATGGCGGCTTTCAACAACATTGCCCCGTGTCACTTCAACCAGAACCGGATTGTTTACCATAGCCTGATCTCACTCCTGTAACTGCAAAAGATCTTATGCCGCTCATACGCTTTAATAAAACAAAAAGCACCTCTTAGATTATGGGAGACGGAGTTGTGCGCCATAAAATGCGCTTGGATTTTTTATTGATTGATCAGTCAATCAAAACTATATTAGCTTTAAGTAAGGTTTTGATGACAGGAAATATGATGCCTAAAATCGGAATGGAACAACAACGCAAAAGCGATCTGATCAGTGCTGCTATCCGCACGATCGGCGAACGCGGCTCGCTTGATGTAACCGTTGCGCAAATTGCAAAACAAGCAGGTGTATCATCGGCGCTGGCGCACCATTATTTCGGCAGTAAAGAACATCTGATCCTTGAGACTATGCGCCATTTGCTGCGCGAATTGCATATATTAAGCGCCAATGGCTTGCGCCAAGCCGACAGCCCGCGTTCGCGCTTATCAGCAATTATCGAGGTGAATTTTTCACCATCCCAGTTCAGCCCCAGCACGATTGCGGCATGGCTGACATTTTACGTTCATGCACAGCGCTCAGGCGATATGCGACGGCTGCTGAATATTTATGCAAGCCGTCTGCACTCCAATCTGATGCATGATTTAACCGCTCTGACATCGCGTGACCAAGCGCACCACATCGCTAAAGGCGCTGGTGCTCTGATCGACGGCCTTTATATCCGTCATGCCCTTGGTACCAACAAATCCGATGCAGAAAGAGCGACAACTGCAACCATGCTGGTTGAAGATTACATCAGCAGCCAGCTTTTGGTTAAAACAACAGGTTGTTAAATTTTATGTCCGCAAATTTAGAAGCAGATTTCGTCATTATCGGCTCTGGTTCCTCAGGTTCCGCATTGGCTTACCGCTTGTCTGAAGACGGCAAACATAGTGTGATTATTATTGAGGCGGGTGGCGCTGATTTCGGCCCTCTCATCCAGATGCCTGCTGCCCTTTCTTTTCCGATGAATATGGCGACCTATGACTGGCGCTTTTCCACCGAGCCGGAGCCCTATTTAAACGGACGGCAGCTCGTCACCCCACGCGGCAAAGTGATCGGTGGCTCCTCTTCCATCAACGGAATGGTTTATGTGCGCGGCCATGCTCGTGATTTTGACCATTGGGGGACAAGTGGTGCACAAGGTTGGTCTTATGCCGATGTGCTGCCCTATTTCCAAAAGATGGAACAAGTTGCCTTTAATGATAAAGATGGTTGGCGGGGCAAAAAAGGCCCCCTTCATGTGCAGCGCGGGAAAAGCCGCAATCCGCTTTATCAAGCCTTTATTCAAGCAGGCCATCAAGCGGGCTTTGAACTGACAGATGATTATAATGGCGAGAAGCAAGAAGGTTTCGGCCAGATGGAACAAACCATCCATCAGGGTCGGCGCTGGTCTGCCGCCAATGCTTATTTGAAACCAGCGTTGAAACGTAAAAACGTCACCTTGGTCAAAGGCTTGGCCCATAAAGTTGTCATTGAGAATCAACGCGCCACTGGCGTCGAGATCGAAAACGGCAATTCAGTCCGCACCATCCGCGCCAGACGCGAAGTGATTATTGCTGCATCTTCCATCAACTCACCCAAGCTGCTGATGCTTTCCGGTATCGGTCCGGCTGAGCATTTGGCCGAGTTCAACATTCCGGTTGTTGCTGATCGGCAAGGTGTCGGTCAAAATCTACAAGACCATATGGAGCTTTATATCCAGCAATCTTGCAGGCAACCGATTACGCTTCACTCCAAGCTTAATTTGTTTTCAAAAGCCATGATCGGCGCTCAATGGTTGCTTTTCAAATCCGGTGATGGTGCCAGCAACCATTTTGAAAGTGCTGCCTTTTTGCGCTCGAAAGCCGGTATAGACTATCCTGATATTCAATATCATTTTCTTCCGGCAGCGATCCGCTATGACGGCAAAGCTGCAGCCGAAGGCCACGGCTTTCAGGCGCATGTCGGGCCGATGCGCTCCAAATCACGTGGAAGCGTTACACTTCGCTCAAGTGACCCGCGCGACAAGCCAAAAATTCAGTTTAATTATATGTCGCATCCCGATGACTGGGCAGATTTCCGCCATTGCATCCGCCTCACCCGTGAAATTTTTGGCCAGCACGCTTTTGATCCATATCGTGGCGAGGAAATTCAACCGGGCAAACATGTGCAAACGGATGATGAACTGGATGATTTCATCCGCGACCATGCCGAAAGCGCTTTCCATCCATGCGGTACTTGTAAAATGGGTGCAGTTGATGATCCAATGGCAGTGGTTGACCCTCACTGCCGTGTCATTGGCGTTGAAAACTTACGTGTCGCGGATTCGTCAATTTTTCCACGTATCACCAATGGTAATCTCAATGCCCCTTCGATCATGACCGGTGAAAAAGCCGCGGATCATATTTTGGGACGCGATATGCTGCCACGCTCCAACAAACAGCCGTGGATCAATCCACGCTGGCAAGTTTCAGACCGTTAATTTTACCAGGAGTTTCTTTGATGAAAACCCAACCTAAAGCCTCCCATTTCATTGGCGGTCAATTCGTAGAAGATCGTGACGGGCGCGAATTGAATGTCGTCTATCCGGCAACAGGCGAAGTGATTGCCAAGCTGCATAGCGCCACGCCTGCTATTATTGAACAAGCATTACAAAGTGCGGCGATAGCACAAATTGAATGGGCGGCAAAAAAGCCGGTTGAACGTGGCCGCATTTTAATACGCGCTGCGCAATTATTGCGTGAGAAAAACGAAGAACTATCAAGGCTTGAAACGCTCAATACCGGTAAAGCAATTCAGGAAACGCTGGTGGCAGATGCGGCCTCTGCCGCTGATGCATTAGAGTTTTTAGGTGGTGCGGTTGCTACTTTCAACGGCGACTTTGTAGATTTGGGTGGTTCATTTGCTTACACAAAACGTGAAGCCTTGGGCGTTTGTGTTGGTATCGGCGCATGGAATTACCCGATCCAGATTGCCACATGGAAATCCGCCCCAGCGCTTGCCATGGGTAATGCTTTCATTTTCAAACCATCCGAAAACACACCACTGACTGCTTTGGCACTGGCAGAAATTTACCATGAAGCTGGTTTGCCAGCCGGTCTTTTCAATGTGGTGCAAGGTTTTGGTGATGTGGGAGCTGCACTGATTGAGCATCCTACAACCGCAAAAGTGTCGCTCACCGGCTCGGTGCCGACAGGCCGCAAGATTATGGCGCAGGCAGGTGCCCATCTCAAACATGCAACGATGGAACTGGGCGGCAAATCTCCGCTCATCGTCTTTGATGATGCCGATATTGAAAACGCCATTGGCGGCGCGATGCTCGGCAATTTCTATTCCACCGGACAAGTTTGCTCCAACGGCACCCGCGTTTTTGTTCATAAAAATATCCATGACAAATTTGTCAGCCGTCTGATTGAACGCACTAGCAAAATCAAAATCGGTGATCCATTGGATGAAACAACCCAGATGGGGCCGCTTGTCAGCCGCGCGCAATTAGACCGTGTTTTGTCTTTCATTGAACAAGGCAGAGCAGAAGGCGCAAAACTCGTGCATGGTGGCGATGTGGCCAACGTCACCGGTTTTGAAAATGGATTTTTCATTCAGCCAACCATCTTCACTGATGTGCAAGACAATATGACCATCGCGCAGGAAGAAATTTTTGGTCCTGTCATGAGCATTTTGTCTTTTGAAGATGAAGAAGATGTGATTACCCGCGCCAATGCTTCAGAATTTGGTTTGGCTGCTGGTGTTTTCACCCAAAATCTGGCGCGCGGCCACCGTGTGATCGGCAAATTGAAAGCCGGTACCTGCTGGATCAATGCCTATAATCTGACACCGGTTGAAGTGCCGTTTGGCGGCTATAAAAACTCCGGTATCGGCCGTGAAAACGGTCTGGCGGCGCTTGAGCATTACAGCCAGATCAAAACTGTCTATGTCGAAGCCGGTGATGTCGACAGCCCATATTAAATTATCAAGGGAATCGCTTGGCGATTCCCTTGATGCTGGGCCGCGAATACTGGTGTTTTTTTAAATTACACTGGTCTCGCGGCTTATTTCTTGCGGCATTTGCGCCATTTAATCGATTCTATTCAAGCAGAGGCTCATTTTATCGTGGAACGAGCGGCTACGATCACATAAGCAAAAGGCGCATTGTTACTTGGCATCATAAGTAACCAGCATCAGGCGCATCCGGAGCGAATGTAGGAGGTCGTTATGGCTAAATGGGTATATAATTTCGGCGATGGAAAAGCAGAAGGCGCGGCAAGTGACCGTGAACTGCTCGGGGGTAAAGGAGCGAATTTGGCTGAAATGTGCAGCCTTGGCTTGCCGGTTCCTCCAGGTTTTACCATCACGACCGAAGTTTGCACCTATTATTACGCGCATGACCGCAGCTATCCGCCTGAGCTGGAACAGCAAATTCAAGATTCCTTGGCGGAAGTAGCAAGAATTACCGGTCGCCGTTTTGGTGATATGGACAAGCCACTGCTGGTTTCTGTGCGCTCCGGCTCACGTGCTTCCATGCCTGGTATGATGGATACGGTTCTTAATCTTGGTCTCAATGATCAAACTGTTGAAGCTATTGCCCGTGAAGCCAATGATGCCCGTTTTGCCTATGACAGCTATCGCCGCTTCATCCAGATGTATTCTGATGTTGTTTTGGGCGTCGATCACGCATTCTTTGAAGAAATTCTCGAAGATAAAAAAGCAAGCCTCGGCACCGAAGTCGATACGGACTTGACCGCTGATGACTGGAAAGATGTCATCGCCAAATATAAAGCTACCGTTGAGGAAGAGCTGGGCGAACCTTTCCCGCAGGATCCGAAACAGCAGCTTTCCGGCGCCGTTGGTGCGGTTTTCTCCAGCTGGATGAATGCCCGCGCCATCACCTATCGCCGCCTGCATTCCATTCCGGAAAGCTGGGGTACCGCTGTCAACGTACAGGCTATGGTGTTCGGCAATATGGGTGACAGCTCCGCCACCGGCGTTGCCTTTACCCGCAACCCTTCAACCGGTGAAAAGAAGCTCTATGGCGAGTTTCTCGTCAATGCTCAGGGTGAAGATGTGGTTGCCGGTATCCGCACACCACAAAATATTACCGAAGAAGCCCGCATTGCCGCCGGTTCCGACAAGCCATCGCTTGAAAAGGTTATGCCGGAAGCTTTTGCCGATTTTATCGCCGTCGCCGACAAACTGGAACAGCATTACCGCGACATGCAGGATCTGGAATTCACCATCGAGCGTGGCAAATTGTGGATGCTGCAAACCCGCTCCGGCAAGCGCACCGCCAAAGCAGCACTTAAAATGGCGGTGGAAATGGCGGACGAAGGTTTGATCACGCAGAGTGAAGCAGTGATGCGTATTGAACCGGCATCACTTGATCAGCTTTTGCATCCAACCATTGACCCGAAAGCCGCCCGTCATGTTATCGGCGCGGGTCTTCCGGCCTCTCCAGGTGCCGCAACCGGGGAAATCGTATTCTCGTCCGAAGATGCAGAACAGGCTAAGGCCGAAGGCCGCAAAGTCATTCTAGTACGCATTGAAACCAGCCCGGAAGATATTCACGGCATGCATGCCGCAGAAGGCATTCTGACAACGCGCGGCGGCATGACAAGCCACGCGGCTGTGGTTGCCCGCGGCATGGGCAAGCCATGCGTATCGGGTGCAGGCTCAGTGCGTGTGGACTACCGCAACGCCACCATGCTTGCCGCAGGCCAGACCTTCAAAAAAGGCGACATCATCACCATTGATGGTGCCAGCGGCCAGATTTTAAAAGGTTCGGTTGCGATGCTTCAGCCGGAACTTTCCGGCGACTTTGGCCAGTTGATGGAATGGGCTGACAAAACCCGCCGCATGAAAGTGCGCGCCAATGCCGAAACACCGGCAGATGCCCGCACCGCCCGTTCTTTTGGCGCCGAAGGTATCGGGCTTTGCCGCACCGAGCATATGTTCTTTGAAGGCGAACGTATTCTTGCCATGCGCGAGATGATCCTTTCCAATGATGAAGAAGGCCGCCGCAAAGCCTTGGCAAAACTTCTGCCGATGCAACGCGCCGACTTTGCCGAAATTTTTGAAATCATGAAGGGTTTGCCGGTCACCATCCGTTTGCTTGATCCGCCATTGCACGAATTCCTGCCACGTACAGACGCTGAAATTGCCGAAGTGGCAACTGCGATGGATATATCGCCGGAATTGCTGCGCGAACGCAGTGATAGCCTGCATGAATTTAACCCGATGCTTGGCCATCGCGGTTGTCGCCTTGCCATTTCCTATCCGGAAATTGCTGAAATGCAGGCGCGTGCGATTTTTGAAGCAGCTGTAGAAGCCGCCCAAAAAACCGGCGAAGCTGTTGTTCCGGAAGTGATGGTGCCGCTTGTCGGTCTCAAAGCCGAGTTGGATTTCGTCAAAGCCCGCATTGATGCCGTTGCCGCAGACGTGATGAAAGAAGCCGGCATTAAAATCGACTATATGGTTGGTACCATGATTGAACTGCCGCGTGCAGCTCTGCGTGCAGCAGACATTGCCCAGTCTGCCGAGTTTTTCTCCTTCGGCACCAACGATCTGACACAGACAACATTTGGTATTTCACGCGATGATGCAGCACCTTTCATCACCGCCTATCAGCAAAAAGGCGTGATTGAACAAGATCCGTTCGTTTCGCTTGATGTGGATGGTGTTGGTGAACTGGTGCAAATTGCAACCGAGCGCGGTCGTTCAGCACGTCCGAAAATCAAGCTTGGCATTTGTGGTGAACATGGCGGCGATCCGGCATCGATTGCATTTTGCGAAAAGACCGGCCTTGATTATGTATCCTGCTCGCCGTTCCGTGTACCGATTGCCCGTTTGGCAGCAGCACAAGCTTCGGTCAAATAAATAGATATAAAACAGCCGGATCAATTTCCGGCTGTTTTTCCTTTCTCTTAAAAGGACGAAAATGTTCAAACCTGTTTTTGCCGGATTATTGTTTTTGACCCATTTGGGTGCAGCCACAGTGCTGAGCGCTCCTGCACAAGCTGACAATCTGGCCGAGCCGCAATTGTTCATTCAACCGGGTGGTTCGAAAGGTGCACAAGTCGCTCTCACCCTTGATGCGTGTTCCGGCAAAACAGAT
The DNA here is from genome assembly GCF_044987585.2 of Paenochrobactrum sp. BZR 201-1. Classification (NCBI taxonomy): domain Bacteria; kingdom Pseudomonadati; phylum Pseudomonadota; class Alphaproteobacteria; order Hyphomicrobiales; family Brucellaceae; genus Paenochrobactrum; species Paenochrobactrum sp. BZR 201-1. The sequence continues at coordinate 430,735 of NZ_JBJDRZ020000005.1, read as the reverse complement.
TTACGTATTTTGAATATGCTGGTGGCAGAGAAAATTCCCGCAACATTTTTCATCACGGCGCGATGGTTGCAGCATAATGAGCCTGCGATGAAAGTCATGCTGGCGCATCCGGATTTATTTCAGATTGAAAATCATGGGGCTCAGCATGTACCTGCCATTACTACCATTCCAACCATGTATGGCATCAAAACTGCCGGATCATTAGAAGCGGTGGAAAAGGAAGTACAAGGGGGAACAGACGCGATTAAAGCTGCCGGTGCTCCGCAGCCGCAATGGTATCGCGACGCGACCGCGCGTTATTCCAATGATGCCATAAGCCACATTGAGGAAATGGGCTATAAGATTGGCGGATATTCGCTCAATGCCGATATGGGAGCATCACTTTCGAGCGGCGCAACAGAAAAAAGAATTTTAAATGCCCGTGACGGCGATGTCATCATCGCCCATATCAATCAGCCAAGCCGTAAAGCAGGCGAAGGTGTGGCCACAGGAATTTTGAAATTAAAACAGCGCGGAATGCGTTTTGTGCGTCTAAAAGATGTCCAAAGCAGCCATTCTGTTTTGACTGCCAAGCCGACCCAACATTGATTATAAGCCGTCCAGTCCACGAGCGACTGCAGCAAAATTGCGCCCTAATCCCTCAAAAACCTTATTTTCACCGGTTAAAGGGTTTAACGACATGGTGATGCCGTCATTATGTAAAGTGACAAATAAAACCTGTTCAGATATATCATTAAAAATTGCAATAGCTGCAATTCGTTGCGCGGTCGTTGTGTCGACTGCCGGCATATTAAACAGCACTCTACCACGCACAACATCTGCCGCTTTGGTCAAAGCAACATCAAACCCATCTGTCAGAACATCTTGAGCACCTAAAGCAAATTCAAGCTCGACAGCCTCCAAAGAAGCCGGCTCGGATGTTTCCATATGATTATCTGATACGTCGCCTGACTGGCTACGATCCATATTAGTATCTCCGCAGAATCTAAATTACGGCTTCCAAGCGGCGTGCTTACCCTATAAGTTAGCGATAGGACACCGTATTTTCCACGAAACACAGATTTTTACATCATCACATTTTATCACTCATATTAAGATGGCGCATAGATCCCATTCAAGCTGGCATAACCGTCAGTGCGCACAAGCCCTTTGCTAACCAGATCTTCCATATGCGCCATAACAGACAACGCGGCCGCACCATGCAGGCGTGGATCAATATCGCGGTAAATCGCTTTTACGATTTCCATAATGGTTCGGTCACCTGTTATTACGCGCTCCAGAATGGCGCGCTCTCGCATTTTCCGGTGCATACGAAGGCCACGCAAAAAGGCTGCCGGATTGGTTACAGCACCACCATGCCCAGGCAAATATAATTGATCATCGCGTTCAAGCAGTACATCCAATGAGGCCATATAATCGCTCATCGAACCATCCGGTGGCGCTACTACAGATGTTGCCCACGCCATCACATGATCAGCTGAAAACAACACACCACTGTTCTCTAATGCAAATACCATATGGTTTGCCGCATGACCGGGCGTATGAATGCCTGTCAGGGCCCATCCATCACCATTCAAAGTCTCGCCATGCTTCAGGGCTATATCAGGCACAAAATCCGTATCCGCTGCCGCTTCCAGCATATTAACCTCGCCCCGATGGTATTCCCGTGATGGACGATGCACGCCTTCTGCAACTGTTTGCGCGCCAAAGCGCTGCTTCAAACGTTGTGCTAATGGTGAATGATCGCGGTGCGTATGACTGACAAAAATATGGCTGACCGGACGCTCGTTGACCGCTTTCAAAATAGCTTGAAAGTGCGCATCATCTTCCGGGCCTGGATCAATAATCGCCAAATGATCGGTGCCAACGATATAAGTATTGGTGCCGTGAAAGGTAAAAGCACTCGGATTATTGACTGTTAATCTGGAAATATTGGGTGCCACTTGATGCGCCACACCATAATCCGGTGTGAAATCAGTATCAAAAACCAAAGCCATTTCAATGACGTCTTTCCGGTGTAAACCTTGCCATCTTACTTCTATTCCACCCGTAGCTATACCTGAAGATCGTATAAAACCCATCATAAAAGCGATTATTTACGAAGAAATCTATCCCCCTGTTCCAAAGCTGAATTACACTTGATGCAATAATCATTGCATGAAGGAGAATGATTTATGGAACAAACCAACCATTTGAAACTGCCTTATATTTTGCCAAGCCAAGCGCAAAAACATGTCACCCATAATGAAGCTTTGCGAATACTGGATGCTATTGTGCAGCTTGCCGTTATTGCACGCGATTACACCCATCCAGACCCCGCGGCAGAAGAAGGCGATCGCTATATTGTGCCCGACGACGCGGGAGGCGACTGGGCGTTGCAAACTCAAAAAATTGCTGCCTTTACTGATGGCAGCTGGTATTATTTCACACCGCAAACAGGCTGGCTTTGTTATGTCAAAAATGAAAGCAACATGCTTGTTTTCAACGGTAATGACTGGCAAGAATTAACCGGCAGCTCTGATATAAGCTCCGTAGAAATGCTTGGTATCCACGCCAGTGCTGATGAAACGAACCGTCTGACGGTCTCCTCAGAGGCCACATTATTTAATCACGCAGGCAATGGCCACCAGCTGAAATTAAACAAAAACACAGACGCCGACACAGCCTCATTATTGTTTCAATCCAATTGGACAGGTCATGCAGAAATGGGGCTGGCCGGAAGCAAAGATTTCTCTGTTAAAGTGGGTGATGATAATGGCCAGTGGCGCGAAGCCATGCGCATCGACCGCACAAGCGGCAATGTTATGATTGGTGCTATGTTTCCATCAACCCGCCTGCATGTCGATGGTCCGATCCGCACCGGAACGACCACAGTTGCAAACATACCCTCTGCCACAACGCATGGCGCAGGTTCCATTATTTTTGTAAGCGATGCCACAGGTGGAGCACAACACGCCTATTCTGACGGCAGTCAGTGGTTATCTTTACGAAGCGGCACAGTGATCGCTTAAAAGACAACCTGCCGAACGGTTTGTTTCGGTACTATAGAAACCTTGTTTTTCAACATAGAATTTATATCAAAACTAATATTCCATCGTGAAGTTTATTAGCCATAAAACTAATTTAAAACTTTATATAAAATTTGTATCGTCATTTTAATTATTAAGTTGGATGATTGCTAGAAAATGAGTCGCTCTTATTGTACAAGATTCCAGTTAAAATTCGTATGTGGGCTCAAGTTTTCATTCGTTCACAAAATTTACTTAATAGACTTAAAAGCCTTTTGGTTCGGGTTAAATATTTAAGAGGAATGATTTGAGCAGTAATTTCACGGCTTTGTGTAAAAAAGCAGCAAAGCTACCACGCCGTACCAAACAACTGATTTTAGCGTCAACTGATTGTGTAATATTGCTGATCAGCGCATATACTGCTTTCGTTTTAAGATTAGGTATCGTTTTCCAGCCTAATCAATCACAGCTTTTTCTAATTTTACTCGTCCCTGCTTTAGCTCTGCCAATTTTTATCAAATACGGCCTCTATCGTGCCATTATCCGTTATCTTCCAGAACGGGCGATCTGGTCTATTTTTCAAGCTTGCACTGCCGTTGCGCTGCTATGGGTATTTGTCATTTTTTTAACAGAACTTAATGGCGGACGGGGTGCACCGCGCTCCGTGCCACTTTTATATTGGCTTATCAGTACAGTCTTAATTGCCTCCAGTCGTTTTAGTGCGAAATGGATTTTACAACGTACAACCAATAGTTATAAAGATTTTGCCAAAGCACTGATTGTTGGCAGCGGCGCCCCTGCCCGCCAACTTGCCACGGCATTGCGCAGTCATGGGCAAATGAGAGTTTACGGTTTTATTGACAGTAATCCCGCCACTATCGGGATGGATATCGCGGGCTTGCGTGTTTATTCACCTGATCGCATTCCATCATTGATAGAAAATTATGGTATTGATCAGGTTGTCATTTCCGACCCAAATTTAAATGCCACAGAACGACGTCAATATGCCAATATACTTGGACGTCAGTCTGTTAAAACCAGAATTCTGCCGCCAATTGCCGATCTGTCTGCCGGCAAATATATTATCAGTGCTTTACGTAATGTTGAAATTGACGATCTGTTGGGACGCTCACCCGTACCACCCGATCAAACGCTTTTAACCGAAATTGTCAATAACAAAACCATAATGGTGACAGGTGCAGGCGGTTCAATCGGGCGAGAACTTTGCCATGCAATCATCAATCTTGCGCCTAAGCGCCTTGTACTGTTCGAAGTGAGTGAGTTTGCACTTTATGAGGTGGAACGGCACTTACAGGCACTCAATCTTTGTGAGATCATTCCTGTTCTCGGCACAGTCATGGATTGTTCGGAAGTTGAACGAACCATTCGTGATCACGGCGTCAATATAGTTTATCATTGTGCCGCTTATAAACATGTTCCGCTTGTTGAGAAAAATCCGGTCGTCGGTGTGCGCAATAATGTCATTGGCACAGTCAATGTTGCACAAGCCGCTGTTTCTGCCAAAGTTGACAGACTGGTACTGATTTCTTCAGACAAAGCCGTTCGCCCGACCAATATAATGGGAGCGACCAAGCGTTGGGCTGAACTCGTCATCTATCAATACGGGCAGATTGCAAAAGTTTCAAATCCGAGAAGTTCATTTTATTCAGTACGCTTCGGCAATGTTTTAGGTTCCAATGGTTCTGTCGTTCCCCTCTTCCGCGAACAGATTTCCAAAGGTGGCCCTGTCACACTGACACATGAAAAAATGACCCGTTATTTCATGTCGATCAAAGAAGCCGCAGAACTCATCATTCAATCTGGTGGTGTGGCACAAACAGGTGACACAATTCTTCTCGAAATGGGCGAACCCATTCGTATCAGAGAACTTGCAGAAAATATGATTCTGCTTGCCGGCCTCACTGTCAAAGATCAAAAGAACCCACAAGGCGATATTGCGATTGAAGTGACTGGCATCCGCCCCGGTGAAAAACTTTTTGAAGAACTTTTCTATGATCCTCAATTTGTCCAAACCACACGTCACCCCAAGATTATGCGCTCGCCACGGGGACAGAAAGAAAATATTGATATCTATGAAGCACTTGATCGCTTAAATCACGCTCTCACAACCAATGATCATGAAACTTTGCGTGAGCTACTTTTCAGCATCATACCTTATGATGACTGTAAAGACGATGTAATTATTAACTAGACATTTCTCCAATAATACTGCCAAATACCTTAAAAATATAAGGGAACATAAAATGGGCTGGTATTATTTAATGGGCGTTGCTGCCATAGCTTTTGTTGTTTGGTGTTTTGCCAAGATGAATAGCGCAGGCTTCAAAGAAAAAACGACATCAGAATAAATTTACTATGAGCTTGATCCATCAGGCTGTAAAAATGATAATTTCATGCGCTTAGAGAAAATCTCTAAGCGCATGAAAGATTTTTTATTATACGCTTTTAAAGTGATGTCGTTCGGAGCTTCAGCAATAATGAACTGGTGGCAAGCAAAGCAGCCAAGCAAACTGCAAGCTCTATCCATAGTTGCGGTTTCATCAGCGCGAAAAATACGCCTATCCCAAGTGCGACATTTAAAAAGACGACAGTTCTGATAATCGCCCAAACAGAGCGACCTGTCCTTCTGGCTTTCTGATATGCATGGCGTGAATGCGCCTCAAAGATATTCTCGTTTTCAAACAAACGCATAACAATGGTTGATGACGCATCCAGCACATAATAAAGCGGCAAGATAAGAGCGAGCCAGATCGATGTATCACGGGCAAATGACAGGAATACAAAACAGCTCAACATACCAAGCGGAAGGCTACCGGAATCTCCTAAAAAAACTTTAGCCGGATGGCAGTTAAAAAAAGCAAAACCTAACAATGCACCTGCAATCAGTGCTGAAAAATATCCGCTACTTCCTTCTGTCAAGCCAAGAGCGGCAAAAATTGAAATCCACAGAACCGGAATTCCCAAGCCACTGACTGTCATCAAATCCAGACCATCCATGAAATTGGTCACATTGATCCAATACAACATTACCAGCACAAGCAAGCCACGATCCAACCATAGTGGCATAAAGGCTAAAAACGGAGTTTCATATTCCAAAGCTGCAATGCCAAGAGCTGCACTAATCAGCTGCACCCCTAAGCGTAAACGCACAGAGATATCGTAGCGGTCATCCAACAACCCTATCAGCCATAAAAGCCAACCGCTTGTTTCAAGCAGCACAACAGCCCTGCCGCTCAATCCGATATATGAATAAAAAAATCCCAACAAAATTAAGATGGTTGGCACCAATGCTATACCGCCAATTTGTCGGGCGGGGATTGTATGATTGGAGCGTGCGTTCTTTTGCGCTTTTAAAAAATTGTGAGGCAACAAATAATAAAGCAGGCTTAAAAGTAGCACACAAAGGATTAATCCAGATATGAAGACAACGATCATCTTTGGCATAACTGATTCCACTATCCGCTCCTGAAGCCTTTAATGACCTAACTGATTCAATTTTTGACTATTTTACAGTTCATCTTTGCATCATTGCCGCTGGTGCAACATGCCTTAAATCACTGAAATACAGACATTTATCATAAACTACGCGTAAAATGACTTAATCTCTCCACAGATTTGCATTTTTTTGGACATTCCCTGAAAAAACTTACAGGAAAACCACATAACCGGATTGCACTTCGTTTTTTAAGCGGCTATAGGTTCGCCAACCGCAGCGCAATCGATTTGCGATTTGTTGGGGCGTAGCCAAGCGGTAAGGCACCGGTTTTTGGTACCGGCATTCCCTGGTTCGAATCCAGGCGCCCCAGCCATAATTTCCCAATATAATATAGATAAAGAATACGGCTTTATTTTATGAAGCTCTGTGAAACATGCCTGTTGCATCGCATAACTATAAATGCGCAATAAGCATGATCCATTAAAAAAACCGGCTTCTTTATTATCAGAAGCCGGTTTTATGTTTTAGTCTTTGGTTACATCATGCAGAGCGTTTTTTAAGCCCCCCATCAGCAACTGGATATCCAGTGCCGAGGCGACAAAAGTAAAGCCCCACTCCAGATATTTACGAGCTGCTGCAATGTCAGTGGTCAAAATGCCACCGGCTTTGCCAAGCTTATTGAGTTTTTCAATTGCTTCCTGAATGGCATTTTGCACATCCGGGTGCCCCGGATTGCCTAAATGACCAAGCGATGCCGCCAGATCAGACGGGCCGATAAAAACACCATCAACACCTTCTACCTGCGCAATCTCTTCCAGATTTTGCAAAGCGCTACCGGTTTCAAGTTGCACCAGCACGCAGATCTCGTCATTGGCTTTTTTCAGATAACCATTCATCTGACCATAGGCCGATGCGCGCGAGCTTCCTGAAACACCGCGGATACCTTCCGGCGGATAACGGCAAGCTGCAACAGCTTGGCGCGCTTCATCTGCATTTTGCACAAAAGGCACCAGCACAGTTTGTGCGCCTACATCCAACACGCGCTTGAGAAAAACCGGATCATTCCATGCCGGACGGACGACGGGATGGGCTTTACCGGCAGATCCTGCATGCAAAAGCGTCACGAGATTGGAAATATCAACCGGTGAATGTTCTGCATCAAGGCAGACCCAATCAAAACCGCTATTACCGATAATTTCCACCGCCACAGGGCTGGCGCTCATGCTCCACACACCAATTTGCTTGGTGCGCGAGCGCATGGCTGCCTTAAATGGGTTTGTTTTCACGTCCATGATCAAACCTATCAAACAAACTGCACAGCAACGCTGCCGAGAGGGCCAAAATCTGCATGCAGCGTGTCGCCCTTATCAGCCCAAACCGGACGCGTGAACGAGCCCGATAGCAGCAAATGACCGGGCTCCAATGTCACGCCAAATGGCGCAAGCTTGTTGGCAAGCCATGCAATCGCCATCGCCGGATGACCGAGCACACCGGCGGCAAGACCCGTTTCTTCAATTTCGGAGTTACGATAGAAAACAGCGCCTACCCAGCGAAGATCAATCTCGTCAGGGCGTACCGGACGACCACCGAGAACCAAGCCGGCGGCTGCACCATTATCTGCTACAGTGTCGAATATCTTGCGCGGGTTCTGCACTCGGGCATCAATGATTTCGATCGACGGAATGACATATTCTGTGGCGCGCAACACATCCACTAAGCCAATATTCGGGCCTTTGAGCGGCTCTTTCAGTACAAAGGTCAGTTCCGGCTCAACGCGCGGAACACAGAAATCGGCATGGCGCACTTTGGCACCATCATTGAGCAGCATATCATCAAAGATATGACCGTAATCAGGCTCATCAATCTGAGAAGAAGCCTGCATAGCTTTTGATGTCAGACCAATTTTGTGCCCGACAATACGTGCGCCACCAGCCATGCGCTTTTGCGCAACAGCGTGCGAAATCGCATAAGCATCATCAATGGTGATATGTGGCCACTGGGTTGATAATTGCGTGCAAGGCTTTTTGCTGCGATGGGCTTCCAGCAAAGCTTCAATGGCAAGCGAGCGTTCCTGATCGTTCAACATGATATCTATTCCTGATTATGCGATTAAAGCTTGATGCAGATATTGCGAAGCTCTGTGTAAAATTCGAATGAGTGATTGCCGCCTTCGCGACCAATACCGGACTTCTTCGAGCCGCCGAACGGGGTGCGCAGATCACGCAGGAACCAACTGTTGACCCATGCAATGCCCACATCAATCTGTGAGGCAACGCGATGCGCACGGCTTAAGTTTTCTGTCCAGACTGCTGTTGCCAAACCGTAAGGGCTGTTATTGGCAAGACCGACAACTTCTTCTTCATCGTCAAACACGCTGATATGCGCGCAAGGACCAAAAATTTCATTGGTGACGATTTCCGATGTCTGCGGCAAGCCGGTCCAAAGGGTTGGTTCAACAAAGTAACCATTTTCAAAACCAGCCACATCCGGTGTGCCGCCACCACAAAGAATGGTCGCACCTTCTGCCTTGGCTTTTTCATAAAAGCCCAGCACTTTCTGGCGATGAATATCGCTGACCAACGGCCCCATTGTCACTTCAGGATTAAACGGATCACCAAAGCGATAAGATTTGGCCTGTGCGGTCAGCTTGGCGCAGAATTCTTCAAAAATACCGCGCTGAACATAAAGACGCTCGGTTGCAAGGCAGACCTGACCGGTATTGGCAAAGCAGGAACGGCCAGTGCCTTCAATTGCTTTAGCAATATCCGCATCATTAAAAATGATACCGGCATTTTTGCCACCCAGTTCAAGCGAAACGGGACGCACACCATTGGAGGCTGCACGCATGATCGCCTCACCGGTCGAGGTTTCACCGGTAAAAGTAATGCCGTCAACATCCGGATGGGAGGTCAAAAACTCACCGGCAGAATCCGCACCAAAACCATGCACGACGTTATAAACACCGGCCGGAACACCGGCTGCATTCATGACTTCGCCCAAGAGTGCAGCAGTTGCAGGTGTTTCTTCCGATGGTTTGACGACAACCGTGTTACCCGCAGCCATGGCTGGCGCCACTTTCCATGTCATCAACAGCAGTGGCAGGTTCCACGGACAGATGACCGCAATCACCCCACGCGGAACGCGGATAGCATAGTTGATAGCGCCCGCACCATCCGGCGTGGCCGATTGAAATGCTTCGGTGCTCAAAGATGCGATCTGATCGGCGAATACATTGAAGTTCGCACCACCACGCGGAATATCAATATGGCTGGCGATGGAGCGCGGCTTGCCGGTATCCATGATTTCAGCGCGCAAAAATTCATCAAAGCGCGCCTGAATGCCATCAGCGACTTTACGCAAAATCGAGAGACGTTCGGCAACGCTCATACGACCCCAAGGGCCTTTCAGCGCCTGTTTGGCAGCACCAACTGCCAGATCAACATCCTCACGGCTTGCTTCATGTACATGGGCATGAACCTGACCGGTTGCCGGATAATAATTTTCAAACAGACGGCCGCCGCCTTTGCGATATTCGCCGCCAATAAAGTTGAGAATTTCAGTGCCGGCAGTGCCCGCGCCAGTTGATTTATTCGCAGTCATAATGGGGTTCACTCTTCATCATCATTCGTTAAAAACTGCCACATTCTTTCAAAGATGCGGCCTGCTTTGGTCGCACGTTGTGCAGCTTCTTCATTGCTTAAAACGGGTGCATGTTGCGCCATGCCGCTGGCCAGAACATCGAGCTCCACACGGCAGCTGTCTTCCAGATACCAAGCCAGCACCACCGCCTCTTCCAGCGACTGACCGGCCACAACGGCACCATTGCCGCGCATCAGCACGGCCTTGGACTCGCCCATCAGGCGGATGACTTTTTGCGCGCGCTCATCATCGCGGATAAGCTGCGGATCATCCCAAAGCGGAACGCTTGGCGCGAAATAAGAACCAAAACCATGACGCGGCTTCGGGCTCAAACCCATTGCAGCCAGTGACATCATCTTCGGGCTCATAAAGCGCACCACGCCATTAATATCAGCGCGGTTTTGGTAAATTTGCTGATGCAGACGCACCTCGCCCAGTACATTTTCCGGCAGTGGCTCATGAATTTGCAGCACAGTGCATTCTTCACCCACACCAACCAATCCCGGTGGTGAAGCCGGACAAACCAGAAAAGTGCTGGCATCAAGGCGCATGGAACAATGCCCATAAGCATGTACCAAACCACTACGCCCCAAGGCACGGGCAGCTTTTCTGACCGTCACAGAGGCTTCATTCATATTCACGGACATGCTTAGTCATCCCCTTCCGAAAAGGCTGCAATTTTAGGGCTTGCACCCCAAAGGCAGAAACCTTTCGGCTCAAAGGCAAACTGACGATCACGCCACAATGGTTCATCATGAATTTCGCACACGCCGGTGGAATATTCATAAGTCATACCATCGGGGCCACGGAAATAGAGAAACTGTGCTGAAGATGTCGGGTGACGACCCGGCCCAAAGGTAATCGGCACTTGTTTATCACGCAGCAAATTGCTGGAGCGCTGGATATCATGGGTGGATTCCACCTGATGATTGATGTGCTGAATGCCAGCTTTATTCCCCGGAAAAAGTGCGATCGTATGGTGGATCGCACCGATGCGCATCAATGGTGCATCACCAATACGATCAGAAACACGTGCATTACAAACAGTTGTCCAGAATTTTTCATCCCGCTCCACATCGGTGGAATAGAAGCCGACATGGCTGAAACCGGTGATACCGGCATCACGGGTGCCATGATAATCAACCCCCGACATGCTTGGACGGACGATAAACTCGATCACATTACCAGTCGGATCATTAAAGCGAATAAATTCGCGCACATGACGTATCTCGCATTCAGCGGGGCTGCCATATTGCACATTATGCCCGAGCGCCTCCAAAGATGCGGCAGCAGCCTGCAATTCAGCAGAGGATTTCAGCTCGAAAGCGGTAATATGATCTTCAGGATTACCTTCGAAATAACACAGCGTATGGTCGCGATTATCTGATTTGAAATGGATGGCACCTTTGGTGCGCTCAGCCACTTCGAGACCTAAAATTGTTGTCGCAAAAGCCTCAGCACTTTCCAGATCCTGAGTGCCAACCCGGCAATAAACGACGTCACTCAACTCAATCATGTGTGCCTCCTTTTATCAGGCAGAAATTGAAATTTGGCTGTTCACGCGCCCTGTCCCACAACTAGGGCTTACACATTGTCTCCGGCAAATTCCGGCACATTGGTATAAGAGCCCCATTCGCAATAAGAGCGCGGCTGGTGGCGATATTGACGTGGCGGATTGGCAAAATTTTCTTCACCTTTCAGCATGCCGGTGGCATAAGTCACCATTAGCGGTTCATCATTTTGGCCAGCGATTTTCATCGCTTCTGTGGTTACGAAAATCTGGTCGGATGCCGGATGGTGACCGGGGCCATGAATGATCGGCAACTGCTGGCGCTGGAAAAAATAGAAATTCTGCATGATGTTGTTGATACCTTCAACATTGAAGGTAATGCCCATCAAGCCATCGCGCGTGGACGGATAAAGCGCAATGACGTGATGCTTGTCATCAAGGCGAATATAAGCGGTATCACCCACCCAATCCGAGACTTTGGCACCAATCACTTGCGTCCAGAAATGCTCATTGGCGGCAATATCTTTGCAACGCAGTGATACAGTCTGAAATTCGGTCACGCCGGCATCACGGCTTGGGAAATAACGCCAACCGCTGGTCATCGGACGCCAGACAAATTCAACGATCAGGCCATTTGGCGCAGTGCAGCTCAAATAGGCTTTCACCAGACGTTCAGCGCATTCTTCTTCACCACCAAATGTTGAAGCAATATTATGCGCTGTCAGTTGTTTTTCCAAAGCATCCAGATCTTCACGGCGCGCAACCGTGATGGCGATTGCCGGTTTTGTAGCACCTGCCACCATATTGACGCTGTAAGCACGTGCATCTGAACGATAATAATAAGAGCCGTCTTTTTTACCGGCATTTTCCAGGCCAACAATTTCTGTCAGAAACTGATGGCTGCTGGCAGCATCCTGCGTACCAAAACGCACGTAACGCAATTCGCGCAGTGTATAAGTCATAAGCCTCGCTCTTGAAATTATAAGATTAGTAAAAGTTGTAACCTCCCTTGAAAACCACCGTTTTCAAGGGAGGTGATGCAATTAGAGAGCGGCTGCCTCCGCTTCCAGTTCCTTCAGAAGCGGCGTTTTTTCACGCCATTCTTTGTACCAATCATCAATCGGTGCGCCGAAGAAACTACGATCTACGCTTTTCACCTGAACCTTGGTGCCTTTGAGTTTTTCCAGATAATCCTGATCGATCTGGTCGTATGAGGAAACGATCTTATCGAGATATTCCACCATGGTGGTGCGCAGGATTTCTTGATCTTCCGGTGAAATAGTCGCCCATTTGCGCGCTGAGCCAACGGCGACCATCGGGAACATCATGTGGTTACTATCAAGAATAGTGCCCGCATGCTCATAGTAGCTGCTGTTCCATGTGCCTTCGAAATCGATCTGCATGCCATCGACCTGACCATTGGCGAAAGCATCATAAAGTGCAGGCAATGGCATCGGTGTTGGTGCAGCGCCCAGCTTTTTCCAGAAATCCAATTCCGGTGCGAGCGGAATTGTGCGAATTTTTTTGCCAGACAAGTCAGTGCCGTCTTTGACATCGCCGCGCATAACGATCTGGCGCATACCGGCCATACCATAGCCAAAACCAACGAGACCGAGTGGTTTCACTTCTTCCAGAACTTTAAGAGCAGTCGGGCCTTTCAGCAATGCCTGTGCGCCATCAATATCCTTAACCAGATATGGTGCAAGGAAAATGCCGAAATTGGCGTTACGGTTGGCGAATTCGCCCAATGTCATGAAGGAGAAATCAACCGCACCAGACTGCATCTGCTGCAAAACCTGCGCTTCACTACCCAGCTGACCGCTTGGGAAAACCAGCAAGTTTACACGGCCATCGGTTTTTTCATTGAGTGTTTTGGCCATTTCCACGGCCTGCACACTCCATTGGTGTGAAGGTGGCGTAATCAAGCCAATGCGATAATCGGCAGCATTGGCAAGAGTGCCAAGAGAAGCAGTCGCCGTTAAGGTTGCAAGCGTGAATTTCAATAATGACTTCATCTAATTTCCTCCCAGATAATATTCTTTGATGCGTTGTTACGCATCAGAACCCTTTAATATTTGCGCTGAAGTGATTGCTGCTTTTCAATCATCGCAACCACCTGCTCATCACGTCGCGCTGCCATAGCCGAGGATGTTTCCTCTCCGGCTGCTGCATCCATCCCCTTGATGAGCACTTGCTTCACTTCATCGCTGAGTTCAGGTGTGCCTAAATCGCTCCACCATTTTTCAACTTCAGTGCCCAAATCGTCGAGAAACTTGGCTAAGCCTTGCTCTGCACCTGCCAGATGAAAAATCGCTGTTGGCCCCAAAATGCTCCAACGCGCGCCCAAGCCTTGCGTAACCGCCTTTTCAATATCGCCAACGCTGGCATAGCCTTGTGATGCAAGATGCACAGCTTCACGCCAAAGGGCTGCCTGCAAGCGGTTAACCAGATGGCCAGAGGCTTCTTTTTGTAAGCGCAATACCGATTTGCCAAGATCTTGATATATCTCCTCGGCACGATCCAATGCTTGCGGTGCAGTTAGTTCACCGCCACAAATTTCAACCAGAGGCATCAGGTAAGGCGGATTGCAGGGATGGCCGATCAGCAAACGCTGCGGCACGCGCATCTGCGCCTGCATCTGGCTCGGGCTCAAACCTGACGAGCTTGATGCAATCAGCACATCATCGGCAATCTTGTCTTCAATGCATGCCAGCATTTCCAGCTTCAGCGGTAGTTTTTCCGGCAATGCCTCCTGAATAAACTGCACATCCGACAATGCATCATCCAGATTATCTGTCCATGATGGAGGTTGCGGAGCCTCCACACAAACACCGATACGCTGCAAAACCGGTAATGCCTGATGCCAGACATCGGCCAAACGCTTGTCCGATGCCGGATTGAGATCATAAACTTTAACCCGATGTCCGGCGGCTGCAAAAGTTGCAGCCCAGCCCGCACCAATCGTACCGCAACCGATCACGGTGATATTCAGTGGCTTATGGTCTGTTGCGTTTTGCGGAAATGTCATGGTTCTTCCCTCACAGCAATTTCAGTAAAACAGGAAAGAACACAATTGCCAAAATCACAGCCATTGTCGCCAGCAAGAACGGCATGGTCATCAATGCAATACGCTCAGCTTTTACGCCTGTCATCAAGGCGGCCGTAAATAATCCGGTGCCGACCGGTGGTGTGAGCAGGCCAACAACCAGTGTTAGACAGACAATCATGCCAAAGTGGAATGGATCAACGCCATAGACATTGGTAGCAACCGGCAACAGTACCGGAACAACCAGAATGATTGCAGGGATTGGATCGGTAAACATGCCGAGCACCAACAGCAGTGCCACAACCAGCAGCAAGAACACAGTTGGCGATTCAGTCAACGACTGCAAGAAAACAGCAACGGTTGCAGGAAGATTTTCAAAGGTAATGACCCATGAAAAGACTTGTGCGGCTGCAATCAGGAACAACACCACCGCTGCGCCACGTGCTGCACGCACAAATGCTGGTGCCAGATGGGAAAACTCCAACTCACCATAGATAAAGCGGCCAACCAGAACTGATGCAACAATGGCAAGGACTGCTGATTCGGTTGGTGTGGCGATACCGCCCAAAATAGTACCAATAATAGTCACAGGAATGATAACGGCTGGCAAAGCATCACACAAAGCTTTGAAGCGCTGCGACCAGTTATAACTCTCACCTTCAGGGAAATTATAAATGCGGCCAAGAATAGCAATAACGACAAAGAACGACACAGCCATTAACAGGCCCGGTACAACACCCGCAATAAATAAATCACCGATTGAGATCTGTGCGACCACACCGTAGATGATGAAAAGCATTGATGGCGGGATAACAGGAGCTAGCAAGCCACCTGCTGCCGTGATGGCCGCAGAAATATCACGCGGATAACCCGCACGATCCATTTCCGGCACAGCCATGCGCGACATAACAGTAATCTGCGCCACGGTTGAACCCAAGATAGATGCCATCATCACGTTAGCCAGCAAGTTCACATAGGCCAAACCACCGCGAACAGAACCGATGATAGACATGGCAAGCCCCATGAGACGGCGACCAATGCCACCCTCATTCATCAGCTCGCCCAGCAAAATGAAAAGCGGCAACGCCAGCAAACCATAGCTTTCCAAACCACCAAACAACTGCTGCGGCAGCGAGGCCAGCAACACAGTATTGCCGCTGGAAAAAATGTAAATAATCGCTACAGCAAGCAAAATAAATGCAATTGGCAGACCAGCAATAACAAGGCCAACAAAACTCAATCCGGCGATCATTTCACCACCTCCGCTCCGGCTGCATCAAGATATGTGCGCACACTATCGACAAGGTTTTTGATACTGTGAATAGTCACAAAAACGCAGAAAACAGGGAGGATCAGCCAGAACCAAAACTTGCGAACGCCAAGCGTTGTCGTTGGTTCGTCATAGATAAAGTTGAAAGTTTTCGCGCCGACTTCACTCAATGAATCAGCCTGTATTACGGCGATCGGGTCAAACCACTGCCAAACGAAAACCGACAGAATGAGAAACAAAGCCAACATCATGACATCGATCATGACCAGCATGAACATATGCATACGGATCGGCAATAAATCGATACAAACGGTCACAGCAATATGCTGACGATAATGGATACCAAGCGACGCGCCTAAGAACCCCATCCAAACCATTGCATAAATTGCCAGTTCATCAACCCAGAACAGCGGCATACCAAAGGTGCGCGTTGCAACATTGATGAGCAGCAAAATGACTATCACAAATGCCAAAAGCCCTGCAACGAGTGTTTCGGAGCGGGCAATCCAACTATCAATAGACGTCAAAAAAACTGTGAAATTATTCGTGCGCACGCCCTGCTCCATAGAAGCAGTTCCATCCTCATGCGCCTGACCCAAGCGGGTATTCATACTCGTCTCCTCCCAAAGAGATACTCGCCTTAAGAAATATCGATTTTCTTATCAAGTCAACATAAAAATCGATATTTTATGTTTTATCGATAATATACAGAATATTGATTTTTTTGGAATTCATGGGTAGGTTACAATCAGGAGTTTGATTATGTTAGAAAAACAACTTGCATTGCCGGAAAAAACAAACTCGGAAAAAGCCTATCGCCAATTGCGGGAAGACATCGTTTTTGGCATTCTTTTACCGAATGAAAAATTAAAGATCGAAACCTTGCGTGAGAAATATGGCTTCGGTGCCGGTCCGCTGCGTGAGGCTTTGTCTCGTCTTTCCAGTGAACGACTTGTAATTCTAGAAGGACAGCGTGGTTTTTTTGTAGCGCCTATGTCGGCAGAAGATGCTTATGATATCGGCGAAACACGCACTCTGCTCGAAATTGAAGCACTACGGCAATCTTTTCTGCACGGGGATGATGATTGGGAAACGCAATTGGTTGCCGCCTATCATCGCCTTGAACGCGCTGAGCAAAAAATAATTCAAGGTGAAACCGATTTTATTGAATGGGAATCACGCAACGCGATTTTCCATGAAACAATGGTTGCAGCCTGTCCGTCCGCATGGATTATGCGTATGCGCCAGCAAATTTATGAACAGCACCAGCGTTATCGTCATCTTTCACGCAAACAATCAGTAGGTGTGCGCGATATTGCAGCTGAGCATAAAGCCTTGTTTGATGCGGCT
Source organism: Paenochrobactrum sp. BZR 201-1 (assembly GCF_044987585.2). Taxonomy (NCBI): domain Bacteria; kingdom Pseudomonadati; phylum Pseudomonadota; class Alphaproteobacteria; order Hyphomicrobiales; family Brucellaceae; genus Paenochrobactrum; species Paenochrobactrum sp. BZR 201-1. The sequence continues at coordinate 413,455 of NZ_JBJDRZ020000005.1, read as the reverse complement.
TTCAATCGAGACATTGAGGGCGCAACCGAGATTATCCGCAACCATATTGCACGCACAACGCAAACGGTTCTGCAAACATTAAAAGCACAATAACAAAGAGCCTGAGTATCACAGGCCATTCAAATTACCCGTGATACTCATATTTTTTGTAAAAATTACGCTTCGTTCAATGTGTTCAAAGCAGCGGTGACTAAAAATGCACTGCCATAAGGAATGGCTGCATCGTTGAAATCGTAGGCCGCATTATGCAATGAAGCAGTGTTACCATTACCCATCAACATATAGGCACCCGGCACTTCCTGCAGCATGAAGGCAAAGTCTTCGCTGGCAAGGATCGGGGTGCAATCGCCATTCACCTGACTTGCCGGTACGATACTGCGCGCGACATCCGCAATAAATGCCGCGTTGGCTGGGGTATTATCCAAAACAGGATAGCCGGTTTTGATATTGAGCTCCGCCGTTGCACCATGCAGTGCCGCACTATGCTCAACCACTTGGCTTAAACGCTCTTTCATCATCGCACGGGCTTTTTCATTCAATGTACGGATCGTACCGGACATTGTCGCCACAGGCGGAATGGTGTTGTAGCTGTCACCTGCTTCCAGCCGGGTGATCGACAAAGCGGCTGAATCAAATGGCGACAAATTACGCGCAACAATTGCCTGTGCCGCGCTCAAAATGGATGATGCCACCATCAGCGGATCAATCGCCGTTTGAGGTGCAGCCGCATGACCACCTTTACCGTGAATGGTAATGTCGAACTCGTCCGATGAAGCCAGCATTGGCCCTTTACGGCAGATGAAATGACCGATTTCAATGCCAGGTTGATTATGCAGACCATAGACTGCATCAACCGGCCATTTTTCAAACAGCCCTTCGTCGATCATCGCCTTGCCACCGGCACCGGTTTCTTCAGCTGGCTGAAAAATCAGCACCACAGAACCGGCGAAGTCGCGATTTTCACATAAATAACATGCAGCACCGAGCAGCATTGCCGTGTGGCCGTCATGGCCACAGGCATGCATCAAACCTTCATGCTTGGAAGCATAAGGCAGATTGGTTTGCTCAGAGATCGGCAGAGCATCCATATCAGCGCGAAGGCCAACACGTTTTGTGCCTTCACGCTTACCTTTAATAGTCGCCACAATACCTGATTGTGCAATATTTTCCGTGATTTCATCAACGCCGAATTCACGCAGTTTCTGTGCCACAAACTGACTTGTTTTTGGCAAATCATAAAGAAGTTCCGGCATGGTATGCAGGCTGCGGCGCCATTCAGTTACGTCGTCATGAATGGAATTAAAATACTCGAGTACAGTCATAAGAAAAGACACCTACAGATCAAAATAAGATGGATGGCAGCCACAGCGACAAAATTGGGAACATCGTCAACACTGCCAAACGGAACAAGTCGGAAATCCAGAAAGGTGTCACACCGCGATAGATGGTCGAGATCGACAGATCAGGCTGGTTGGAACGCAGCACAAAAATGTTGATACCGATTGGCGGGGTGATGAAGCTGATTTCAGAAACGACCACCACGATGATACCGAACCAGACCGGATGGAAACCGAGGCTGATAACCAATGGTGCAAAAATCGGCACAGTCAGCATCACCATTGCCATACTGTCCATAATGCAACCGAGCAGAAGATAAATGATAATAATACCGAAAATAATCATCATCGGTGACGCATTAATACCGGTGAGGAAGCTTAAGATATCTTCGGCAAAACCTGAAACAGTAACCACATGGGAGAAGTAAAGCGCACCGATCAGGATGAAGAACAGCGATGCACTGACAAGCACTGTTTCAATCAGCACTTCTTTCAGGTCGGTCAGGTTAAACTTGCCGCGACCAAAAGCAATTGCCAGAGAAGCAATTGCACCAATACCGGCCGATTCTGTCGGCGTGAAGTAGCCTGCATAAATACCGCCGATTACCACAATAAACAGCAACACCGGCAGGAAAATACCGCGTGTGGATTTAATGCGCTCGGCCCATGAGAAGCGCTCGGCAGCAGGCCCTAATGAAGGTTTGTACCAAACCATCACTTTAACGGCGAGCAGATAAAAGCCAATGCCAACAAGACCCGGAATGAAACCGGCAGCAAAAAGCTGACCAATACTGGTTTCGGTCAAAAGACCATAGAGAATGAGCAGCACGGACGGCGGAATGAGCGCGCCCAATGTACCACCACCGGCAATCGCACCAGCGGCCAATTCATCCGAATAATTGTGACGGCGCATGGCTGGCAGTGCCACTTTGGAAATGGTTGCTACCGTTGCCAGCGATGAGCCGCAAATCGCACTGAAAATGCCAGAGCTCATGACGGTCGCCATGGCCAGACCACCTGGACGGTGCGCGACAAATTTATTGGCGCAGTCATAAAGCTCGCGCGAAATATCGGCGCGGTTGATGACATTACCCATCAACAGAAACAGCGGAATAACCGATAGTTCAAAAGAAACCACGGTTTCCATTGTGGTGGAGCCAAGAAGACCGAGCGCCAGATCCATATCCCGCAAATATGCAAGGCCAAGAACACCGACCAGCAACATGGCAAAGCCAACAGGGATACGTAAAAATACCAGCCCGACAACGATAAAACATGCAATCAGCGTGACTGTCATGGTTTTTCCTTTCCGCAGAAATCACTGATTGCCAGCCCGAAATGGATGAGAGCTGTGATAAAACTCGTGACAGAGCAAAGGCCTGCAACCGGCCAGATAGGAATTGAGATATCCTGTGACACACGATCAAACTCGTATGCTTCCCAAGCGTAAACGCCGATCCACCAGCACAGAAGCAACATGCAGAAACCGGAGATGATTTCGATAATTACATCGCGGATACGGCGGGCACGCGGCGAATAAAGCGGATCAAGGAGATCAACGACAATATGACCGCGTGAGCGTGCGATAAATGGTGCCGAGGTGAAAACCACAACAGCCACCAGATATGAAATAATATCAAAGGAACCGGGCAAAGGTTTTGTGAACACATTGCGTCCGGTAACGTCAATAAATGTCAGCAAACCCAATATCAGCAGCAAAAAGGCCGGAACAACCGCCAATTTTGCAAAGAGTGTTTTCATAGACATGAGACAGCTCCGCGGGAGATATGCGAAAATAAACTTTCGCATATCCCGCATTTATTTTTTCATTGAGAATTAGAGTGCCGATCGAGGCGAACTATGGCTCAGTTCTTCTCTTTTTCCAGCCGTTCGATTTCAGCGAAGAAGAAATCCATCACTTCCTGCGGATTTTCGATACCGGCAGCTTTGGCACTTTCGATCCATACAGCCTGCTGCTCTTGCTTGACCTTGTCAATCAGTGCGAGCAGTTCAGGGGTCGGCTCAACAAAATTCATACCATTATCAGCGGCTTCTTTTTTACCGACTGAACTGGAATGATCCCAATCCTGACCAGCAGCACGCGACAGTTCAATACCGGAAATTTTGATGATCGCTTCTTTGTCTTCATCAGAGAGCTTGTCAAACTTCTTCTTGTTCATCGCAATGAAGAAGCTGCCGTTATAAGCACCGCCATCAACTTCTGTCTGATGTTTAAGAACTTCAAACAGTTTAAAGCCACCCAGAGCTTCTGTATTGGAGAAAGTACCATCCACAACGCCGGTGGAAAGCAGCTCATAAGACTTTGACTGTGGCGCGGAAATGGAAACGGCACCGGCTGCATCAAGAAGAGCAGATTGTACAGGGCCGCCTGCACGAACTTTCTTGCCCTTCAGATCGTCAGGGGTCAACACGGCCTTGTCGCGCATATTGATCTGGCCCGGATCAAGCTGCATAAGCCCTAAAATTTCAACGCCATCAAGCGACTTCAGCTTGCCGCGCATATATTTGTCGAATGTATTCCATGCTGCAACAGAGCTGACTTCTGACGAAGAACTGAGCAGTGGCAATTCAAACAATGTGAAAACAGCAAAACGTTTCGGCTCATAGGTGAAATTACCCCAGGTAATATCCGCCATGCCCTTACGCGCCAGTTCAAAATGTTCTGCTGGTGCTCCCAGTGCTTTACTCAAGAAATTGAGTTTCACACGACCATCGGTCGCTTCACTTACTCTTTCTGCATAGGGTTGCAAAATGCCGGCATTGATGTGGTGCGTCATTGGCAACCAGCTGGAAACCGTCAGTTCGGTTTTATCCGCCAGCGCAACAGTGGACGACAATGCAAGGCCAATAGCCGCAAACAAAGTTTTAGACAGTAGTTTGTTCATATAACTTACCCTCCCAAGGTAGGTTTACCATAGAGCATATTTATTCATATAAAAAATGCATTTTCTATTGTATTAAGTTCATTAAATGATCTTTCTGGGAGGGCAAATGTTTAAATCCGTCAGCATTAAGCAGCTTGAATATATTCGCCATGTCGCCAATATCGGCTCGATCACCCAAACAGCACAGCTAATCAACATTTCCCCCTCCTCCATCCGTGAAGCCATTACCATTGCTGAAACGGAGCTTGGCGTACGCCTTTTCTACCGCACCCCCGCAAAAGGTGTATCACTAACCACCGAAGGCCAGCGTTTCCTGCTTTTAGCCGAACCGTTGTTTGAAGCCAAAGCCCAATTTGAACATCAGGTTGCAGGTATTGCCAAACAGAATGAACAGGAACTGACCATTGGTGTAATCGGTAGTGCCGGTGCGGTGGTAGTGCCGGAACTGATCAAAAATTTAAGTGATGCGGTGCCTTTCTCGCGTTTCAACATTGTCGAGCTTGAATCATCCAATCTGGTCGAATCAGTGCGTACCGGAAAGCTCATTGCCGGTTTTGGCCTGAACGACTTCCTCCATCCTTCACTTAAATTCGTTGAACTCTTTCCAACCCAAGTGCATATTGCCATCAATGCGGCGCACCCGCTGGCGCAAAAGCAAGAGCTGGAACTGGCGGAAATCGCAAATGAACCATTCATTTTTCCTAATTTTGGTGGCGCCAGCTCTTATTATAGTGGGCTTTTCGACCATCATAACATCCGCCCCAATACACGCTATATGGTCAATTCCACCGAAATGGCACGCCGTCTGATTGAAGAAGGATTAGGCTATTCGACTTTCAATGCGAGGCCTTCCGTTAACCGGCACAATCCTGAACCGCTGATCAAACGTATCCCTTTGAAAACCGATTACTGGAGCCCGACATTCGGCATGTTCTATTTGCTGAGTTCTACCTTTTCCAATGCGCTCAATAATATTGAAAAAGCAGCACGCAGCACATGGCGTCATTCTAAATAGCGTAGCCGGGATAAATTAGGCAGGCTCGATGAGCTTTTCAGCAGCCTGCAAATCAACCGACACCAACTGGCTGACACCCTGCTCGGCCATGGTAACACCATAAAGCCGGTTCATCCGCGCCATGGTGATCGGATTATGGGTAATGACCACAAAACGCGTTTGCGTGGAGGCCGCCATTTCATCCATCAAATTGCAATAGCGCTCGACATTATGATCATCGAGCGGTGCGTCTACTTCGTCCAGCACACAAATCGGTGCGGGATTGGTCAAAAATACCGCAAAAATCAGTGCCATTGCGGTCAATGCCTGCTCGCCACCCGACAGAAGCGTCATGGTTTGCGGCTTTTTACCCGGAGGGCGCGCCAAAATTTCCAGACCTGCTTCCAACGGATCATCCGATTCAATCAGTTGTAATTCCGCTGTACCGCCGCCAAACAAATGCGTAAACAATCGCTGGAACTGCGCGTTGACCACAGAAAAAGCTGCAAGCAAACGCTCACGCCCTTCGCGATTCAGGTTCTGAATGCCAAGGCGCAATTTCTTGATCGCCTCGATAATATCATCGCGCTCACTGACAATGTCATTGAGCCGCGTCGATAATTCATCCTGCTCTTCATCAGCACGCAAATTAACCGCACCCAGCCGCTCACGCTCAATTTTCAAACGCTCCAGCTGGCGTTCAAGCTGTTCGGCTTCCGGCAGCAGATCATCCGCAGCTAATCCCGTCTGGCGGATAGCTTCATGCGGCGGACATTGCAAAGCTTCAGCAATACGCTGCTCGGTTTCTTTGCGGCGCTCTTCAGCAGCAGCCAAGCGTTCTTCCGCACGCGCGCGCACTTCACGCGCACTGGATAATTCCTGAATGGCTAAAATAGCCGCTTTATCCAGCACAGATTGCGCGGCTTCCGCCACTTCCAGATTATCTGATGTTTCTTTGACTTGCGCCTCGGCAATGCTCATTTCAGATAAAAGATTTTGTAAATTGCGATCCAGCTCGTCCGGCGCTTCGGCTAAAATCTCCAGCTCTTCCTGCACTTCAACTTGGCGATCCTGAAGCGAGGCCAGTTGTTCATTGGCGTTTTCGATGCGCGATTTCCAGTTTTTGCGTTCAAGCGCAATCATTGCCAAGCGGTTTTCACGTAGTACCGCCTCATGGCGTAAACCATCATAGGCTGCGCGCGCTTCAGCCAGCGCATTACGATCTTGCTGTGCGGCATGATTGGCAGCATTGAGCCGCGCCTCGATCTCATCAATAGCAGGCAGTTTTTCAAGCCAATCCAAACCATCGGCGAGATGGATTTGTGCTTCTTCCAGATTTTCCTGCAAGCGCTCTTTTGCATCCTGCAATGCTGATGCCCGACTTGTCAGCTGTGCAGTTGTCCGTTCCGCCGCACTTAATGCTTCTCGCACTTCCTGAATTTGTTTTTGCATGTTTCGTAAGCGATCACGGCTGATACGCTCCGCCTCCACTGCTTCGCGCAAGGCACTTTCATCAGCGCTAACGCGTGCCGCTTGTGCATCCACATCGCGCTTAACGCTAATGGCTTTCATCTGTAATTCAACCAAACGATTTTGCTGTGCCAGACGTTGCGCCACCATTGTCGGTGCATCTGCTTTGACAATATAGCCATCCCAGCGCCAAAGTTGGCCTTGCTGATCAACCAACGACTGACCTACTGCCAATTGCGCCTGCAACTGCCTTGCATCTTGGGTTTCAACAATCCCGATCTGGCTTAAACGGCGTGCCAATTGTTGAGGCGCATCCACAAAATCTGCAAGCGGCTTAACGCCTGCCGGCAATTTCGGATCAGTTACTTGCCCGTTCACCAGCGTCCAATAAGACGGCGCATCCTCATCAAATGCTGCGGTTAATGCATCCCCAAGTGCAGCCCCCAGCGCCACTTCATAGCCGGAGCGCACTTTCAAATGCTCTAAAACAGCAGTGAAATCCCCTGTCAGCGCTGCTGCCAAAATGCTTTGCAAGGTTTGCGCTTCGGTTTCAATCCGGTTTAAACGCCCACGAATTTTGTCCAGTTCTTCACGGCTGGCTGCGCCCGCATCACGCAGTTCTTCAACACGCGCTTCAGCTTCAAAGACAGTTTCCTCGCAAAATTCGACTTCTTCTTCGGCGGTCTTTAGCGCAATTTGCTTTTCAGCGACCGATGGCAATTGCCGCAATTCAGCATCAACCGCACCAATCTCGCTCTGCATATTTTCCAATTGCTTAAAAAAGCGATCACGCCGCTCCCGCAAATCCTGCAAAGCACGCTGCATTTGTGTGCGTTCGGCCATCACATTGGCGCGCTCTGTCGTGACACTTGCTAAAAGCTTTTCACTCTCACGCAGCTTTTCTTCAGCCACATCAAACAGTGATTGCAGTTCTTTATCGCGTTCAGAAGAGCGGACATTTATATCATGCAATTGCTGCTCTTCTTGCTCAAGCTGCATGAGAATATCGGCGTTTTCTCGCAATAATTGCTCTTCACGTTTGAGATCGCTAGCTAGCTGCTCCAAACGCTTCATCAAATCGGAGCGGCGCTGGCGGATACGCTCGGCTTCCTGATCCATCTGACCGCGCGCAAGGCTCAAACGTTGCATGGCAGCAGCCGCTCGCCCCGATTGCTCACGCAATTCCGGCAATTTATAAGCGCCAATGCCCTGCTCTTTCGCAGCATTCATCTGGGCTTGCGCTTTATCTCCTACAGAAATAGTGGCATCAGCCAATGTAGACTGCGCTTCCGCCTCTTGTGCCTTGGCTGCGGACCAGCGCAAATGCAAAAGTGTCGCTTCAAGCTTACGAATATTAGCCGATAGGTTTTTAAAGCGATTTGCCTGTCGCGCCTGACGTTTCAGGCTTTCAATCTGCGAAGCCAGCTCACCAACAACATCTTCAAGCCGCTCCAAATTGCCTTCAGCCGCCCGTAATCGCAGTTCCGCTTCATGACGACGGCTATAAAGGCCGGAGATTCCGGCCGCCTCTTCCAGAAGCGCGCGACGCGCCTGCGGTTTTGCTTGAATAAGTTCACCGATACGTCCCTGCCCGACCATGGAAGGCGAGCGGGCACCGGTTGATTGATCGGCAAATAACAATTGCACATCTTTGGCGCGCGCATCTTTGCCATTGATACGATACACCGAGCCTGCCTCACGCTCGATACGACGTGAAACCTGCAGCTCATCCGCATCATTATAATGGGGCGGTGCAGTGCGGTCACTATTATCCAGAAATAATGTAACTTCGGCAGAGTTTCTGGCAGGCCGTGATCCGGATCCTGAAAAAATCACATCATCCATGCCAGAAGCACGCATGTTTTTATAAGAGTTTTCTCCCATTACCCAGCGCAATGCTTCCACTAAATTAGATTTTCCGCAACCATTGGGACCAACGACACCAGTCAAACCGGTTTCAATGATGAACTCCATCGGTTCGACAAAAGATTTAAATCCAAGCAGGCGGAGTTTGGAAAAGCGCATCGGGTCACTCTTTTCCAAGTCGTGTTATTAAAGCACAAAAAGCGGACACCTGATGGTGCCCGCAATTTTGCAAACCAAATAGATTGGTCGAATAAGGTTTAAAGCAACTTATCAATGATGGCTGACATGTCATCGACAGAAAGCGAACCGGCATATTTTTGGCCATTGATAAAGAAGGTCGGGGTGGCATTAACGCCGTAAGATGAACCACGTTCACGAACACCGTTAATATCATCCAGAAGTTCCTGATTGGTCAGGCAAGCCTGGAAGCTTTCCTGGGTAAAGCCTGCAAGCTTGGCAATCTGCAACAATGCAGCTTCACCATCCTGTGCCATCGCCCACTGTTGGAGCTGCTGGAAAAACACATTTACCATCGGGAAATAACGCTCTTCCGGTGCGCAACGTGCCAGCATGAAAGCAGCTGTTGCACGCGGGTCAAAAGGAAATTCGCGGAAAATCAGGCGTGCTTTACCGGTATCAATATATTTTTCTTTGATTTTCGGGAATGTATTGAGGGTGAAATCAGCGCAATGCGGGCATGTCAAAGATGCATATTCAACGATCGTGACCGGTGCATCTTCCTTGCCGTAAATCATTTCTTTCAACTTGCCCGGTTCGGCAACTTTAGCTGCATCCACGGAGCCTTCAGCCGCGCGCGACTGGGCAAAAGCAACATTGCCGGAAAGAGCCAGTCCTGTGGCAGCAGCACCTGCAAGAGACATAACATGCCTGCGATTAAGCGTAAGGCTCATGCGAATCATCCAATTCTGTTCAAAACATTGTTATAAAACGTTACTTTAAAACGGATCATTGATCAGAACCAGACCCGTTTTGCCGCCTGTTTTCTAATAACAGTCTATAGCAACATTGTGGCGGTTGTTGTCAGCCGGATAATTTCACCGACTTGTCGGGAACATATATTCTTTGCCTTCAACACTCAGCGATTTTTCTTCAACTTGCTGGCAGCAATATTGCGCCCCAAACGCTCCAATGCAAGACGCAAACCATCATCCTCAATGACACTGGTCTGGCCTTCAATTTTGCGTGCCTGACCAGGTGGAATATCAACAGGCTTGCGCAGCCGACGTTCTTGTTTGCGCTCAAGCGGTTTTTGTTCAATCTTGATCCGTCCGATCGCGGCAAAGCCTAAAAATCCGTTGACACGATTGATGACTTCACCGGTTTCGTGCTGCATGCGCATGGCCGCAAAGCCCTCGCATGCCACAACCAATGTAGCAGGCTGAAACGGATCATTTTCATGTGCACGCCTTGGCCACATTATCCGTAACGGACGCGAGGATTGACCAAGACCGGCACCGACAATATCTTCCCATGATTGGATCAGCGATAGATTGATACCGGCACGTTTGCGCAAAACCGGATCCAAAAGATTGGTTGCTGTATCCGCTAGTGGCCGAAATCCGCGTCCCTCTTTCATCCCGTTCATGATCAATATGTCCGTTCGATTTTACTGCGGCTTATAAATAACCCGCTTCACGCGTGCAGCATTTAAAACACCAATAAACAGCATAATAGCAGCAATGCATGTTTCATGCAGCAAAGGTGCATGCAACATTCCGTAAGCGATCAGCACCACTGCAAAATAACATAATACCCGTTTGGTTGCATAATCAGGTGCGGTCCTCCAAAGCTGGAGAAAAACCGAGATAAAGGCAGCGCTCAATAATAACAGGCCGACAAGACCATTATGGAGCATTTCATCGAGCACGATATTATGAACATGCCAGAACCCCTTCAGCAATTGTTTGTCGGCGCCGGCATGTGCCTGTACCAGCTTCATTTTATCCATGGTACCGACACCTGTCAGCGGATGCTCTTGAATGACCGCGACAGCTCCACGCCACATGGCCATGCGAATATCCGCGCTATGCTTGTCTTTCCATTGTGTGGCATCACCGGTTTCGTAATAGTTGAGCATCGTTGTAAAACGCTTCTCAACTATTTTTCCCGTAGGCCCCACCACAAACATGGCGCCGAGCAACACCATCAAACCTAGATAAACTGCACTTTGTTTTTGCCAGCTGAACTTTCGCAGATAAACGACGATTTCAACCATCAACAATAATGGCATCACCACTAAGACAGCGCGGGTTTCGGAAACCATGACGGCCAAAAAACCCAGCGCCAGCCATTGCGGACCATTACGTAAAAAATGCGGTGCGTTTTGAACCGGCAAAGTCGCAGAAATAGCGGCAGCAGCGGCAACAAATGCAAAAACCGCCTGATTGCCGCCAATACCAACACGACCGCCATTATAAAGCGAAACAAACATCGCTGTCAGCGCCGCTAAAATAATACCAACCCGTGAACCCAGCGCATAAAAGCGCACCGGATCACGAACCAGCACCATACCGGCTCCGGCAAAAGAAAAAAGTACCAATAGTAACGTATAACCGATCTGACGGTTGCTGAAGCTCAACTGACCGCGCCAGACAATCAACCCAAAAACCCAAAGGAAATAAAGAATGATGAAAAATAAAAACAAACCAACAAACGGTTTGGTTGATTTATGCCTGAATGCCGTCAGATAAATGCCAATACAACTGAACAAAAAAACAACAACAGGCCCGACACCGATACGTACCGGCATCGACGCGCCGCCAAAAGCTAAAACCCACTGATCAAAATTGCGGCGCTTGATAAAATTCCTGTGTAAAAATGTCATTTATCACCAATGAATAAAGTCGACTTACGCAGAGCATAAATCATACGTCTGATATAGTCGGTTGTCCTGAATTTCAGTGCACCAAGACGCTTCCATGCCGGAAAACGAACACGTTTATAGCTTGCACCACCCTCCAGAATAGTGGAGCCCAATTCATTTGCGAGTTGAATAACCGCATCTTTAACGATGTAAACCCGATAGCCTCCTGACCAGCCACGCTCAAGCGCCACATCATAGGGCAATTCCATCTTAGATATTGTATTGAGAAGCTTTTTAGCGCCATCACGCGTCACCATATAACCGCCCGCGCAGCCCAATGGTCCATGCATGCAGCACCCGACATCCACGCCGCCAATAGTGACATATTTACTTTGAAAAAATTTCACTCTGTTATTGATCAATTTGATAACATCCCAACCCTGAATGTCTTGTAATTCTTCAATAACCTCATTGAAATCATTGGCAAAAAGCACATCATCTTCGATAATGACCGCACAATTGTCATCACCGTCGGCAATAATCTGCAATGCCTTCAGGTGGCTGAAATAACAACCGATCTCACCGGGCAACGGTGTTTTTCCGTGCAAACGGCGAAATGAAGCTTCATCAAAATTTGTAAGCTGCACTTTGTCCAGATGGCGTCCGTCCACCGCCTCGACACGTCGCAAATGTAAATCAAGATCATTCGCACGCTTTTGCAACGCTTCCCAGCGCGCGCGTGACCGCTCCAAATTGATGACATAGACCGGTATCGGCATAAATTAAATAACCATTTTCCACTACACTTTACTCATGCCTGCGCATGCAACATATGAATGTCAATCTTAAAGCGGTAAAATTCATGTGCATTGGATAGAATTGCGGCAATTCGCGTGATGCAGCCTCCTTTTGCTTATCGTAACAGTTAACACATGAAAATAGCTCAATCATTACTTCGTTGGTATGACAGACACCACAGGGTTTTGCCGTGGCGTATTACACCTGAGCAATCCGCGAAAGGGGTTAAAGCCGATCCCTATAAAGTTTGGATGTCGGAAGTGATGCTGCAACAGACCACTGTTGAAGCGGTCAAAGCCTATTTTCTTAAGTTTACACAAAATTGGCCAACCATCGAAGATTTAGCCGCCGCTGATGATGACGACATCATGCGCGCATGGGCGGGTCTTGGCTATTATTCCCGCGCCCGCAATTTGAAAAAATGCGCCGAACTTGTGGTTTCCCAGCATGACGGGCGCTTTCCGATAAATGCAGCTGAGCTTAAAAAACTGCCGGGCATCGGCGATTACACTTCAGCCGCAATTGCCGCCATTGCCTTCAACCAACCAGAAGCAGTCGTTGATGGTAATGTCGAGCGTGTCGTCACCAGACTTTATGCGCTAACCACTGCTCTGCCACAAGCTAAAGCCCAGATCCGTGAACTGACTGCTGCCATCACACCCGAGGACAGACCGGGAGATTTTGCTCAGGCGATGATGGATTTAGGCGCGACCATATGCACGCCCAAACGTCCAGCTTGTGCCCTCTGCCCGTTGAACAATGATTGCCTTGCTTTGAAAAGCCACGATCCGGAACATTTTCCGGTCAAGGCGCCCAAAAAAGAGCGCCCGGTCCGGCTGGGTGCAGCATTTGTGGCTGAGGCTAACGACGGCTCTATTTTGTTGCGCAAAAGAACTGAAAAAGGCCTGCTGCAAAATATGGCCGAAGTACCGGGATCAGTTTGGAACTCACGCATTGACGGCAGCACAGATTTATCTGCCGCGCCTTTTCCTGCTGATTGGCGCAATGCGGGTATGATTACCCATATTTTCACCCATTTTGAATTGCACCTCACTGTCTACCACACCACTGGTGCAGACAAGCGGCAGGTCAATGACGGCTGGTGGTCAGCGGCAGATGCATTAAATGGTGAAGCCTTGCCAACGGTGATGAAAAAGGCGATTGCTGAAGCAATACCCAATAGTTTTAAGATCAGGAGGCCCACTAAATGACTATTGCGATCAAACATATCGTTTTCGATATCGGCAGCGTACTTATTCATTATGACCCAAGTTTAGGTTTTACCGAACTGATCCCAGATCAAAATGAACGGGACTGGTTTTTAAAAAATATCTGCACGAATGAGTGGAACATCGAACAGGATCGGGGACGCAGTTGGGAGGATGCAGAAAATCTTCTTATTGAACAATTTCCCGATCGTGTAGCCCATATCAAAGGTTTCCGACAAAACTGGCATAAAATGGTGCCATATGCCTATGAAGATACTGTCACCATTTTTCGTAAGCTCATAGCTGACGGGCATGACGTGACCATGCTCACCAATTTTGCTTCCGACACTTTCCGCGAAGCGCAAGAACGCTTTAGCTTCTTGAAAGAACCGCGCGGTATCACCGTTTCAGGTGATGTGTTTTTGATGAAACCGGAGCGCGAGATTTACGATCTCCATGTTGAAAGCTTTGATCTCAATCCAGTGGCAACACTGTTCATTGATGATAATCCGTCAAATATTGCTGCCGCCCAAGAGGCTGGCTGGCAGGCAGTACTGTTTACTGACCCGACAACATTGCGCAGCGATCTCGCTTCCTATCATTTGACTGTTTAAAATAAAAAAACGCCTGAAATCGATACAGGCGTTTTTTCATTTTCATGTAGTTGCTACAATTGAGACTTATACTCCCGCGGCAGCCATTTGCCGACGAATTTCAGTGCGCAAATCATCAATCGACTTCAAAACACCATTTTCTTCATAATGCCAGAATGTCCAACCATTGCAGGCATCAAAGCCTTGGACTTTAGCCCCCATACGGTGAATGGAACCAGCGTCTCCGCCGGTTGCCAAAGTACCATCAGCGCGCACGATTGCTGCATAGCGACGACGTGCATCGCACAAGACAGTACCCGGACGCAGAAGACCTGCTTCAATCACGCTGGTGAAAGCCACACGTGGCTCAGCGCGCTTGCCAGTCATCACTTTCAATTCAGCTTTGCCCAGCGGCTCGACAGCTGCAATACGTGCAGTCGCTGCTTCAATGTAATCCTGCTCGCGCTCAATACCGACAAAGTGGCGACCAAGACGTTTAGCAACTGCACCGGTTGTGCCTGAACCAAAGAACGGATCCAAAATAACATCACCCGGTTTGCTGGAGGCCATCAAAATACGCGCAAGCAGAGCTTCCGGTTTTTGTGTCGGGTGAACTTTATCGCCGTTCTCGTCTTTCAGACGTTCATGGCCGGTGCAGATAGGGAACAACCAGTCGGAGCGCATCTGCACATCATCATTGGCAGCTTTCATCGCTTCGTAGTTGAAAGTATAACCTTTGCTTTTCTCGTCGCGTGACGCCCAGATCAGCGTTTCATGTGCGTTCTGGAAACGACGGCCACGGAAGTTAGGCATCGGGTTCGTTTTGCGCCAGATCACATCATTGAGCATCCAATAGCCCAGATCCTGCAATTTGGTGCCAACGCGGAAAATATTATGATAAGAACCAATAACCCAGATGGTACCATTTGGCTTCAGCACACGGCGGCAGGCCAAAAGCCATGCTTGCGTGAAGGCATCATAGGCCTGAAAGCTTTCAAACTGGTCCCAATGATCATCAACAGCAGACACCATTGACTGATCCGGACGGTGCAAATCACCACCCAATTGCAGATTGTAGGGAGGATCTGCAAAAATAACATCAACTGAATGATCCGGCAGACGCTCAAGAGCCGCCACACAATCACCCTTGAGGATGGTATCAAGCCAGGCGGCGCGAGGTGCCTCAACCGGCAATTCATTCACAAGACGGACTAAAGACATGGGATACTCGATAACTTGAGGACGCGTTACTAAACTTGCCCTTATGGTTACCGAACAGGGTAAACATCAAGTTAACGACAACCCATTGAAATTGTAAACTTTTTATTAAGCGAGATCCAAAACCCGAGGAATGCGCCTTTCTTGGTGGCAAGCCACTGGGATATATTTTAAAAAAACCTTCAAAAACTATTCAAACATGAATCCATATTTATTTTGGAGGCGCGTTGATTAAAGTTTAGCACTGAAAATTAGCACTTATTTAAGCCAAATCGCCTCAATAATTAACATATGATTTGCAGATGAATATGATCCGGCCATGCTTGAAGACATATGGCTATCACAAGTGAGCAGAGACTGATGATTGATTGGGTAAAGCTGCGCCATACACCTTATGTGCGCTTGCTGTTCGTACCATTCAGGTGGCGTGCACTGGTGCGAAGCAGCGAGCTGGGTCTCGTGATCGCTGCAGCTCTTGTCGGTCTGATTGCTGCATTTGTTGTTGCAGCCATCAGTCAAATCTCGCAATGGCTCCATCAGGCTGTGTTTGAAATTGGCCCCGATGATCATTTAAGTGCTGCTGCCAGTGATTTACCTTGGTCTGCGCTCATTGCGCCCATAGCAGGCGGCGTCATGATGGGCGGCATCATTTGGGTGCTCGCCAGATGGCATAAAAAACCCATCGTTGACCCCATCGAAGCCAATGCCCTTCATGGCGGACATCTGTCCCTTACCGACAGTTTTATTCTGGTTGGGCAAAATCTTGTTTCAAATGGCTTTGGTGCCTCAGTAGGTCTGGAAGCTGCTTTCACCCAGCTAGCCAGCGGCTTTGCCTCCCGTATTGGCCGCGCATTGCAATTGCGCCGCTCGGATATGCGTACCCTTGTTGGCTGCGGTGCTGCAGCTGCGATTGCCAGCGCGTTTAATGCGCCGCTCACCGGTGCTTTTTATGCGTTTGAGTTGATCATCGGCGCCTATTCGATTGCCACTTTGGCACCTGTCATGGTTGCCGCGATTATCGGCACAATGGTGACCCGCTCTTTGGGCAGCGCGACGATGGATATCAATATCGGCACTTTGGAAGCTGTCACCACCGGCGACTTTGTGCCGGCACTCATGCTTGGGCTGATGTGTGCAGGGCTTGGCATTGTCGTGATGCGTATGGTGACTTATGTCGAAAAAACCACCCGTAAAAGCTTCATTCCAGCCATTTTAACGCCGATGGTCGGTGGTGCGCTAGTTGGTGTGATTGCACTTTTCTCACCACAGGTTTTGGGTTCCGGTCACGGTGCGTTGCATTTTGATTTAGGCTCGGAGCTTTCATTTTTCGCCATCATCTTTCTCATTATCACCAAATCCGTCGCCTCGGCCGTTTCCATCGGTTCGGGCTTTCGTGGTGGTTTGTTTTTCGCGTCTCTTTTTTTGGGCGCATTGGTTGGCAAACTCTTTGCTATTATCTTTGGCATTATTCTGCCGACAACGCTGACACCTGTTGTCTATGCCGTGATCGGCATGAGTTCCTTTGCGGTCGCCATCATCGGCGGCCCTTTGACCATGACCTTTCTGGCACTGGAACTCACCGGTGACTTCCCGATCATGATGCTGGTGCTTGGTGCAGTGCTCGCATCCTCAATGTTAGTGCGCAAAACCTTCGGTTACTCCTTCGCGACATGGCGTTTTCATTTGCGCGGTGAGAGCATTCGCAGTGCCCATGATATTGGCTGGATACGCAATCTGACCGTCAATAAAATGATGCGTCATGATGTGCGTACCGTGAATATCGATACGAATTTGCAAAAGTTCTATGAAGAATTTCCGCTGGGCTCCACACAACGCGTCATCGCCGTTGATGAAAATGGTCGTTATGCCGGTATGATCTCACTGCCAGAAGTTTATTCCAGCAGTTTTGCTGACAAAGACAATGAAGGCGATTTGCGTGATTTGCTGCGCTTTAAACAGGCATATTTATTACCGGAAATGAACGCCAAAGAAGCCGTTTCGCGCTTTGACCGCAGTGAAAGCGAAGCCTTAGCCGTCATCAACAATACACAAGAGCGCAAAGTGATCGGCCTTTTAAGTGAAAGTCACACCTTGCGCCGCTATAGCGAAGAGCTTGACCGCAAACGCCGCGAACTGGCTGGCGAAGTTTGATAGATATCGTAGCTGTTTTAAGCATAATAACCAAAAAAGGCTGGCAGTCTGTAACTGCCTGCCCTATATCTCATTATGCCTCATTTCCAGCTGCGACCGTTCAGGTTCGGCACAACATCTCTGATGGAACATTTTTCTATGTCTGCACCCAAATTGATTATTTTCGATTGCGATGGCGTTCTGGTTGATTCAGAAATTATTGCAGCCCAAGTGCAAGCCGAACTTCTCACCGATGCCGGTTATGAAGTCTCCGCAGAGGAAATGGCAGAACGCTTTGCCGGTTTGACATGGAAAAATACATTGCTGGAAGTTGAGCGCCAGTCCGGTTTGCCTTTTTCGGCAAGTCTGCTTGATAAAGTCAATGTCGAGCTGGATGATCGTTTGAGAAATGAAGTGCAGATCATTGACGATATTGAAGACGTGATCAGCGCGCTGCAATATCCGTTCTGCATCGGCTCAAATTCGAGCATGGAACGCCTGAAAATTACCCTCAACCGTACCGGCCTTTATGACCGTTTTGCACCACATATTTTCTCGGCACCCGAAGTCGGCACCAAGAAAAGCAAACCAGCGCCGGATGTTTTCCTTTATGCGGCCCAACAGTTCACCGTTGCACCGAAAGATGTCATCGTTGTTGAAGATTCAACCCACGGCGTACAGGCAGCGCGTAGCGCCGGCATGCGCGTTATCGGCTTTACCGGTGGTGCACACAGCTATCCGGGTCATGCAGACCAGCTGACTGAAGAAGGTGCTGAGACTGTTATCAACCGTCACAAAGATTTGCTGGCGACAGTCGAGGCTTTGTCGATCTGGAGCGATGCATAAACCTTAATACTTGCATTAGATTGCATGTTATCAAAAAGCCGGAGCGGGATTTGAATCAACGCTCCGGCTTTTTTTTAATGTCACACACCCATTGAGTGCTAAAAAACTTTGATCAGGCGACGCTGCGTCCGGCTGTCTTTTGCGGCTGGCTCAATAAAACAACCGCTTCTTCCGCCTCTTCTTCGCTCAAGCCTATGAGAATACGATCACCGATCATTGCCGGAATCCCCTCCTCATCATCAAAGATGGACCACAAACCCGTAGGTTCCAAAACTGCTTCATATCGTTTGTGCATGGCGATCATATAAACCTATACTGGTTAACGAATATTTCATAAATGCTGCCAATGGTTCATCAAACCTTAATCACTTCAATAAAGATTTATTTATGGCACCAGTGAAATACAGCGTAGAAATGCCGATGGATATTTTGCAGCCTCAACCATAGTTTTTTGCTCAGCTATAGATCACGAGAATATTATTTGGAGTAAAAGAGTTAAAGAACAAGAACTAAAAAGCTTGTTTTTTCTTTTTCTTGCTTTTTATACCCATTAATCGATAAACGTCGTTAATATTTTGTGGCTTACCAAAGAACCAGCCTTGCGCTGTTATAGGTAAAGGCTGCGCCTTGAAATAAGCCACCTGAACCTCTGTCTCCACCCCCTCCACAACAATGCCGAGCTTATATTTCTTGGCGATAGAAATAATTTGCGGCACAATCGATACAGTCAGCGCATCAGTACCAATAGTTTGTGTAAAAGCCTTGTCGATTTTAAGTGCATCCACCTGAATTTCACCCAACAAGGCCAGACTGGAATAGCCTGTACCGAAATCGTCCAAATAAACCTTGTGCCCAAGACCCCGCAACCGTTCGATGCCTTTAAAAGTATGGCAATCCACTGCAGAGCGTTCTGTCAGTTCGATGCCAATCTGATGTGGGTGGATGCCCTTATTTTGAAAACGTGCCAGAGTTTCATAAAAACTATCATGCAGTAAATCACAGGCAGCGATATTGATATTTACCCGTAATTCCTGATGTTCTTGTAAAATTTGCGCCATATCCGCTTTGACACGGGTCAGCACATAACAGGTAATATCGGTAATAAATCCGCCTTTTTCTGCCAAATCGATCAAAACATCAGCCGGCACATAATCATCAGGGCGAATTTCCCAACGGATCAAAGCTTCAAAAGCAATAATTTTACCGGTTTTGACATTCACGATCGGCTGGTAATAAACATCAAGCTCATAACGGGCAATTGCATGCTGCAATTGTGTTGTTAAAGTTTGCTCTTTATGAAAATACCGCAAAATTAAAAGAGCTGCCAAACCACCGGTCAGCAGGCCGAGGACCGTAAAGACAGCATCAATCAGGCGGTGTTTTTTTTGCAATAACAGATTATCCACGGCAGTAACGACGCAGATATAGCTCACTTGTGAACATAATTTGGAGAAATATTTGTTATTTTCATGCCACGTTTTCGAATGAATAATATTATCAGGTGTGTCGATATTATTATCTTCCGGATGATGAAAAAGCCGGACAATCGTATTAAGTGTAGGCGCACCGGCATAGACCGAATAACTATAATCGGGACGGTCAAAGCTGGATAAAAGACCGGGGTTAAAAACCAGATTGGTATTATCCACACTTAGGATGACAGCCCGATTAAAAGAAGAAAATAGCGGTGTATCCCCAAAAATCACCGAGTCGTCATGGCGTAAAATGCCACGCGCATAAACGTTTAACTGCGGAGTATCTTTGCCCAACAGGACGGAACATTCCAGCCTTTCATTTTTCATACGGCCAAGGTCAGTAATATAACCACTGGAATAAATGATATTTCTGATAAAGCGCAAATCATTCGAGGAGCAAAACTCATGGGGTGAGCGATTAGCCTCATGAATTTTTTCTTTTGCCTGAACCAGAATTTTATCAGTTTGTTCCAAAAGAGCTTGTGTAAAGCCCGTCATTTCCGATTGATTTAAATAATCACTGACATAGTTTTCCAATAGTTTTTCTGAAATGACAAAAAGTACAAAAACTGTCAAAGCAATGACAGGAATTACATCTAACCACCCCAAGAATTTCTTTCGGCTTGAAACCAATTGCTATTCTTTCAATAATGAAAAAAGCACTACTTTTTAAAAAGCCATACAATAATATTAAAATATAAATTCAAAGCAATTGGCCGGATAAAGTTTTATCCGGCCAATTATATTATTATTTGGTATTATAAGGGCCTTCATCGAAACCGACAAAGACCTGAACATTTTGTTTGTCAGGCATCGGGAATGTAACCTGATTGTCATTCAAAACAAATTGCGATGCTGTCTTGGCGTTCAAAGACACCGGCTGTTGGTGCAATTTTGAATAAACGACTTTATCACCCTGCACAACAGCCACACGGATCGGCATTGTTGTATTGCCGGAATTAAACTTTGCCCCCGGAACAATACGCCCTGCAGCCGCAATTTCCATCGTCATGGTACCGCTGCCATATTTACAGGCGCGTGTCGTATCGGTGATGGTTGCCTGATACATCAGATGATCAGAGGTTTTCTCACCACCTTTTGCATATTTAGAAAAATAAGCTGTCCCTTCACGCAGAGAAACAGCCGGGCAATAAGCCCGCAATTCTTCTGAGGTAATACGGTTATCTTCAGCCGCGGCCGTATTTTGAGCGGCATCTTTGGTGCCGGTCGTGTTACAGCCGGCAACACCCAGCAACAATGTTGTGACAATCGCTGCACGCGTAAAGGATAATTTCTGCATCAAGCGGTCTTCCCTGCACTAATCAACCTGTTCTATACCAATGTTCTGTAGAATTTGTATATCGAACATTCTGAAAGGTTGTTTTCGTGTTTTTTATGGCTAAGAGCAACCCCTGACGACGTGAGATATACAAATCTCTTTTATGCGGTATCGCAGAAAATAGCAAAACCAAGATGCAATCGGGAACGAAGGCTGTTTTAAAATGAAATATGTAAGTACGCGGGGCGAAGCACCAGTTCTGGGTTTCAGCGATGCATTATTGGCTGGTCTGGCACGCGATGGCGGCCTTTATTTGCCACAGGAATTTCCGCAGTTCAGTGCGGCTGAAATACGTGCACTTCGCGGTAAATCTTATGTGGATATCGCAATCGCCGTACTCACACCTTTTATCGACGGTGAAATTCCGGCTGATGATTTCAGGAAAATGGTTGAAGAAGCCTATGGCACATTCCGGCATGATGCGGTGTGCCCGTTGGTGCAAACAGGCGCAAATGAATTTGTGCTGGAACTTTTCCACGGGCCGACATTAGCTTTTAAAGATGTTGCCATGCAGCTTTTGGCGCGCCTGATGGATTACACATTGGCACAGCGCGGGGAGCGCGCAACAATCGTTGGTGCCACATCCGGCGACACCGGTGGTGCCGCTATTGAAGCCTTTGCCGGACGTGACCGCACCGATATTTTCATTCTGTTCCCGAATGGCCGCGTCTCGCCTGTGCAGCAGCGCCAGATGACCAGCTCAACGGCTTCCAACGTCCATGCCCTTTCCATCAATGGCAATTTT
The DNA here is from genome assembly GCF_044987585.2 of Paenochrobactrum sp. BZR 201-1. Taxonomy (NCBI): domain Bacteria; kingdom Pseudomonadati; phylum Pseudomonadota; class Alphaproteobacteria; order Hyphomicrobiales; family Brucellaceae; genus Paenochrobactrum; species Paenochrobactrum sp. BZR 201-1. The sequence goes on along the minus strand of NZ_JBJDRZ020000005.1, from coordinate 391,706 downwards.
GATGACTGTCAAAACCTCGTCAAAGGCATGTTCAACAATTTGAAATTCCGTGATGCAGTGTCACTTTCCGGCGTCAATTCCATCAACTGGGCGCGTATCATGCCGCAGATCGTGTATTATTTCACGTCTGCGCTTAGTCTTGGCGCACCGGATCGCAGCGTGTCTTTCAGTGTTCCAACCGGTAATTTCGGCGATATTTTTGCAGGCTTTGTTGCCAAGAAAATGGGTCTGCCGATTGACCAGCTTCTCATTGCCACTAATGACAATGACATTCTGGCACGCACTTTGGCGGATGGCTCTTATCAAATGCGTGGCGTTGCACAAACCACATCGCCATCAATGGACATTCAGATTTCATCGAATTTCGAACGTTTGTTGTTTGAAGCACATAATCGTGATGCAGCGGCTGTGCGCTCGATGATGGACAATTTAAAACAATCCGACCAATTTAGCATTGAAGCTAAACCACTGGCACGCATCCGTGCCGAATTTGGTGCCGGCCGTTCAAATGTTGATGAAACAGCCGCTATAATCCAGTCTGTACTGGAAAAAGACAGTTATTTGCTCGATCCGCACTCTGCTATCGGCGTTAAAGTTGCACGCGATCTACGCAAGTCTTCTGCCCCGATGGTCTGCCTTGCAACAGCCCATCCGGCAAAATTCCCTGAAGCAGTAAAATCAGCATCGGGCATTGACCCGGCTCTTCCACACTGGTTAGCTGACCTGATGACTCGAAAAGAAAAATTTACTGTTTTGGATAATGAGCTGAAAACCGTAGAAGATTACGTGTCTGCCCACTCCAGAGCGGCTAAGCAGGGAGCTATCCGCGGATGAGTATAGAAGTTACCCGCCTGTCCAACGGACTGACCATTGCTACGGACACAATGCCACATATTGAAAGTGTGGCATTGGGCATCTGGGTAAAGGCAGGTGCCCGCAACGAAGCAGACAATCGCCACGGCATTGCACATCTTCTGGAACATATGGCCTTTAAAGGCACAGAAAACAGAACAGCATGGCAAATTGCAGCCGATATTGAAAATGTTGGCGGTGAAATCAACGCTGCTACCAGCGTCGAAACCACCTCTTATTATGCACGCGTCATGCGGAACGACATGCCGCTCGCCATTGATATTTTAGCCGATATCATGACCAGTTCCAAATTCGACGAAGACGAGCTGGAGCGTGAAAAACAGGTCATCATGCAGGAAATCGGTGCCGCACATGATACGCCTGATGACATTGTTTTTGACCGTTTTACCGAAACCGCCTATCGCCATCAATCAATCGGCCGCGCTATTTTAGGAACACCCGAAACGGTTGCTGATTTCACATCCGCAGATCTGCGCAGCTATATGAACGAACAATATAGCGCCGACCGTATGGTAGTGACTGCCGCAGGCGGCATTGATCACGATGAATTTGTGCGTGAAGTGGAAAAACGTCTCGGCAATTTCCGCGCTGCCAATACGGCACCTGTGCCAACCATCGCCAATTATGTCGGTGGTGATTTCCGAGAAGACCGTGACCTGATGGATGCACAGCTTCTGCTTGGCTTTGAAGGCCGCGCTTATCATGTGCGCGATTTTTACGCCTCTCAATTGCTTTCCATGGTGCTGGGCGGCGGCATGTCATCACGCCTCTTTCAGGAAGTGCGTGAAAAACGCGGCCTTTGTTATTCAGTATATGCATTCCATTGGGGCTTTTCAGATACTGGTGTTTTCGGCATTCATGCGGCAACAGGCCGTGATGAAATGGTGGAATTGGTGCCTGTCATCATTAATGAATTGCACAAGGTTTCCGATTTTATCGGCATCGAAGAAGTTGACCGCGCCCGTGCGCAATATCGTGCCGGACTGTTGATGGCACAGGAAAGTGCATCCAGCCGCGCCGGACAATTGGCACGACAGTTCATGCTTTATGGCCGCCCTGTAAGCAATCAGGAATTGATGGATCGTCTGTCTCTCATAACCCCTGAACGCCTGATGGATCTGGCCGGTCGTTTGTTTGTTGATACTAAACCTACTATTGCAGCGGTTGGCCCCGTCGGCAAGCTGATGGACTTTGACACGCTTCAAAGCTCTTTGCACAAGCGCGTAAAAAAGCCTCAATTGGCCATTTAACAGAGAGAAATTAAAACCGGCAGCTCAATTCGCATCCTGAATTTTGGAATTTCTTTTAAGTTCAGGAGCCGCGCAAAAAGGCAGTGCTGCCGGTTTTTCATATAACATTTCTTGGAATACTCACAGGCTGTCCCCAAATTATATCTAAGGCTCTTTAATGATTGCACTGCCGTTCATGCGCAACAACAGCCTGAAATTACAAGGTATCAAGGTCTATATCCGCGAGCCGTATTTAAGTGATTATCAGGAATGGAAAGTTTTGCGTGAAAAAAGCAGGGCTTTTTTAACACCTTGGGAGCCGACATGGGCACAGGATGCATTGGAAAAAAGTGCTTTTCGACAGCGTATCCGTTATTATCAGGAAGAAATCAATAAAGGGACGACCTATCCTTTCTTTCTCTTCCGTAATGAAGACCAGCGGCTTGTGGGCGGTATCTCGCTCAATAATATTCGCCGCGGTGTCGGACAAAATGCAATGATCGGTTATTGGAGCGGCGCTCCATATGCGGGAAAAGGCTATATGAGTGAGGCTCTTGCACTGGTTATCCCCTTTGCATTTCAGCATCTTGGCTTGCACAGGCTTGAAGCTGCCTGTATTCCCCATAATATACGCTCAATCAGCCTTCTTGAAAAAGCTGGCTTTCAGAAAGAAGGACATCTCCGCTCTTATCTGAAAATCAACGGAGTTTGGCAGGATCATATTCTTTTGTCCCTGCTTGAAAGCGATAAATACAAAATCGACAACAAGGTGTAAAAACAGTGCAGGCAATTAAAAGCTATAGCAACAAAGCCCTGAAACGGCTGAACTTAATGGCTCGCCTTGCTGCCTTGATGATCACGCTTATTCTTACAAGCATTATCGCCTCACCGGTTTTTGCGGTCGAACCGATCAAGATTTCCAAAAATGATGTCGCGCTTGATCTGACCCGTGCGGTTGAAATCTTCCGCAATCAGGGCGAAAGCGTACAAGTACCAACTGCCCCCGGTCCAGATGGCATTGTACGGCGTATTGAAGTACAGGCAGACGGCAAAGGCCGCTCGTCAGGTGACTGGGCGGCTTTTTCGATTGCCAACCCGACCGACGAGCAGATCGACCGCTTAATTGTTGCGCCGCATTTCCGTCTGGTTAATTCCGGCATTGTCTGGCCTGATCTGGGGTCAAACCGTATAAATTCCATCACACCGAGTGAAGGCTTTGCGCTTGACCGCCAGCCGAGCCCTGATGCCGACGTTTTCCGCATTACGCTCAACCCCGGTACAGTTGTAACATTTGTTGCAGAACTAGCCTCAACCAATCTGCCGCAGGTTTATCTCTGGGAGCCTGATGCCTATAAAGACACCGTCAACTCTTACACGCTTTATCGCGGTATTCTGCTTGGCATTTCCGGTCTTTTAGCTCTGTTTTTAACCATTTTGTTTGTGGTCAAAGGAACATCCCTCTTTCCGGCAACCGCAGCCCTTGCATGGGCAGTGCTCGCTTATATCTGTGTCGATTTCGGCTTTTGGACAAAGCTGATTGCCATTACACCCGGCAATGAACAGGTATGGCGTGCCGGCACAGAGGTGGCTCTTGCCGCATCGCTCGTCATTTTTCTTTTCACCTATCTCAACCTCAATCGCTGGCATGATCATTTCAGCTATGGTGCGGTGACATGGGTTCTCGGCTTGCTGGCTCTTTCCGGTGTGGCGATTTTTGATCCGCCGATTGCCTCCGGTATTGCACGAATTTCGCTGGCGCTCACCGTTGTCAGTGGTATCTGCCTGATCGGCTATCTCGCACTGAAAGGTTATGATCGTGCAATCATGCTTATACCAGCATGGTTATTGATCCTGATCTGGCTCATCGGTGGATGGATGACAGTCACCGGCGTTGTCGACAATGATATTGTACAGCCAGCGCTTGGTGGTGGTTTGGTGCTGATCGTATTGCTCATCGGCTTTACGGTTATGCAACATGCTTTTGCTGGTGGTGCGATGCAGCTTGGTCTGCTCTCCGATATGGAACGCCAAGCACTCGCAGTCATTGGTGCCGGCGACATTGTCTGGGATTGGGATGTACCGCGTGACCGTGTGACGACCACGCCGGATATTGCGCATTATTTAGGCAGCAGTGCCAGCTCGCTGCAAAGTGCGGTACGCAATTGGTTGCCGGTGATGCATGGTGATGATCGTGACCGTTTCCGCTCCACATTGGATGCGCTTCTTGAAAACCGCCGCGGCAAAATCAGTCAAGTGTTTCGACTGCGTGCCAATGACGGCCATTATCACTGGTATTCACTGCGCGCGCGCCCTGTTATCGGCCTTGATGGCGAAGTCGTGCGCTGCGTGGGTACACTCGTCAATGTTACCGAACAGAAAAAGGCCGAAGAGCGCCTGCTTCATGATGCGGTCCATGATAATCTCACCGGTCTGCCAAATCGTGAATTGTTTCTGGATCGCTTAAATAGCGTGATGAATATGGCGCAGGAAGAAGTCCGCTTCCGCCCGACTGTTTTCATCATCAATATCGACCGTTTTAAACAGGTCAATGACAGTCTTGGTATGTCCGCTGGTGACACTATCCTGCTCACCATTTCGCGTCGTCTGTTCCGCCTGCTCAAGCCGCAAGATACTTTATCACGCCTCTCCTCAGACCAGTTTGGCTTGCTGCTGGCATCCGAGAGTGATCCGGCACGTATTGCAGCTTTTGCAGAGGCTCTACGTCAGGCCATTTGTGCGCCCATTGCCTATGCCAAGCGTGAAATTGTGCTGACGGCTTCGATTGGCCTCATCACATGGACAAAAGCGGCCACAAGTGCTGAAAATTTCGTCAAAGATGCCGAGCTTGCAATGTATCAGGCCAAGCGTTGCGGCGGCGACAAGATCGAACCGTTCCGCCCTGCTCTACGTGAAATTGGCAGCGATAAATTACAACTTGAATCTGATTTGCGCCGTGCTATCGAACGCGAGGAAATCAGCCTAGCCTATCAACCGATTGTACGTCTTGCCGATGGCACGATTGCCGGTTTTGAAGCTTTGATGCGCTGGGAGCACCCACGCCGCGGGCCGATCTCACCGTCAGAATTCATTCCAATTGCTGAGAATTCAGGGCTCATCATCCAGCTTGGCATGTTTGCCATGCAAAAGGCGGCTGAAACGCTTTCCGGCTGGCAAGAGCAATTCCCGAAATTTGATCTGTTCATCTCAGTCAACCTGTCCAGCACACAACTCATCCGTCAGGATTTGATCAGTGATGTACGTTCGGTTATCTCACGTATCCACCTCAAACCCGGCAGCCTCAAACTGGAACTGACTGAATCTGTTTTAATGGAAAATCCGGAACAATCCACCCATGTCCTCAACCGTTTGAAGACAATGGGCATCGGTCTGTCGCTGGATGATTTTGGAACCGGCTATTCGTCACTGTCCTATCTGACCCGCTTCCCGTTTGATATTATAAAGATCGACCGTTCATTTGTGATCAGCGATCAGCCGCAGAAAAACACACTGCTTCGCTCCATCGTCAGCATGGCGCATGATCTGGGTCTGGCAGTCGTCACCGAGGGGGTTGAAAATGAGCATGATGCTGAACATCTGGCACAAATCGGTTGTGAATATGTTCAAAGCTTCATGTTCGGCGAGCCGATGTTCATGGAAGAAGCAACGCGTGTTCTGACCGAACAGAGCATGGAAAAACAACAGCCCACAGAAACGGCTGCGAGTGACGAGCTTTCACCACAAGAAACTGAAAAAGCATAATTTATAAAAACCTGACCATTTAATGGTCAGGTTTTTTATTTCAAAAAGTCTTCAAAACATTCATGCCGTTCCAGCGCTGGTGACAAGACGGGAGATATCCACGCCTATCTCCGACAATAAACGTTCATATTGCCTACTGATGTCCCCCTCAAATAACAGCGCATTATTGGCAGGACATGTCAGCCAACCATTTTGTGCAAGCTCGGCCTCCAATTGTCCGGCCGCCCAGCCTGAATAACCAAGTGTCAAGATCGCATGCCGTGGCCCTTTATCATCATAAATAGCACGAACAATATCCACTGTTGCAGTCATGGAGACATCATCTGCTATCGGCATGGTCGAGGATACGTTATAATCACTGGAGTGGATGACAAACCCGCGATTTGTATCGACCGGCCCGCCATTGCGGATAATCAGCTTGCGTTGATGATCGGGTAAAATAATTGCATCTTCTTCTTTGATGATACCAATTTGTTCCAACAAATCTGTAAAATCGATCGGCTGTTGCTGATTAATAATGAACCCCATCGCGCCTTCAGGCGAATGCGCACAAATATAAACAACAGAACGAGCGAAACGCTCATCCACCATATTGGGCATAGCCAGTAAAAACTGGCCATTTAAAAAACCGTCCTCCCGTTCTTCAGCTTTACTAATCTTTACCTCCTGTCTTTCATTACACAACAGGTGAAAATTCAGGCTCGAGATCAACAGATCCAGATATGATACATTATTTTCAATGAAGATAAACTCTGGCTTAATCACGACAAACTGTCAATTTTTTTACCGACAGTTATATGCCTGAAAATATTTCTCAAAAACCAAACCTCAAATAAAATCAAACATAAGTGCCAAAAAGATTTGCAAATATTTTACTTGATCAAGCACCTGAAACTCGACTTACCTATCTATCATTCCTATATATAACAGATCATTCCAAGGGAGACCCAATATGACCATCAAAGTCGGCGACAAATTGCCAAATGCCACCTTTAAAGTGAAAACCAGTGACGGCGTTAAGGATGTCACCACTGATGACGTTTTTAAGGGTAAAAAAGTTGTACTCTTCGCAGTACCGGGTGCCTTTACGCCAACCTGTACACTGAACCATTTGCCGGGCTTCCTCGACAATTATGATGCCATCAAGGCCAGAGGCGTTGATACTGTAGCGGTTACGGCTGTCAATGACGTATTCGTGATGGATGCGTGGGCAAAAAACACCGGTGCGCAGGACAAACTTACTTTCCTCGCGGATGGTAGTGCACAATTTGCCAAGGCTGCCGGTCTTGATATTGATTTTTCCGGTGGCGGCATGGGCACACGCTCCAAACGCTATTCTGCCATTATCGAAGACGGCGTCGTGAAAGTTCTCAATATTGAAGAACAGCCGGGACAGGCCATTACATCTGCTGCTTCCGCACTGCTGGAACAGCTTTAAAAATAAAGGGCAGATCATGGTTGTTATGATCTGCCCTTTTTTCACGTCAATATTGGCTGCTTATTTGACTTTGAGTGATGTAAAAGCAGGCTTATAGGGTTTAAACGGCTCCATTCCGGCACGCGCCAATTCATCCGCACGCTCGTTTTCCGGATGTCCCGCATGGCCTTTAACCCAATGCCATTTGACGTCGTGAGGTTTGCGTACCTCATCCAGCTCCTGCCATAGCTCGGCATTTTTAACCGGCTTTTTGGCGGCTGTCTTCCAGCCATTACGCTTCCAGCCTTCAATCCAGCTGGAAATACCATCACGCACATAAACACTATCTGTATAAAGATCCACGTGACATGGCTGCTTCAAGGCTTTGAGCGCCGAGATTGCCGCCATCAGCTCCATCCGATTATTGGTCGTATCCGCCTCGCCGCCTTTCAGCTCTTTTTCATTGCCGTTCCAGCGCAGCACGACACCCCAGCCCCCCGGCCCCGGATTGCCTGAACACGCACCATCGGTGAAAGCCTGTATTTCTTTCACACATGCTCTCCGCTTGTTGAAACTGCCACATTGGCCAAACCATATTCACTGGCATTAACCACCTGTCGGTGGAAACGCAGTTTGCGCGCATATTCCATCGGGTCTTTTTTAACCACAAATGTACCATCCGGCACTGTCAGCCAGTCATAAAGACGAGTGAGCATAAAACGTAAAGCTGCACCACGCGAAAGCACCGGTAAGGCTTCTGTTTCCGTCACAGACAAAGGCCGCACAGAATTATAACCGCGCAGCAAAGCCGCACCTTTAGTCTGATTATAGGAATGGTCTTTTTCAAAGCACCAAGCGTTCAGACATACAGCCACATCATAAGCCAGAATATCTGTGCAGGCAAAATAGAAATCAATAAAGCCGGACAGCTTATCATTCAGGAAGAAAACATTATCAGGAAACAAGTCGGCATGGATAACGCCGCGCGGCAGATCTTGCGGCCAATTGGCTTCCAGATAGGTTAAATCCGCTTCGGTTTCTTCGATCAGGGACGGCTCAATCTTTTCCGAATGCGCCAAAGATTGCTGCCATAATGGCCGCCAATTATCAACCGTCAGACCGTTTTTACGCTCCATAGTAAAGCTTTGGCCAGCCAAATGCATCTGCGCCAGTCCACCGCCCAATGCCTCGCAATGTTCAACAGCGGGCTTGCGTAACCACATGCCTTCCAAAAAGGTAACAATTGCTGCCGGACGCCCCGCCAATTCGCCAATCATCTCACCATTATTGGCCACCACTGGCTGCGGGCATTCCAGCCCTTTTGCAGCGAGATGTTGCATGAGTTTCAAGAAAAACGGCAACTCCTGCGGGTTAACCCGCTTTTCATAAAGGGTCAGAATGAAAGCGCCGGTTGTAGTATGAAGCAGATAATTGGTGTTTTCGACACCTTCTGCAATGCCTTTATAAGAAGTCAGCGTACCAATATTGTAATCGCTTAAAAAAGCGGCAAGTTCGACTTCATTAATATCCGTGTAAACGGCCATGAATATTCATCCCCTCAGCCAAGCTTGCGCTCAACTGTTATTCTTTTAAATTGCGTTATCACCGTTGACGAATGCCATGTCCTGCACGGTTAAATCAACATCGCGCAGCTGACGGTTCACCAAAAAGTTTTCGGTTTCAACCGTTGTGACGGCAAGTTCAATCTGCACATCAAAACGGGATTTGAACGCTTCGATAATCTCGTTGACAATGATTTCCGGAGCAGATGCGCCAGCCGACAGACCAAGCACAGAAATATTGCCAAGGTCATCCCAATCAATCTCGTCAGCGCGCTGCACCAATAATGATTTTTTAGCGCCAGCGCGTTCGGCCACTTCCACCAAGCGTTTGGAATTGGACGAATTTGGTGCGCCGACGACCAGGAACAAATCACAACCGGTTGCTGCCTCTTTCACCGCTTCCTGACGGTTGGTTGTGGCGTAGCAGATAGATTCGGCAGCAGGCGCCAGCAAGTTCGGAAAGCGCTTTTGCAATTCCGCGACAATACCTGCCGTATCATCTACCGACAATGTGGTCTGTGTCACAAAACCTAAATTATCCGGATCAGTAAATTCGCAAGCCCGGGCGTCTTCTACAGTTTCCACTAATGTGACCGCACCTTCCGGCAGCTGCCCCATCGTTCCGATCACTTCCGGATGTCCGGAATGGCCGATCAGGATTACATGACGACCCTGACGCTCATGACGCATGGCTTGCTTGTGCACTTTGGAAACAAGCGGGCATGTTGCATCCAGATAGAAAAGATTTTTAGCTTCCGCATCAGCCGGCACCGATTGCGGCACGCCATGCGCTGAAAAAACCACCGGCTGTTCACGGTGCTCAATCGGAATTTCATGCAGCTCTTCAACGAAGACAGCACCGCGTGATTGCAAGCCTTCAACCACGTAGCGATTATGCACGATTTCATGACGCACATAGACCGGCGCACCATATTTTTTCAAAGCCAGAATGACGATCTGAATTGCGCGGTCGACACCAGCGCAAAAACCACGCGGGCCACAGAGACGAATTTCCAGTTTCGGGCGCTGTTCCACGTTTATGGACATAATCATGATCTCTTTATTCAAGGCATAACCAACCGTGCTTTGCTGAAACAGCAAAACCCATATATTCAGGAGTTGGGCTTAGTGCCACTAAAAGTCAAGCTTTAAGCTTAATTATGGCGAGGATTTAGAATAGCGCCAACGCCATAAATAAGCACCAACCACCGCTGTCAAAGCCAAAGCCAGCCCATACCATGTGATGGCATATTCCAGATGTTTGTTCGGCAATTCAATATTGGTGACGCCGCCAATCGGCAGAACGCCCGGATTTGGTGTATCATCGGCGTCGATGAAATACGGCACCAATGTTTGCAGATCAGGTACACCGCCTGTTTCAGCCATCACGGCCCAATCTTTCCAGTAGAAAATATTTTGTGCCGGATCATTATCGGGTACAAAACTGGAGGGCTTCGCATCAAGGCGGTCACGCGCCAGCCCTGTAATGGCTACAGGGCCATCAATCTGCCCTTCAAGACGTGTTTGCGGATCTTTACGATCATAAGGAACAAAGCCGCGATTGATCAGCACAAAGCGCCCGTCATCCATTTGTAGGGGCGTATAGACATAAAATCCGGCCTCACCTTTAAATGTCGCCAGAAAATGACGCTCCCCCTCATGCATGAATGTACCAGTGACCATGACCGGTCGATATTCCACACTGCCTGTCTGCTTGAGAATATCTTCCATGGTCATGATTGAAACTGGTGGCTTTTTGATATTCTGCATAATCGTAGCCAGCAGCTCTTCTTTCCAGAACATGCGTTTAACCTGCCAAGTACCAAGGCTCAGCAAAATACTCAAACAAATGAGATAAACAACAATCACGCCCCAAGGAAATTTACGCGTATCGGCTTTGCCGCTTATTGAAACCGGCATCTTACTGTCCATCATTGTTATGGTTGTCATCCAGCTGACCAGAAGCGGCCTTATGCTTGAATTGCAATGTAATCAGCACACCTTTGAGCCAGCGTACCAAAACCAAACTTAAAATGATCGCCAAGGGGATGGAAATAATTAAATGCACCCAAAGTGCAGGCTGGAAATTCGTCTCTAACCAAAGCGCCAAACCAAGCACAATGAACCCAATAATGAGAATAACGAAAACGACTGGCCCGTCACCGGAATCAGCAAAGGAATAATCCTGACCACAGACATGACAAGATTTGGCAACTTGCAAAAAACCACTGAATAGCTTGCCTTCACCGCAATTCGGGCATCGACCCAAAATGCCGGCCTTGATCGGATCAACACCGTTGCTGTCTGAATGATTATGCTCTGTCATGTTCTTCATCTCCCACAGCCTTTTTGCGCTTAATTACTGACTCACGCAAGACTGGTGTATTAAAAAAGGCGGCTTGTGTGCCCACAGCCGCCTTTTTTTAAAATTATTGAAAACTCAGATAATTTGATGGACGACGCCACCCCAGCTTCCCCATACATACATGGTGAAGAACAAGAACAACCAGACTACGTCCACAAAATGCCAGTACCAGGCAGCGGCTTCAAAACCGAAATGGTTCTTACCATCAAAGTCGCCACGGATTGCACGAAACAAGCAAACAGCTAAGAAAATCGTACCAATGAAAACGTGGAAACCATGGAAGCCGGTTGCCATGAAGAAAGTGGCACCATAGATCGAATCTTTAAAAGCAAATGGTGCATAGGCATATTCATAAGCCTGCACAAATGAGAACAACACGCCAAGTGCAACCGTCAGGGCAAGACCTGCAATCATGCCAGTGCGATCTTTCACCAACATCGCATGGTGTGCCCATGTCAAGGTTGTGCCTGAAAGCAGCAGAATAACAGTATTATAAAGCGGCAAATGAAATGGATCCAGAACTTCGATGCCCTTTGGAGGCCAAACACCGCCGGTATAAGCCGTACGTGCGAATTGCTCAGGATCATTCGGGAACAGACTTGCATCAAAAAATGCCCAGAACCAAGCAGCAAAGAACATGACTTCGGAAGCAATGAACATGATCATGCCATAGCGAAGATGGATTGATACCACGCGGGTATGATGTCCTTCTTTACCTTCTTTGATCGTGTCACTCCACCAGCCATACATGCAGTAGAGAACGATGGCGATACCCATGACAAAAAGCCATGGTGTCACCAGATTGATACCAAAGAGATGTAATTCACCGGCATTGAGGTAGCGCATATAAGCAATACCGCCAAGCGCCAGCACAAAGGCACCGACCGAACCGATAAATGGCCACGGACTTGGTGCTATGATATGGTAATCATGATTTTTATGATGGGCGTCAGCCATGTCTCTCCCCAGAGCTCCTCTGAATGCTTACTCGCAAAAGTGAAGCGATCGTTATAATTTCCCTTCACTTTCCAGTTTATCGCCAACCTTGGCCGCCGCAAGTGGCTTAGGCTCGTCAATTGGAAAAAAAGTATAAGAAAGTGTGATTGTTTTTACATCTTTCAGATCGGGATCATTAACAAAATCCGGATCAACGAAGAACAGTACCGGCATTTCCATATCTTCGCCGGCAGCAAGTGTCGTATCGGTAAAGCAGAAACACTCCACCTTGTTGAAATAAGCGCCTGCACGGCCAGGGGTCACGTTAAAAGTCGCACGGCCATAAGTCGGCCCGTCGAATTTATTAATGGCCTCATATTTGACCAAAGTGGTTTCACCGATTTTCAGTTCAACCTCACGCTGAACCGGTTTGAAATCCCATGATAAACCTCCGGCCGTATTGGCATCAAAGCGAACCTTGATCGTTTGATTGAGGATCTTGTCTGAATATTGCTCGACCCGCTGGGTGGTGCCGCCATAGCCAGTCACCTGACAGAAAAGACGATAAAGCGGAACAGATGCATAAGCCGCACCGATCATACAGGCAAAAAAGCTTAGACACGCAAATGCGATAACACGATTGGAAGTTTCCTTCTTCGTATTTTTATCACCCTGCTGAGTGCCCATTCTTCCCTCCCCTTGATCTTCGATTACATCGGCCGGATCAGTGCATTTGCACCAAGCTTAGCCCATGTACCGACATAAACAATAATAACGAACAGTGCCAAAGCGATAGCCAAGCCAACCGAACGGTTACGCTGCGCACGCTTTTGCTTTTCGGTCGGCTTGATCAGTTCAAGCTTCTTGTCGGACGTATTCATGCTATAACTCCAAATCCGACAAGCGCCTTATAAAGCAAAACTTCTGCCAACAATGTTGCAAACAAACCAGCCAAATAAAGCAGCGAAAAACGGAACAGTTTTCGGGCACTTGCAATCATTGTTTCATGCGTCGGTGCCTGCAACAGCTTCCAAGCATAATAAACAAAAATCAGTCCCATAATGGTAGCCACGATACCATAAGTGACACCAGCAAAACCCAACACCCAAGGCAAAACACCAACAGGTGCCATAATCAGCGAATAGCCGACAATCTGACGCTTGGTGGATGCTTCACCTTTTACATTCGGCATCATCGGGATGCGGGCGGCTTCATAATCATTGCTCATGAACAATGACAGCGCCCAGAAATGCGGAGGCGTCCAAAGGAAAATGATCAAAAAGAGCACAATGCTGTCGAGGCTGATGGAACCAGTTGCAGCCGCCCAACCGATCATTGGTGGAAACGCTCCGGATGCACCGCCGATCACGATATTTTGCGGGGTCGAGCGCTTCAGCCACATTGAATAGATCACCACATAAAAGAAAATGGTGAAGGCCAGCAAAGCAGCGGATAACCAGTTGACCAACAAGCCTAATGTGAGCACTGAAAAAACTGAAAGCGTCAGACCGAAAACCAACACCTGTTCGGGCGAGATCAGGCCTGCTGGTATCGGGCGGTTGCGGGTACGCTTCATAATGATGTCGATATCGGCATCATACCACATATTCAAAGCACCCGATGCACCTGCGCCCACAGCAATGCAAAGAATGGTGATTGCAGCAAGCACCGGATTCATATGTCCCGGAGCTGCCATCAGACCAACGAAGCCTGTAAACACAACCAGTGACATCACACGCGGTTTCAACAGCGTGATATAATCCGATGCCATCGCCTCGGAGAGGCGATAATCATTATCGGAAGCTATATTTTTTCCAATCACAGACATTGCTCTCATTCCATCAGGACAATTATGCCCTCTTCATCATCGAAACGCTAACGATCCAATGAATATTTTCGAAAAGCTCAACCGATTTACGAAAACATTCATCTATCTTCGTCGTTGAGTTCCGGACGGCGCATCGCCGCCCGAAAATCTTATTAGTATTCTCTTATTTAATGCGTGGCAACTCTTCCCACTGGTGGAAAGGTGGTGGTGAAGAAAGCTGCCATTCCAGAGTGGTTGCGCCATCGCCCCATGGGTTCGCACCTGCTTCACGCTTCTTCGCAAATGCTTCGAAGACGTTGTAGAGGAAAATCAGAACCGCAAAGCCGGAGATATATGAGCCGTAAGACGACACCATGTTCCAGCCGGTATAAGCATCCGGATAGTCGATATAACGACGTGGCATACCAGCAAGACCAAGAAAGTGCTGCGGGAAGAAGATCAGGTTCACACCGATGAAGGTGAGCCAGAAATGCAGCTTCGCAGTGAACTCGCTATACATATAACCGGTCATTTTAGGGAACCAGTAGTACCAGCCCGCAAAAATTGCGAACACAGCACCTAGCGACAGCACGTAATGGAAGTGTGCAACCACATAATATGTATCGTGCAATGAACGGTCGAGACCAGCATTTGCCAGCTGAACACCGGTCATACCACCAATGGTGAACAGGAAGATAAAGCCGATTGCCCAGAGCATTGGTGCACGGAAGGTGATCGAACCACCCCACATGGTGGCAATCCACGAGAATATCTTGATACCGGTCGGCACCGCGATCACCATGGTTGCGAATACGAAGTAACGCTGGGTGTCGAGCGACAGACCAACAGTATACATATGGTGCGCCCAAACCACGAACCCGACAACACCGATCGCAACCATCGCATAAGCCATCCCCAGATAACCAAAGATAGGCTTACGGGAGAAGGTTGAGATAATGTGACTGACGATACCAAAGCCCGGCAAAATCAGAATATACACTTCAGGATGACCGAAGAACCAGAACAAGTGCTGATAAAGGATCGGGTCACCACCGCCATCGGGTGCAAAGAATGCAGTGTCGAAGTTACGGTCGGTCAGAAGCATGGTGATACCACCTGCCAGAACCGGCAGCGAGAGCAAAAGCAGGAATGCTGTGACCAGCACTGCCCATGCAAAAAGCGGCATTTTATGTAGAGTCATGCCCGGAGCACGCATGTTCAAAATCGTGGTGATGAAGTTAATCGCACCAAGAATGGACGAAGCACCGGAAATATGGATCGCCAGAATTGCGAAGTCTACCGCAGGTCCCGGCTGACCGGATGTTGAAAGCGGCGGATAAAGTGTCCAACCACCACCTGCGCCCCAACCACCGGCAGGTCCCGGCACGAAGAAGGAAATCAACAATAACAGCAATGCCGGTGGCAAAAGCCAGAAGGAGATGTTGTTCATGCGCGGAAACGCCATGTCAGGCGCACCGATCATAAGCGGGATCATCCAGTTGGCGAAACCACCGATAAGTGCAGGCATGACCATGAAGAAGATCATGATCAGCGCATGCATGGAGGTGAACACGTTGAACATGTGCTTACCCGCATCAAGCGCCGCATCACCTTCAACGCCATAAACCATCGCCGCCAGACCATGAAAAATCTGAATGCCGGGTTCCTGCAATTCTGCGCGCATCGCAATAGACAAAGCGCCGCCGATAATGCCTGAGAAAATTGCAAAAATAAGGTACAAAGTACCAATATCTTTGTGGTTGGTCGAATAGACCCAACGCACCCAGCCTTTTGGCTTGTGGTCGTCGTGTATGTCTTGAGCTGCTGTGCCAGCCATGAGATTGCTCCCGTTTCTCAACAGAGGTACTTACCGAAATCAGTTACCGGCAGCCGCCACCTTATTTGTTGCCTGACCACCTTCAACAGCAGCCCTCAGCGCCTTATTGGCTTCGTCCAGATCAGAAGCCGCCGCTGCCAACCAAGTTTCATAATTTTCCTTGGAAACAACACGTACTGCAATCGGCATGAATGCATGATCCTTGCCACAAAGTTCGGAACACTGACCGAAATAGAGACCTTCGCGATCAGCTTTGAACCAAGCCTCGTTCAAGCGCCCCGGCACCGCATCCATTTTCACTCCGAATGCAGGAATTGTCCATGAATGAATAACGTCAGCGGCTGTTACCAGCAAACGAACTGTTTCACCGACCGGCACAACAACTTCATTGTCAACGGCAAGAAGGCGCGGATATTTAGCAACATCTTCTTTTCCGTATTCGGCTCGTTCACTTTCTTTAAGCATCAAAGAATCAAAACTAACCGGATTTTCAACTTGATACTCGTAGCCCCAATACCACTGATAACCAGTCGCTTTGACTGTCAGTGACGGATCATCAGGCGAATATTGTGCCGTCAGAAGCTGGAAAGAAGGAATAGCAATACAAACAAGCGCAATCACCGGACCTGTCGTCCAGATCACTTCAATCATGGTGTTGTGACTTGTTTTGGACGGCACCGGATTGGCACTGGCACGATACTTCAAAATGACCCAGAGGATCAATAAAAGCACCAGTGTTGTCACCGGAATGATGAACCAAAGTGTATATTCTTCAAACCATTTGATCTGCTCCATAATACCGGTAGCAGGTTCTTGGAATCTGTATTCCCAATCGCGCGGCTGTTCTGCCTGCGCAGATATACTGGTCCACAGAAGTGCCAGAACACCAAATGCGGTGCCCGTTGATGTGGCAAAAATCTTTCTCACCAGAATTCTCTCCCGTTGTAGCCTTTTGCAGGCCGGACGCCAGCTATCCCTACAAAAACAACCGCCATCCCCCATTTGGCGTTCAACCACACCTTAACGCACACCGCAAGGAAGGCGAATATCTTATCATGCGGCATTTTTGCGCGCGCCCATGTAATTTAAGGAAAAAACCACTGCAGGATTTTATTCAAAATCTTGTGTATAGCAGTGCAGTTTGTGGTTTTTTCTCACAAATCCGCCGTGTTTTAAACCAATATCAATAAAAATGCGCAACATCTCATTGGAAGTCTTATCATTTCGCCTTATTGAGGATGATAATATATTTTCATGCCGGTACAGCGCGATAGTGCCACGGTGATTCGATCTGGAGCTTCCATGACTGTTCGTAAAATTTCTCAACAATTAGCAATTTTCTCTTTGTGTCTTGGCGGCATTTTGGCCGGCTCAACCAGCATTTCCAGCGCCCAGAACACCGCACAGCAGCAAGCGCCGACAGCCACCGAGCAATCCAGCAGTGCAGGCAATCAAAAAGGCACATTACGTTCCAAGCACGGTGAATGGTCGATCCTTTGCGACACACCGGCTGGCGCGCAAAACGAACAATGCGCCCTCATTCAAAATGTTGTTGCCGCGGACCGTCCTGAACTCGGCCTTTCCGTTGTTGTTTTGAAGACCGCCGATAATAAAGCCCGCATCTTGCGCGTTCTCGCACCTCTTGGTGTGTTGCTGCCAAACGGACTTGGCCTTAATGTTGACGGCAAAGATATCGGCCGCGCTTATTTCGTGCGCTGCTTTGAAGATGGTTGCTATGCAGAAGTCATTCTGGACGATGCTTTGATGAAAACCTTCCGCGCAGGTAAATCTGCAACCTTCATCGTGTTCCAGACACCGGAAGAAGGCATTGGTATTCCTGTTGATTTGAAGGGCTTTGCCGAAGGCTTTGATGCTCTTCCTTAAACGAACGGTTGTTCTTAAGCACTGAAACGCTTACATCCTGCAAATGTGATAAGTTTGCAGGATGTATTTTTATGAAAAGCCTGATTGATAGTTTTGATGCCAATCGCGACGATATTCAGCGGATTTTAAGCCAGACACTGCAAGGCAGCGATGATGGTGAGCTTTATCTGGAATATGGTGAAGCCGAATCATTGGGCTATGATAATGGCCGTTTAAAAACCGGCGCTTTCAATCAGGATCAGGGCTTTGGCCTTCGTGCTGTCGCCGGCGAAGCCATCGGTTATGCCCATGCGGGCGAGTTATCTCTTGCCGCTTTAAAGCGGGCAGCAGATGCAGTTTCTGCCACCACCCACGGCTATGGCGGCCAATATAGTGCCGCACCACTTGGAACCAACCGCCAGCTTTACACCGATGAAAATCCGATCGGCTCCCCAAGTTTTGATGCCAAAGTGCGCTTGTTACAAGAAATTGACGCATATTTGCGCGCCAAAGATCCGAAAGTACGACAGGTTTCGGTCTCTGTTGCAGCCTCTTGGAAACAAGTTGAAATCTTACGTGCCGACGGCCATTTCGTGCGTGATGTACGCCCGATGGTTCGCCTTAACGTGTCGGTTGTTGCGGGTGACGGTGACCGTCAGGAAACTGGCTCTTTCAGCCACGGCGGACGTGCATTGTTCGGTGAGTTTATTGCCACGGATGCATGGCAATATGCGGCTGATGAAGCACTGCGTCAGGCACTGGTCAATCTGGAGGCTGTCCCCGCCCCTGCGGGCACCATGGATATTGTGCTTGCCAATGGCTGGCCGGGTGTGATGCTGCACGAAGCAGTCGGCCACGGCCTGGAAGGTGACTTCAACCGCAAGAAAACATCTGCCTTTGCAGACCTTATGGGACAACAGGTTGCCTCCAAAGGTGTGACGGTTGTTGATGATGGCACAATCATGCAACGCCGTGGCTCGCTGACCATTGATGATGAAGGCACACCGACCAACCGCACCGTGCTGATCGAAGACGGCAAGCTCGTCAATTACATGCAGGATCGCCAAAACGCGCGCCTGATGGGCATGCAACCAACCGGCAATGGTCGACGCGAATCTTATGCCCATGCCCCTATGCCGCGTATGACCAACACCATTATGCTGTCAGGCGACAAAACACCGGAAGAAATCATCGCATCGGTGAAAAACGGTATTTATGCTGTTTCATTCGGGGGTGGTCAGGTGGATATCACGTCGGGTAAATTCGTGTTTGGTTGCACCGAAGCCTACAAGATTGAAAACGGCAAAGTCACTGCGCCGATTAAGGGAGCGATGCTGATAGGCAACGGCCCTGAAGCGATGCAGCGTATTACCATGCTGGGCAATGATTCAAAGCTTGATAATGGCACCGGCAATTGCGGCAAAGGCGGCCAGTGGGTACCTGTCGGTGTTG
Source organism: Paenochrobactrum sp. BZR 201-1 (assembly GCF_044987585.2). Taxonomy (NCBI): domain Bacteria; kingdom Pseudomonadati; phylum Pseudomonadota; class Alphaproteobacteria; order Hyphomicrobiales; family Brucellaceae; genus Paenochrobactrum; species Paenochrobactrum sp. BZR 201-1. Next base: position 372,606 of record NZ_JBJDRZ020000005.1, on the reverse strand, counting down.
GTCAGCCGCATTTGCGTATGGATCAGATGACGGTTGGCGGCACGGCTATTTGATTTCTAAAAGGAATATTATTTATAAAATTCAATATATAAGAGCAGTTTTCGATGAAAATGATTCATGAAAACTGCTCTTAATATTTTGGTCAATCTTTGAGCACCATTGTCAACTGTACAAATGGCAAACCATCATCATCCGTTTCATCACGCTGAATGATTTCGAAACCGTATTTCAGATAAAAATTGACGGCTTGCTGATTGCGTTCATAGACCTGCAATTCCAGTTGTTTTTTTAAGTTTTGCGCATGTTGCAAAAGCTTGAGACCAAACCCCTGCCCTTGAAAATCCGGATCTACAAATAAACCGCCAATAAAATTATCAATCAAACCAACAAAGCCCATCACGTGATCGTCACTGACGAGCACCCAGTTTTCCGCTTGCATCAGATAGATATCTTTCATCAGCTGAAGCTGTTCTTCCAACAATTCGTGGCCGAGAAAACCATGGGCGATTTTAGACGCGCGCAACCAAATATCGGCCGAACGCACGACATCATCCGCAATCATTGGGCGGATCAGAATTATTCTTTCTTTCATGAAAGCACCTGAAAATTTAATTATATGCGAAACTCATTACCCAAAAAAGGGCAATACTTATTGTGATTTTGAGCCCTTGGTCAAAATCGAAAATCCGGCAATAAGAACGCTGCGCATAAATCTCCTTCAGTTTAAGAGAGCCAGACACCGCTGGTTACTCATGATTAAAAGCGAAATCGTCGTTTAAGTCAATGAAACGCCAACCTTATTTCTTGGTCAACAGAGCAACGGTTTCCACATGCGATGACCACAGAAACTGATCGACCGGCACGATCTTGTCGATCTTGTACCCACCCTTGACCAGAATGGATAAGTCACGCGCCAATGTCACTGGATTGCACGAAACTGCTGCGACTTTGGCAACCTTAGACTTTGCCAGTTCTTTGGCCTGTTCTTCGGCACCAGCGCGCGGCGGATCAAACACAATGCCCTGATAAGGCGCTAATTCACGCACCAAAAGCGGGCGGCGGAACAAATCACGGCGCTCAACCGTGACCGGCTTCAAACCCTGTACATGGCGAATGCCGCGATCAAGTGCTGCCAAAGCTGGCGCATCATTTTCAATGCAATGGACAGCGTTTTTCTCGGCAATGCGCAATCCAAAAGTACCAACACCGCAGAAAAGGTCGGCCGTTTTTTTAGCCTTGCTCAAATGCTTGGTGACCAGTTCAACCATGGTTTCTTCTGCAGCTTCAGTGGCCTGCAAAAAACTGCCCGACGGAATATTGACCGGTACTTTGCCAAAATGGATAAGCGGCTTTTTCGGCTCGACGATAATTTCACCATCCGATGCAAGCCGCGCAAAACCGTGACTGACTACATAATCAGTCAGTGCCATACGGGTTTTATCATCAGGGGAGCCACAACCTTGCGCTGCGATATCAAGACCAGATGCAGTCACTGTTACTGCCAGTTTGAAAGGCTTGGAACCAGGCGCGATAATCGCTGCCACCCCACGCAAATCCTCCAGGCGATCAGTAATTTCGGGAACTGCCACCACACATTCGGAGATATTGATAATTTCGTGGCTCAAATGGCGATTGAAACCCAACAGCATCGCGCCTTCGGTTTTGCGCGCCGCAAAAACCACTCGACGGCGGCTATAAGGGGCGCAAGCCACCAATGGCTCCGGCTCTACATCAATGCCATAGCCTTTCAAGGCCGCAACAACCAATCCACGCTTCCATGCCTGATAAGGCTCCGCTTCCCAATGTTGCAACGAGCAACCGCCGCAATCTTCAAAATGCTGACATTCTGCCGCTTGACGTTCCGGAGATGCTTCCAGCAAAGCCACTACAGTGCCGCGATTTTTATCACGTGCAATATTGGCTACTTCACCCGCCAGTGTAAAAGGCACGAAAACCTGACCGTCAGCGGTCATGGCAACCCCGTCGCCACCTGCACCTACCGAGCTGATTGTTACACGTGTGCTCATTGGTCTTTTATTCCTGCCAGTAAATATTCTAAATTGCCGTCTCCGCCTTCAATGGGGGAAACACATATTCCAAGTGCGCGCCATCCGGTCTGGATATCCAGCCAATCGCGCAAATTCTCTGCGATGACGGGCCCTTGTGACGGATCGCGCAACAAACCACCTTTGCCGATAGCTTCGCGCCCCGCTTCAAATTGTGGTTTCACCAACAACACGCAAATGGCATTGGGAACCGCTAATTGCAATGCTTGCGGCAGAGCCAGCTTCAAGGATATGAAACTGACATCAGACACCACACAATCAATCGCATGCCCATCCAGATGGCTGAAATCCAAATGACGGGCATTTAAGCCCTCATGGTTGGTCACATTTTTATTACGTACCAGAGTTGAATGCAGCTGGTCATGGCCGACATCAACCGCAACCACATGCGCGGCACCGCGTTCGAGCAAAACTTGGGTAAAGCCACCGGTCGAAGCACCGATATCAAGAGCAAAGCGCCCTTTCACATCAAATTTGAAATGATCCAACCCCGCAATCAGTTTGAGCGCTGCCCGCGAAACATAGCTGCTTGCCGGATCATCAACACTGATCACCGCATTGCGCGCCACCAATGCACCGGGTTTTGCAATCACCTGCCCGTCCACCTGCACAGTTGAACGCGTGACAGCATCGCGCGCACGCGAGCGCGTTGCAAAGAGCTTTCGCTCAACCAATAGCTGATCAAGGCGCAAACGGGCGGCAGGGTCACTTATATCATTCATCGCGCTTTCATGACGCAGCCAAGCATTTTAAGCAAGTGGCCAATCGTCACAAAGCGATCTGATCAAGCCCGAAAAGGTGCGGCAATTTCCTCACGGCCAAGTGCGGCAAAAACAGCATGGACAATGCCCGTACGGTCAAGACCGGCATTGGCATACATCACTTCAGGCTTGGCATGATCCTGATACATATCCGGCAAAGTAAGCGTGCGAACCCGCAAGCCGCCATCCAGCAAGGATTCACGCGCAAGAAAATGCAAAACATGCGAGCCAAAGCCGCCGATTGCACCTTCTTCAATGGTAACGAGCACTTCATGTTCACGCGCCAAACGACGGATGAGATCCTGATCCAAAGGTTTGGCAAAACGTGCATCTGCTACAGTGGTGGAAAGTCCGGCCGCATCCAGCACATCGGCTGCAGCCAAACATTCCTGCAAACGAGTGCCGAATGAGAGGAGCGCCACTTTGCTGCCCTCACGCACAATGCGCCCCTTACCGATTTCTAAAACCGAACCACGCTCGGGCAGTTCAACGCCCACACCATCGCCACGTGGATAGCGGAATGAAATCGGCCCTTCATCATATTCAGCAGCAGTGCGTACCATATGGCGCAATTCCGCTTCATCGGATGCCGCCATCACGACAAAACCCGGCAAGGCTGCCAAAAATCCAGTGTCAAACGAACCTGCATGGGTGGCACCATCTGCCCCCACTAAGCCTGCGCGGTCAATCGGAAAACGAACCGGCAAATTTTGCAAAGAAACATCATGCACAACCTGATCATAGCCGCGCTGCAAAAAAGTTGAGTAAATCGCAGCAAAGGGTTTGAACCCTTCGCTTGCAAGACCTGCCGCAAAAGTCACCGCATGTTGCTCCGCAATGCCGACATCAAAGGTACGGCTCGGAAATGCTTCACCAAAGAGATCGATACCAGTGCCGCCCGGCATCGCGGCAGTGATGGCGACGATTTTTTCGTCGTGGCGCGCTTCTTCAATCAGGCTGGTGCCGAAAATTTTGGTATAGCTTGGTGCATTTGCCGGTGGTTTGGACTGCGCACCGGTAATCACATCAAACTTGTTCACACCGTGATATTTGTCTGCGGCCGCTTCCGCCGGCGCATAACCTTTACCCTTTTGGGTCACGACATGAATAAGAACGGGACCGTCTTGCATATCACGGACATTTTTCAATACGGGAAGCAAATGATCGAGATTATGACCATCAATCGGCCCGACATAATAAAAGCCGAGCTCTTCAAACAGTGAACCGCCTGTCCAGAATGCACGTGCATATTCTTCAGATTTACGCGCTTTATCCTGCAAGAATTTCGGCAGTTTTTTAGCCAGTTGTTTGGCGTTTTCACGCAATGAGCGATAGGTGCGACCAGAAACAAGACGCGCCAGATAGGCGCTCATCGCACCGGTTGGCGGCGCGATCGACATGTCATTATCATTGAGAATAACGATAAGGCGCGCATCCAGTGCTCCGGCATTGTTCATGGCCTCATAAGCCATACCAGCCGACATCGAGCCATCACCGATCACCGCGATGACATTACGTGCATCGCCGGAGAGTTCGCTTGCCACCGCCATGCCGAGACCAGCAGAAATAGACGTAGAGGAATGCGCGGCCCCAAACGGATCATATTCACTTTCCGAACGTTTGGTAAATCCGGAAAGTCCGTTTTCCTGACGAAGGGTACGGATGCGATCACGTCGACCTGTCAAAATTTTATGCGGATAGGTCTGGTGCCCCACATCCCAGATAATGCGGTCATGCGGCGTATCAAATACATGGTGCAACGCAACGGTCAGTTCCACCACACCAAGGCCGGCACCTAAATGTCCGCCGGTTGTGGAAACAACATCAATCAGTTCGCCGCGTAATTCGTCTACCAGCTGCGGCAGTTCTGCTTCCGGCAGATCGCGCAAGTCTGAAGGAATGTTCACCTGATCAAGTAAGGGGGTGACAGGTCGTGTCATGATAATTCTCCGCCTATTTGAACACCTGCCTATAGAATCCACAGACTTATGGCAAGCTTCAAAGGTCTGACACGGCCGATTGAACGCTTTGAAAGCAATCGCAGACCTTTTATCCTGTGGCTTATTTCTATGCTGCCGGTTCATTCCGGCAAGAAGGTGAAATTGCCGGTTCATTCCGGCATTATACAGCTTGCCATCTTACTCCGGCAGGATACGATTTGCCGGCTTACTCCGGCAGGGGTACAAATTCTTCTTCATCACCGGGCACTATATCAAATTTTCCGCTGCGCCATTCTTCTTTTGCCTGTTCGATACGTTCTTTTGAAGATGAGACAAAGTTCCACCAAATATAGCGCTTGGAATTCAGGCTTGCCCCGCCAAACAACATGATATGCGCCGAGCCACCCTTGGCACCGGGGGCTGCATTCACGATAATGTCATCTCCCTCACGGAAAGCAAGCAGCTGGTTGGCGCCAAAAATATCACCGGCAATATTCACATTGCCATCCAGAATATAGATGGCGCGTTCTTCGGCAACCGCCGGAATATGAAAACGTCCCCCCGCCTCAATCCGGATATCGGCATAAAGCGTGTCGCTATATTGATGAACCGGCGATTTAAGTCCGTGCAATCCGCCCATAATGAGCCGTCCGGAAAAGTCTTTGTCATTCATTTCCGGCAATTCATCTTTGGTGGTATGGGAAAAATCCGGCTGCATATCTTCCAGATGCTCCGGCAGTGCCAGCCATGTCTGCACACCGGAAATGGACAAAGGTGGCCCGCGCAATTCTTCCGGCGAGCGCTCCGAATGAACAATTCCGCGCCCCGCCGTCATCAAGTTCACGTCACCCGGCGCAATCACCATTTCAGTGCCCAGACTGTCTCGATGGCGGATATGACCGTCAAAAAGATAGGTGACGGTTGAAAGACCGATATGGGGATGCGGCTGCACATCCAGTGCATCACCGGCACGCAAAATTGCAGGCCCCATCCGGTCAAAGAAAATGAAAGGCCCGACCAAGCGCCGCTTGGCGGTTGGCAATGCGCGGCGCACTTCAAGCCCGCCGACATCACTGGTGCGCGGAATAATAAGGGTTTCGATCAGATCAACAGCCTTTTTGTCGCCGATATCGGGATCTTCACCGGGGAAAAAGCTCAAAACCAACCTCCCGCCTAGCAGAATAAAATAGCCATGCAGCACCATGATGCTGCATGGCTTGATAAGTCTATTCTATATAGTTAGCCATGCGTACTCAAACCAGAGCGCTGCCGGCTTTTTAATTTTGTTTTTGTAAGAGCCGCGCAATGTCCTGCATATCCGGGACTTTGCCGTCAGCAGTCAGCTTATCAACGATAGCGGGAAGGACTTGCGAAAGTTGTGCCAGCAAATCCTGTTCGTTAATGCCGACATGTTGTGCAATCTCGCTCAAGTTTTTTTGACCAATCGCACTGCCAAGCTGATCGGGTTCAATGCTGGCGTTTTCACCCTGCCCCAACCATGAATCCACTTTGCCGCCATGGCCTGCCTGTGTGAGTTGGTCAAGCAAACCGCCAAGACCTCCTGTTAAAGCACCGCCGACCCCTGCATTGCCAATTGATGGAGTAGGTACAGAAGATGCGGCAGCAGTTGTCGAGTTGGCCAGCAAACTGCCCAACCCGCCCAAAACCGCACCGATCAGAGTGCCAGAACCCGCAGCACCATCTTGTGGCTGCACCGGCGGCTCTATAATCTGTGGCTGATCATCCTCATCATGTTTGCCGTTCAACATACGCCCGACCAGCAAGGCACCCAATGCAACCAAAACCGGCTTTGCCAAACTACCACCCGGCACTGGTGTTTTTGATGAATTATTATCAAACATAGTCATAATAAAATACTCCTATACATACAAATTAATTATCTATAATGTATGATGTTACGATAATATTTATATTAGGCAAGTATTGTGCCTTGCCTATTTGATAGTGTTATGAAAATTTCTTCAATGTATTAATCTGATTATCAATATTTTTGGAGATAACCAATGTCTATTATAAGCTGGATTATATTAGGGCTCATTTCAGGCTTTATCGGAAGTAAAATAGTCAATAAAAGTGGCCAAGGTATGTTCTTGGATATTGCTCTGGGCATTGCTGGCGCTATCTTAGGCGGGATTGTATTCACTTTCTTTGGCGCACAAGGTATTACCGGTTTAAATATTTACAGTCTTATTGTTGCCGTCATCGGTGCCATTATTGTGCTGGTGATCTACCATGCCATCTCCGGCAAGCGTCGTTTAAGATAATTAAGCCATATAGTTTTTAGAATGATCCGGTATTCTTTGACCGGATCATACTTTGTATCAATAGTTAAAGTAAACATGGAATATATTGAACCTTATTTGGCATCCTATGGAGCTTTGGCTCTTTTTATCATTATCTATTTTGAATCTTTCGGCGTGCCTGTACCGGGAGAAAGCGCGTTGATTGCCGCCTCTCTTCTCGCGCTTAAAGGCAATTTAAGCCTATCAGCTATATTGATCGCTTGTTTTGCTGGCGCGGTCTTAGGTGATTGCACAGGGTATCTGATTGGTCACTTCGGCGGACGCAAATTATTGCAGCGCTTTGGCAGCAACATCAAATTAACGCCTGAGCGACTGGCCAATTTTGAAAAACAGTTTGAGAAACGAGGCATCTATATGGTTGCCACTGCGCGCTTTATCGTCATCATGCGCCAGCTCAATGGTATCATTGCCGGTTCCATGCATATGCGCTTTTCGCATTTTTTGAGCGCCAATATCATCGGCGCACTCGGCTGGACGGCCGTTTGGGGTGCAGGCCCTTATCTTTTTGGCGGAACACTGGCACCCGTGGCGGCTTATATCAAATCTCTCTGGAGTTAAATATTCACGCAGGATCAAGCGGCTCAGTACCGACAGCCTGACCATCGCGACCAATGCGGATTTTCTCGACTTTGTCTTCGGCAGATTTCAGCAATGTGTCGCAATGTTTTTTCAGCGCTTCGCCGCGTTCGTAAATGCGGATAGATTGCTCCAGCGGAACATCACCACGCTCCAGATCTTCAACGATACGCTCCAGCTGCTCCATCGCCTGCTCAAAGCTCATTTGTGCAATATCTGCATTTTGCTGTTCTGCGTTCATTTCGCTCATCCTTCCATCAGGCGTTTGATATGCGCTGCTGCCGATACCGACAGTCCCTGCAAATCATAACCGCCTTCCAATATGCTCACTAAACGATTAGCGCAAAAACGATCTGCCCGCTCCATAATTTTGCCGGTTACCCAGTCAAAATCGCTTTCATCCAAGTTTATTTGCGCAAGCGGGTCGAGATAATGCGCATCAAAGCCGGCAGAAATCAGGATCAAATCGGGACGAAAATTATCAAGTGCGGGTAAAATCCGCGTTTTGATCGCCTCGCGAAATTCCCGACTGCCGCTTTCCGGCGACAAAGGGGCATTGACAATATTGCCTGCACCTTGTTCATTTTTATGTCCGGTTCCCGGAAAAAGCGGCTCCTGATGCGTGGAACAATACAGCACGCTTTTGTCATTTTCAAAAATCGCCTGTGTGCCATTGCCGTGATGCACATCAAAATCAATGATCGCGACCCGCTCTGCCTGATAGCGCATTTGTGCATAGCGAGCGGCAATAGCGGCATTGTTAAAAAGGCAAAAACCCATAGCCGCTTCCGGTTCGGCATGATGGCCAGGCGGGCGAGACGCGATAAAAATATTATCCGCCTGACCGGTGAATACATCATCCACGGCCGCATTGGCTGCCCCAATCGCAGTTAAGGCTGCCTGCCAGCTTTGCGGGCTGACATAAGTATCATTAGCGATTTTAATGATCGATTCTGGCTTGTCCGAAGCGTCGTCGCCGACATCAAAAAACGGGATCTGGTTTTTGATCGTCTCAAGGTGTTTTTCGGTATGGGTCAGCAAAATAGCCGCTTCATCGCCAAGCGGTGCTTCCACCCGTTCCAGATTATAAAAAACACCCTCATCAAGCACGCTCAACAAAGCGCGAAGGCGATCCGGACGCTCCGGATGGCCGGCCGGTGTCAGATGTTTGAGAAAAACATCATGCCAATAAAGCCGTGTCGCCATAGAGAAAACCTCTTAAGATTCAGTAATTTCTATAAAAACACGGAGAAAGTGATTCAACGACCGGTTTGTCCACGATGGCGCAGATAATGATCAGCAATCGCACAAGCCACCATCGCCTCACCAATCGGCACCGCACGGATACCAACACACGGATCATGACGGCCTTTCGTCACTACATCCACTTCTTTGCTATCCGCATCAACCGAACGGCGTGGCGTCAAAATGGAAGAGGTTGGCTTCACGGCAAAACGGGCAATCACGGGCGCACCGGTTGCAATACCGCCCAAAATGCCACCGGCATGGTTGGATAGAAAATGCGGATTACCATCAGCATCCACGCGCATTTCATCGGCATTTTGCTCGCCGGTCAAACGGGCCGCTTCAAAACCATTGCCGATTTCAACGCCTTTGACCGCATTGACCGACATCAGATTGCTTGCAATATCCTGATCGAGCTTAGCATAAAGCGGCGCGCCGATACCAGCAGGTACGCCTTCAGCAACCACTTCCAGAATAGCCCCGACCGATGAACCGGACTTGCGAATGCCGTCAAGGTATTCAGCGAAGATTTCAACCGAACCGGCATCCGGTGTGAAGAAAGGATTATTATCCACTTCATCCCAATCCCAACGGCTGCGATCAATGTCATGCACACCCATTGCAACCAAGGCGCCACGCACTTTCAAACCCGGCACGATTTTACGGGCAATAGCACCTGCAGCCACACGGGCTGCGGTTTCACGCGCTGATGAGCGACCGCCACCGCGATAATCGCGAATGCCGTATTTAATATCATAAGTGTAATCGGCGTGCCCCGGGCGATATTGACGGGCAATTTCGCCATAATCTTTCGAGCGCTGATCAGTATTTTCAATCATCATCGAAATCGGCGTGCCGGTGGTGGTCATGGTCACGCCATCCTCACCCAGCATCACACCGGAAAGCACACGCACCTGATCCGGCTCGCGGCGTTGCGTGGTGTATTTGGATTGCCCCGGTTTACGCTTGTCCAGATAAGATTGGATCTCGGCTTCAGTAAAAGTGATGCCCGGCGGGCATCCGTCCACAACACAGCCCAAAGCTATCCCATGGCTTTCACCCCATGTGGTTACGCGAAAAAGATGACCGAAACTATTATGGGACATGTGCGCTTCCTGAAATGGATATACCGATATTACGTTCTTTAATTGGTTTTATGAAGCTTTTGCTCCAAGGTCAAACAAGGGTCAAACGAATGACTCGGCAAGAACTACTTTTCCCTGATATAACCCATTTAAAACTCTTATTTTGACATATTATCATGGCAAAAAACAAAATCTGCGAGATTTTTTTGTGCCATTAAAATTGAATGTTTGGCTGTTATGCGGAAATGCTATCATAAAATATTATGACCAGCGGCACTAAACGAATCAAAAGACATAAAACCGACAGGCAAAGAAAGAGGCATACACATGCAATATATCGTTGGCCTTGCCTTTATTATTTTATCGCTTTTCTCGACCAGCGTCATGGCCGAAGATATAGAAGGTAAAATCCGTTCTATTGATGAAGCCAATGAAACTATCACATTGGATGACAACAAACGCTATCAATTGCCGAATGAATTTGATTACACTTTCATCAAGCCCGGCATGAAGGTCATCATCCTCTATGATCAGGTAGACGATATACGCTATGTCACCGACCTTCAGGATGCCCCTTGATGTTGTGAGATTTATAATAGCTCCGCCATTTTTCACGGCAGAGCTTCCAGCTTTTTATTTTTAAAAAGATATTATCATGGCAGCAATGACAGATGCATTACCGGCAGAAACCCAATTGCTGAAAGATTTAAGCTGTGTCGGCGCGGATCAATTTACCAGTCATGATTACAAGCCCGGCACGATCAAACATATTGTTCTGTTCCGCTTCAAAACGGATGTCACAAGCGCACAAATAGATCAGGTAACGGCGGAGTTTAAAAGCCTGCAACAACGCTGCAAACGCGATCACAGGCCGTATATTCAATCGCTTACTTATGGCGAGCAAATGAACGGTGAAGGTGCGAGCCAAGGCTTTACCCTCGGCTTTATCGTCACCTTCAAATCCGAAGGTGACCGCAATTATTATGTCGGCGAGCCGCTTGTACGTGATCCGCAATTTTACGATGCGGCACATCACAAATTCAAAAAGCTGGTTAGCCCCTTGCTTGATGCCCAAGGCGCGCTTGTTTTTGATTTCGTCGTTAGTTAGAGAAACTTAGTGCCAGCTCAGCTGTCCATTTTCCAATTTGAGGATTTTATCCTGCGGAATAGCCAGATTGGCGGCATCGTGGCCGTCCAAACCGCCATAGACATGAAACAGGGTGCGAATACAGCCACCATGGGTGACGCAAACAGTTTTTTGCTCGACAGTTGCAATCCATTTCTGGATGCGCTCCGACAGTATCTGATAGCTTTCGGCAAATTCACCCGGCGGCACGAAATTCCACTTGTCATGGGCGCGTTCATGGATGAGATCATCGCGCTTTTTCGCGATATCTTCCATCATAAAGCCCTGCCAGTCGCCAAAATTGACTTCCATCAGCAATGGATCAGTGCGGTAGGCGAAAGGATCAAGCCCCATACCCAGACGGATACGTTCCATCGTTTCACGCGTTCTGCGTAACGGGCTTGCAACAAAATCAAAACCGTCGGCACTGCCGATCAGTTCTTTCAGCATCAACCCGTTCCGGTCAGCCTGAGACCTGCCATTATTATTAATGTCGATATCAAGCTGCCCCTGAACGCGTTGCGATACGTTCCAGTCAGTTTCGCCGTGACGCGAAAAGTAAATAATTTCCCGGGTCACAGCGACACCTTAATCTTTAATGACAGAAATATCCGGAGCATCGACGGCTTTCATGCCAACGACATGATAGCCCGAATCCGCGTGATGCACTTCACCGGTCACCGAACGGGACAAATCCGACAAGAAATAAAGACCGACGTCACCCACTTCATCAATGGTAACAGTACGACGCAGTGGCGCGTTATATTCGTTCCATTTCAGAATGTAGCGGAAGTCACCAATGCCGGAAGCAGCAAGCGTTTTGATTGGCCCTGCGGAAATCGCGTTAACGCGAATGTTCTGCGGCCCCAAATCAACCGCCAGATATTTAACACTGGCTTCAAGTGCGGCCTTTGCCACGCCCATAACATTGTAGTTAGGCATGACTTTTTCTGCACCATAATAGGTCAGTGTCAGTATAGAGCCACCATCCTTCATCAATTTTTCTGCACGACGCGAAATTGCAGTCAGCGAATAAACCGAGATCAACATGGTGTTGTTGAAGTTTGCTTCCGACGTGTCGACATAACGGCCGGTCAGCTCATCCTTGTCGGAAAAGCCGATGGCATGCACGACGAAGTCAAGCTTGCCCCACTTTTGTTCCAATTTTTCAAAAATTGCATCAATACTGGCACCATCAGCAACATCACAATCGCCGCAGACAAATGCGCCCAATTCTGCTGCCAGTGGCTCTACGCGTTTTTTAAGAGCATCACCATGATAAGTGAAAGCCAGTTCAGCCCCCGCCTCATGAGCAGCTTTTGCTATACCCCAGGCGATTGACCGATTATTGGCTACGCCTAAAATCAATCCGCGTTTGCCTTGCAACAACCCAGACTTTGCGGTCATACACCGGTCCTCATCGAAATTATTCACTACTTGCCTATTGCACAGCTAGGCACAAGGTTCAAGCAATGTGAATGAAATGACATGAAAAAACAAATCCTCACGATCATCATTGCTGGTGATAATGAGGATAGGTTTCTATGAAACGCCGAAAAAATGCCGGCTCATCACTGAACCGGCACCCTGACGGGCACTATAATTTAATAGACCCGAAGTATAAAACCATTCACTTTATAAATTCAAGGCAAAGTTTACGTGAATACCGCACTGTTATTGGTGTCATTTTCAAGAAGCATCAGCTTTTTCAAAAAATGCTTTCAAGGCTTCGTCACCATTTTCCGGCAACATTAAACGAATATGCACAAATAAATCGGCATGACCGCCCGTTTTAACCGGCAGACCTTTTCCCTTCAGGCGCAGCACCTTGTCGGAACTTGACCATGCCGGTATTTTAACCGCCAGACGACCTGTCAAGGTTTCGACTTCAGCACGACCACCAAGCACCGCATCTTTAAGGCTGACCGGCAAATCCAGATGCAGATCACGCCCTTTGACCTCAAACCGCGGATGGGTTTTGAATTTGACGGTCACCATCGCATCGCCAGCGACACCACCCATCGGCTGTTCGCCCTGCCCTTTCAAACGGATAACCTGACCGTCCTCTACAAAGGCCGGAAGTTTGATCGCAAGATTTTTACCGTTAGGGAAAACGGCTTCGACTTTTTCGGCACCCGCAACCTGTTCAAGGCTTACAAAAATTGTCGCTGACAAATCAGCGCCTTTAGCAGGACGGTTCGTACGTTGACGCCCGCCGCCGAATCCACCGCCAAAAATCTCGCTGAAAATATCTTCAGCACCGCCGCCAAAGCCTCCGGCCTGACGGAAACCGCCTTGACCAGCGCCCTGACGAAAGCCTGCAAAAGGATCTGCACCGCCATTGCCGCCAAAACCACCAGCACCGCCACTAGAGCCCTGAAATGTTTGTTTGCCTTCAGCATCAATTTCGCCACGGTCAAACTGGGCGCGGCGGTCTTTATCACCAAGAATTTCGTAAGCCTGATTAATCTCGGAAAACTTGGCTTGTGCCGTTGGATCATCTTTATTCTGATCCGGATGGAACTTCTTGGCCAACTTACGAAATGCAGATTTAATTTCTTCGGGCTTCGCAGATTTAGCGACGCCCAACACGCTATAGGGATCGCGCATACACACTCTCTTTCACGAATAATCGCTCAAAAAACACTATTAAATCTTATATGCGCATCCTATTGGCAAAGTTCCAGATTTATTCTCTGAAACACGTAAAAAATGACAGTTAAAAGCCAATAAAGTGCCAAATCAAACCGGCGCGAAGGATTTCAACACCCAATCGCCACCTTTTCGCATGCAAGTTTCGCCACGATAGAGTGAAACGCCGTTGAATGCCTGCCGCGATGTTTCAAATTCGCGGCACAGTTCATCTGTTTTCTGCACTTCAGAAACCTGATTGATAACGCCTTGACTGCCTGTGTCCGGATTTGCCCACGGCACCGGCTTCATGCCCCATGTGCTGAAATCAAGCGCAGACACTACATTGCGGATCGCATTGCGGTCGGAAAGCGTTTCATTGTCTGTATCCGGCTGTTGTGAAGGTGCAACTGAACCTGTTATGGATGATGCATCAGGAACAGCACTTTCGATACTGACACCACCCATGGCGCAACCGGCAACAAAAATCAGGCTGCACAATGCTACCCAACGATGGCATTTGGGTGCGATCGGAGATGCGAAACTTGTCTTTAACATAAGGTGCGCATTATGGCTGACCAATGCGTTTCCTTTTTTTTGTGTGATAAAGGCGTGATTATGAGCGATAGCAAGTTAACGAATAGTGACTTTACGCAAGCTTCCGAACCATTTCAACTGTTTGGTCAATGGCTGAAAGAAGCAGAAGTTTCTGAACCGAACGATCCGAATGCCGTAGCAGTTGCAACTGTTGATGAGCATGGCATGCCGAATGTGCGCATGGTTTTGCTCAAAGATTTCGATGAACGGGGCTTTGTTTTTTATACCAATTACGAAAGCCAAAAGGGTCGTGAAGTGCTTTTTGCCGAAAAAGCCGCCATGTGTTTCCACTGGAAATCGCTACGCCGTCAGGTGCGCATTCGTGGACCGGTTGAAAAGGTCAGTGACCAGGAAGCGGATGAATATTACGCCTCACGCGCCCGCGGCAGCCGCATCGGTGCATGGGCATCCAAACAGTCACGCCCGCTGGAAAGCCGTTTTGCGTTAGAAAAAGCGGTTGCCGAATATACCACCCGCTATGCTATCGGCTCTATCCCGCGCCCCGCTTATTGGTCAGGCTTTAGAATCCGTCCGACATCCATCGAGTTCTGGCATGACCGCGCTTTCCGTCTGCATGACCGCGTACAGTTTACACGCCCAGACCCGGAATCAGATTGGCAGTCTGCCCGTCTCTATCCGTGATATTGCTCAAAAATTAAGCCGCTCAAACGAGCGGCTTAATCACAAACCAGAGCGAGCCGAAAACAAGCCCTGCAAAAATCAAAAAACCGACAATGTGATTGGATTTGAACAAACTCAGGCACTGATCGGGATTATCAATATCCAGCACCCTGATCTGGCGGAACATATGGGCAGCAGCGGCAAGCAATCCAGCCAAAGCCGGCATTGGCACTTCGGCCACTGCAAAGGCTGCCGCGAAACATATCAACGCACCGCCATAAAGCACAAACAAAGCCTGTTTGGTGCGGTTGCCGAACAAACGTGCTGTTGAGCGAACACCCACCAATGCATCATCTTCCTTATCCTGATGGGCGTAGATAGTGTCATAACCGATCACCCACATGATCGAGCCGATATAAAGCAGGACAGGTGCCAATGCGAGGCTGCCGCGATCTGCTGCCCAGCCCATCAACGCCCCCCATGAGAAGGCAAGCCCCAGCACAAATTGCGGCCAGTTGGTGATGCGCTTCATAAACGGATAGGCAGCAACAATCGCCAGCGATCCGACGCCCAGCCAAATAGAAAACCAGTTGAATTGCAGAACAACAGCTAAGCCAACCAGTGCTTGTAGAACAAGAAAAATCTTCGCCTGTTTGCGTGTCACCTGCCCTGATGGCAGCGGACGCGAACGGGTGCGGTCGACTTTATCGTCAATATCCTGATCAACCAGATCATTATAGGTACAGCCTGCACCGCGCATGGCAATTGCGCCAATGGTGAACAAAATAATGTGCCAGATGGATGGCAAAACGCTCCAGACACTTTCAACGCTTGTTGCATCCACATTGGCAAGTCCTGCCCCTGCCACCAAAGCCGCAGACCACAGGCACGGCCATAGCAACAACTGCCAGCCAATCGGACGATCCCAGCGCGCAAGCTGCGCATAAGGCCAAAGTATTGGCGGTAGTGTTTTATATGCCCAATGACCGGACGGCGCATCCTTAACGCGACCACGTATTTCACGCGATTGAATATGCTGATCTGCTTTTGATGACGCCATAATGCGATCTGTCCTGTTCATATTACTTATGCTTTTGCGATTGAGCAGGTCAAAAGCGTTAAAAATCTTTGCCTTTGGACTTGCCCGTCTGCCCATTCGTCAATAGACAACCAGCAACCTAGTTTCTCTTATACCTGATCAAGCGAAGATGGAGCAAGTTATGAAAGTCCTGTTGATTGGTTCCGGCGGACGTGAACATGCCTTAGCATGGAAAATCTCGACCTCACCACTGCTTGATAAACTCTATTGCTCACCGGGCAATCCCGGCATTGCCGACCATGCTGAACTGGTCAGTCTCAATGTCGAAGATCATGATGCGGTGGTTGCATTTGCCAAGGAAAAGGCAATCGATCTGGTGGTCATCGGCCCTGAAGCGCCACTTGTTGATGGTTTGAGCGATTCTTTACGCAAAAACGGCATCCGCGTGTTTGGCCCTTCACAAGGTGCTGCACAGCTTGAAGGTTCGAAAGGCTTTACCAAAGACCTTTGCGCCCGTTTCAACATTCCAACCGGTGCTTATGGCCGCTTCAACAATGCGCCCAAAGCCAAAGCCTATATCCGCCAGCAAGGCGCACCAATCGTGGTGAAAGCTGACGGCCTTGCTGCTGGCAAGGGCGTCGTGGTTGCGATGGAACTGGAAGAGGCACTTGAAGCCGTCGATGCCTGTTTTGAAGGTGCTTTCGGTCAGGCTGGCGCAGAAGTTGTGGTCGAAGCTTATCTCGATGGTGAAGAAGCAAGCTTCTTCTGCCTGTGCGACGGCAAAACCGCCATTCCTTTCGGCTCTGCCCAAGACCACAAACGTGTGGGCGACGGCGACACCGGCCCCAACACCGGCGGCATGGGCGCTTATTCACCAGCGCCTGTGATGCCGGCTGAAATGATTGAGCGCACCATGAAAGAGCTGATTGAGCCAACCATGCACGGCATGGCAGAACTCGGCCATCCGTTTTCCGGCATTCTCTTTGCAGGCCTGATGATTACCAAAGACGGCCCGCAGCTGATTGAATATAACACCCGCTTTGGCGATCCCGAATGTCAGGTGCTGATGATGCGTTTGCAATCAGATCTTCTGGAACTGCTCGCAGCATCTGCCGATGGCAAGCTTGACGAAGTCAGCCCGACATTTTCAGATGAAACCGCACTGACCGTGGTGATGGCAGCCAAAGGCTATCCGGAAGCCCCGCAAAAAGGCAGCGTGATCAAAGGTCTCGACGAAGCGGCCAAAACCGAAGATGTCAAAATCTTCCATGCTGGCACAGCGCTGAAAGACGGCAATCTTGTTGCCAATGGCGGACGCGTTTTGAATGTGACAGCCACCGGCGGCTCGGTAAGCGACGCACAAACCAAAGTCTATGAAGCGATTGAAAAGATCGAATGGCCCAATGGTTTCTGCCGTCGTGACATTGGCTGGCGCGCCATCATCCGCGAGCAAGAGCAGTAAGTTTAAAATCCCGCCCAAAAAAGGCGGGATTTTTATATCCCTCATAAGTAAAAACGCTCATTGACCCTACCAAAACCAGCCGATACTTCTATCTCAACGCATGACAGATGGAGGGCTTCATGTATCGCGCACCCGTCACCGAAATTCTTCACACATTGCTAAAAGTCACAGGGACTAAAACCAGTGGCTTTGCGAAAGTATTACAGGAAGAACGCTTTGGTGATCTTAGCCTAGATTTGCTTAATGCTATTCTGGATGAGGCCGCGCGCTTTACTGAAAACCGCATCACACCTTTACGTCAATCATCTGACCAAGAAGGCGCGCGCCTGCAAGATGGACAAGTCACCACCGCCAAAGGCTGGAAAGAGCTTTATCAGGATTGGGCGGCAGCTGGATGGAACAGCCTCACCGGTGCGGCAGATTATGGCGGACAAGCTCTGCCGATTTCGCTCTCCGTTGCTGTTAATGAAATGTGGAATTCCGGCTCGCTTGGTTTTGCCATTGGCCCTATTCTCACCATCGGTGCCGTGGAAGCGCTGGAACAACATGCAAGCCAAGCCATCAAAGACATCTATTTGCCCAAGCTGATTTCCGGCGAATGGATGGGCACCATGAACCTGACCGAGCCACAAGCAGGCTCTGATCTTGGTGCTTTGCGCTGCCGTGCCGAGCGCCGTGATGACGGCACTTATCGTATTTTTGGCCAGAAGATTTTCATCACTTATGGCGAGCATGATCTGACCGACAACATCATTCATATGGTGCTTGCACGCTTGCCCGATGCGCCGGAGGGCAGCAGAGGCATATCGCTGTTTTTGGTGCCGAAGTTCTTAGTTAAAGCCGATGGCGGCCTCGGCCAGCACAATGATGTTATCTGCGCCGGTTTGGAACATAAACTAGGCCTTCACGCCTCCCCGACATGCACAATGATTTTTGGTAACGGTAAAGGTGAAGACTCTAAAGCCGGCGCGGTCGGCTATCTGATCGGTGAAGAAAACCGCGGCCTTGCCTGCATGTTCACCATGATGAACAATGCCCGTTTGCTGGTCGGCATCCAAGGTGTCGGTGTGGCAGAAGCTGCCACGCAAAAAGCCATCACTTACGCAAAAGAACGTATACAGGGGCGAAGCGGTGGGACGCCCTCATCGGCTGCGGCAGAACCGATCATTGTCCACCCAGATGTGCAGCTCATGCTGCTGACCATGAAAGCTTTGACGCAAGCCGCCCGCTCCATTGCCTATAATTGTGCCTTTGCTCTCGACATGGCAAAAACGGCCGAGCCAGACCAGAGACATTTCTGGACGAATCGCGCCAGCCTTCTCACCCCGCTTGCTAAAGCGTTTTCCACCGACATCGGCGTCGAAGTGGCCTCGCTTGGTGTCCAAGTGCATGGCGGCATGGGCTACATAGAAGAAACAGGGGCGGCGCAATTGCTGCGTGATGCGCGCATTACGCCAATTTATGAAGGCACCAACGGCATTCAGGCAATTGATCTGGTCATCCGCAAATTACCGCTGGAAGATGGCGAGCATATTCACGGGTTTATCGCTGAACTTTGCCAAGATGCAGAAGCAGCGGCGCAGGCCGCACAGCCTGAACTACAACAATGCGGCATTGCACTCACAAATGCGATTCGCGATCTGGAACAAGCCACAGGCTATTTACAGCAATGTCTGGCAGCTAAAAATACTGACGATGCGCTGGCAGGAGCAAGCGCCTATTTGCGGCTTTTGTCGCTTACCGCAGGAGCGGCCTATCTGCTGCGATCGGCATTAAGCGAAAGCCAAGAAAACCACATTCACCTCAGCCAATTTTTCGATGCTTATATCTTGCCGGAAACAGCCGCGCTTAAACAAATCATTGTGGACGGCGCGCATATTTTGCAGGCCGCAAAAGCTATATTAAATTCTTAACGTGCAGTGATAACGGTTTTGCCGCTGATAACCAAACGCATACCAAGACCGGATACCTTATGACGGGCAATAAAACGCGGGCGGCAGATATTCTTATGCGTCGTATGTTTGTCAGCGGTCAGGTACGCGCTTTCATCCAATGAGCGCGCTACGCCATCTTCTTCCATCAGCATCATCGGCAAATCAAAAGCACTTGCCCATGCACGCCAATCATCAGCCACATCGGCCAGATCATGTGCCACCAAAAGCGGCACCGATAATTGCGGATCAGCATGCATCAGTTCAAGGGTCACAGTGATATGGCCGTTTGCATCTTCCGCAGCCCGTGCTGTCACACCGATAAAGGCAGAAGCAGGCAGTGAAATCGACAAAGGCGTGCCGCTTGACGGCATAACGCGGCGAATTACAGCACCACGCTCATTAAGGGTAAAAGTCACAAGCTCTTCACGCTCGTGATTAGCATAGCTGACCACTTGCGGAAAACGAAACGGGTTGAGCCGCAGCTCCCTGTTTGCCCATACCGGTTGGTGTTGTTCCTGTTTAAGCATCTTACGCCCTGTATCTCCTGAGAGCCCGTTTGAAGGCATCTCTTTGCGAGCCTTAACGGCCTTCGTTGGAGATAATAATAGGCCACGGTTATTACCGACGGCTTTAAGAAGTTAGGTTAAGAAACTCTGACTATTATTATTGGTTACCAGAACAAAAACGTCTGTAA
Source organism: Paenochrobactrum sp. BZR 201-1 (assembly GCF_044987585.2). Classification (NCBI taxonomy): domain Bacteria; kingdom Pseudomonadati; phylum Pseudomonadota; class Alphaproteobacteria; order Hyphomicrobiales; family Brucellaceae; genus Paenochrobactrum; species Paenochrobactrum sp. BZR 201-1. Next base: position 352,505 of record NZ_JBJDRZ020000005.1, on the reverse strand, counting down.
GGTTTCGGAAACCTTATAAATACAACAACATCCCACTGTATCAATCTTGCACCAGTGGAGTGGCGAGCACCAAAACCATATTAACCCATTGTTTTATAATATTTTTCCAGGATTCATAATGCCTGACGGATCAAGTTCTTTTTTGATGCGTCGCATTAAATCCAAAGCAACAGGTGATTTATAGCACAAAAGTTCTTCACGTTTCAGCTGACCAATGCCGTGTTCTGCCGAAATCGATCCATTATATTTATCCACAATGGCGTGAACTTTATGATTTACCTCCGCCCAAAGGCTTAAAAATGCTTGTTTTTCTGCACCAATCGGCTGCGAAATGTTAAAATGTAAATTACCGTCACCAATATGACCAAAGCATACCAGACGGGCATCAGGCACCATTTCCAACACCGCTTTTTCCGCTTCTTTAATAAAGGCTGGAATGGTTGCGACAGGCACCGAAATATCATGCTTGATCGAGCCGCCTTCAGGCTTTTGCGCCCAGGACATTTCCTCACGCATTTTCCAGAAAGACTGCGCCTGCGCGATATTGGCAGCCAAAGCTGCATCCTGCACAATATCGGCCTCAAAACTCACTGTGAGAATATCTTCCATCAAGCTTTGCGCATCTGCTTGCGAGCGGCTGGAGGAAATATCAATCAGCACATACCAATCATGCGGGGCTTGCAGCGGGTCACGCGCGCCCTCCACATGTTTGACGGTAAATTCCACGCCAATGCGCGGCATCAGTTCAAAACCTGTAAGGCTGGAACCGGCCTTTTCCGTCGCAATTTTAAACAATTGCAACGCCGTCTCAGGCGATTTTAGCCCCGCATAGGCAACCGCTTTGCCTTTAGGCTTTGGAAAAAGCTTGAGTACTGCCGCGGTGATAACCCCTAAAGTGCCTTCTGCACCAATGAACAGATCTTTGAGATTATAGCCGCTATTGTCTTTTTTGACGTAGCGCAGATCATTTAAAATCTCGCCGGTCGGCAATACCACTTCCAGCCCTAAACAAAGCTCGCGCATATTGCCAAAGCTAAGAACCGCCGTGCCGCCCGCATTGGAACTTAAATTGCCACCAATTTGGCAAGAACCTTCAGAACCCAACGACAATGGAAACAAACGATCTTCTTTATCTGCGGCCTGTTGCACATTTTGCAAAATTGCGCCCGCTTCCAAGGTAATCAGATTGCCGACCGGATCAAGTTCACGGATTTTATTCATACGGCTAAGTGATAAAATCACCGCTTTGCCGCTTTCGTCCGGCTGCTGTGCACCAACCAGCCCAGTATTGCCACCTTGCGGCACAATCACTGTGCCGGTTTCGCTGGCGAGTTTTAAAATCGCCGCCACTTGTTCGGTATTGGAAGGTCGCAAAACCAGTGCAGAGCGCCCGTGATATAAATCGCGCTGTTCGATGAGATAAGGAGCGATATCAGCTTGATCGGTCAAAGCATATGGATCACCAACAATTGCTTTGAATTTTGCAATCAGTGCAGGTGATAAAAGCTCAGCCATCTCATTTTACCTTTTCAATCACGCGGTGCGGCGGCACGCGCCAAACGATCAGCAATGGCCTCGCCTAAACCGCTCACCGGAATAGGTTCCACCGCAATGGTCGCAGCCCCATAAGTGTCGAGTTTCTTCATATAATCGAAAAGATTGGCCGCTGCTTCGCGCAAATTTCCGCTTTCGCTCAGATTGAGGATCGCCATGGCATTTTCATGGCCTTGCACACGGGTTTGGCCAAAAGCGAGCAAAGCTTCGCCAGCGTAAACGGTATCGACATTAAGCCGCATTTGCGCGTTAGGCGCATAATGGGATTTCAACATTCCCGGCGCTTGAATGGCGGCGCGCTGATCAAGGCGCAGCAATGGCTTACCGGTAAATTCTTCAATCTCTTCTGCTGCCAAACCGCCCGGACGCAGCAGATAAATTGCGTCACCTTCCACCTTCACGATGGTTGATTCCAAGCCCACTTCACAAGCGCCTGCGTCCAAAATCAAATCCACCCGCTCACCCAGATCTTCCGCCACCGCCTCGGCGCTGGTGGGGCTGATACGGCCGGAGCGATTGGCGCTCGGTGCAGAGATAGGACGGTCAAGCTTGACAATAATATCGCGCACTGCCCCTTGCGGCATCCGTATCGCCAATGTTTCAAGACCGGCAGTGGCTAATGGATGAATGTTGCGCCCCTCACCCGCAGGTATAAGTGGCAGCACCAACGTTAACGGCCCCGGCCAGAAATAATGGCCAAGCGCTTCCGACACAGCATCAAACTGCACATAGCGTTTGGCCATAGCCAGATCACTGACATGCGCGATCAACGGATTGAAATGCGGGCGGCCTTTAGCGGCAAAAATGCTCGCCACCGCCTCGCCATTGGTGGCATCGGCTGCCAAGCCATAAACTGTTTCGGTGGGGATTGCGACCAAACCGCCATCTACCAGAACTCGAACTGCCGCCTCAACACCGCTTTGATCCAGTTTTATCATTCGGGACACGTTATAATCTCCTGTCAGCTCTGTTTACCCAAAGCTGACGCCCAAGCCCAGAAAATTATTAAAGCATTTCCAGCAAAAGTGGGTACCGGTTTTGCGCTGGATAATGCGACAAAATCATAAAGCCAGGCTAAACAAAAACGCGCCCCGTTAGAGACGCGTTTTTATAAAATCTAGTGCATTATCAACCAGCGATTTTAGAAAAATTCGCCACCTGAGATGTCACATCACGAATGGCATTCAAAAGAGCCAGACGGTTGGCACGTATTTTTTCATTCTCATCATTAACCAGTACGCCTTCAAAGAAAGCATCAACCGGCGCACGCAACAGTGCCATTGCCGTCATGGCAGCAGCAAAATCTTCCCTCTCGATTGCGGCCTTCGCTTCTGTGGATGCCGCCTGCACAGCCTCATGCAATGCTTTTTCTTCATCCTGTGTGAATAAAGAAGCATCAATGGCAATATCAACTAAAGCGCCTTTTTTCTCTTCTGCAGCCAGAATATTGGCGGCACGTTTTGTACCGGCTAGCAAGTTCTTGCCGTCTTCTGTGTTGATGAAAACGATCAGCGCTTCAAGACGACGTGCAACCAGCAGCAGATTGTCAGCATCAGCAGACAGAACCGCATCAATTGCATCGTGACGCGCACCTTCGTCTTTCAAGTAAACCTTGAAACGATCATGCAAGAAGGACAGAAGATCAGCCCCCACATCACGCGAAGCCAGATTTTTAACTGATGCAAGGCCGCTTTCCGCGTTTTTGATTAAATCTTTCAGCGCTACACGCACATCATTGTCAAGGATCAAGCGAATAACACCCAAAGCTGCACGGCGCAGAGCGTAAGGGTCTTTCGAGCCAGTCGGCTTTTCATCAATAGCCCAGAATCCTGTCAGCGTGTCGATCTTATCGGCCAATGCCACAGCAACGGCAACCGGATCACGCGGCACACGGTCGGATGGACCCTGCGGCTTGTAATGGTCTTCCAATGCTTGCGCAACACTTGGGTTCTCGCCCTGAAGCAGCGCATATTTATGCCCCATTGCACCCTGCAATTCAGGGAATTCACCGACAACTTCGGTCTGCAAATCTGCTTTTGCCAGAACGGCTGCACGCTTGGTCAAGGCCACATCGGCACCAATCAGCGGCGCAATGGCTGCGGCCAGGCTTTCAATACGGGCAACGCGTGCGCCTTGTGTGCCAAGCTTGGCATGGAAGGTCACATTGAGTGCATCCAAACGCGCCATGCGCTGATCAAGCGGCTTGGCCAGATCAAGCGCAAATTTGGCAGCGGAAGCCTGCAATTTGTCCATATCAGGCATATTGGCCTGATCGGTATGCCAGAAATACAAAGCATCAGACAGACGTGCGCGCACGACCTTGCCGTTACCGAATGCAATTTCCTTGCCGCCATCACGGGCAACGATATTCGACACCAGAATGAACTTGTTGGAAAGTGCGGTTTCTTCACCCTGTTTGCGGGTGACAAAACATTTCTGGTTCACACGAATTGTCAGCTGAATGACTTCCGGCGGGATAGCGAGGAATTCTTCCTCAAATTCGCCCATCAGCACTACCGGCCATTCCACCAGACCGGAAACTTCTTCCAGCAAGCCTTCATCTTCAACCAGATCAAGTCCGGATGCAAAAGCCAGATTGCGAGCATCGGTTGCGATGATTTCCTTGCGGCGTTCAGCGTCCAGCACCACAAAAGCCTTTTCCAGCTTTGCGACATAATCGTCAAAGCGGCGCACTTTGATCGGTTGTCCGTCACTCAGGAAACGATGGCCAAAAGTGACATTGCCGGAATGGATGCCACCCACTTCGAACTCGATCACTTTGGTTTCTTCGGTTTCAGGGCCGAAGGTGCAAAGGATGGATTGTAATGGACGCACCCAGCGCAATGCGCCGGATTGAGCTGAAGCCTTACCCCAACGCATGGATTTAGGCCACGGGAAATTGCGGATGGTGGCTGGCACCAGTTCGGCAATGATTTCTTCGGCAGTGCGGCCGGTTTTCACCAAATGCGCGACATAGAAATCACCCTTTTTCGGGTCACTATGCACATGCGCTTCACTGACATCGCTCAAACCGGCTTTACGCAAAAAGCCTGCAATCGCCTGTTCCGGTGCGGATGTGGACGGACCTTTGATTTCCTCGCGAATATCTTTGGAGCGCACAGTCAGGCCGCGAATATCAAGCGCCAGACGACGCGGCGTCCAATAAGCAGTTGCGGCTTCATAGATCAGCCCTGCATCCACCAAACCATCGGTAATCAACTTTTTAAAATCGCCGGCCGCCTTGCGCTGCATGCGCGCTGGGATTTCCTCAGAGAAAAGTTCTAATAGTAAATCAGGCATCAGCGTGCGCCCTCCGCATGCTTATTTTCTTCTTTGTCCGTCCTCGCTACGCGGCGGGCGAACGGCTGTGCCGGAATTTCCTCGGAAAATAACTCAAGTAATAAATCAGGCATCAGCGTGTCTCATTTTTATAATTTACGCCACCGGCTTCGGTCTGCAAGAAGGCTTCACCACATTGGCGCGCAAGATTGCGAACACGTAAGATATAGCTCTGACGTTCAGTCACCGAGATGACACCACGTGCATCCATCAAGTTGAAAATATGCGATGCTTTAATCGCATAGTCATAGGCCGGGAACACGCACTTGTGTAGTTTCCCTGTCGTACCTTCAGCACTCCCCGCCTCTTGTGTTACTCCAAAATCCAAAACGGCCTTACATTCTGCTTCCGCATCTTCAAAATGCTGGTGCAGCATATCCGTATTGGCGATCTCGAAATTGTAACGCGAATATTCCTGCTCGGTCTGCAAGAACACATCGCCATAAGTGACCTTGTCCTGACCTTCCAAACCATTGAAATTCAAATCATAAACATTATCGACGCCCTGCACATACATGGCAAGACGTTCCAAACCATAGGTCAGCTCACCCGCAACAGGCGAACATTCAATGCCGCAAACCTGCTGGAAGTAAGTGAACTGCGAAATTTCCATGCCGTCGCACCAGCATTCCCAACCCAAACCCCAAGAGCCAGTGGTTGGATTTTCCCAGTCGTCTTCCACGAAGCGGATGTCGTGCAATTCGGTATCAATACCAATCGCCTTCAGCGAGCCCAGATAAAGCTCCTGCAAATTTGGCGGGCTTGGTTTTAGCAGCACCTGATACTGGTAATAATGCTGCATACGGTTGGGATTTTCACCGTAGCGGCCATCCTTTGGGCGGCGTGAAGGCTGCACATAGGCGACATTCCAAGGTTTAGGCCCCAGCGCACGCAATGTGGTGGACGGATGCAGCGTCCCTGCGCCGACCTCCATGTCATATGGCTGCAAAATAGTGCAGCCATGGTTCGCCCAGTAATTCTGGAGCGCCATGATAAAGCCCTGAAAAGAGCGGGTCGGATGCATGTGGTCAGGCAGCGTGGTGGTCACGTACGGGCCTCGTCTGTGTTTCAAGAGAATAGCTCGGTCTAAATTGTCCGCCTGCATGGGTCAAGCCTTAGCTGAACCGAGCCTGTCAATGTCGTGAAAAATTGAGTTAAAGCTTCGGTTCCGGCTTATCATCTTCCGGTGTATCCGCTTTGACCGGATTTTCCAGAGCGCTTAAGCCCTTTTTGAGTTTTTCCTCAATCTTGGCAAGTTCTTCCGGTTCCGGTTTACCGGCAATCGCATGGTTCCACTGGAAAGTGGCTTCCAACTGACGTCCGGCCTGCCAATAAGCATCGCCCAAATGGTCATTGATTGTCGCATCTTCAGGGCGCAGTTTAACCGCCTTTTCAAGCTCTGCCACGGCGTCATCATAGCGCCCGAGCTTATAATAAGCCCAACCGAGCGAATCTGTAATATACCCATCCTGCGGACGCAATTCGACAGCCTTGCGGATCATATCCAGTGCTTCTTCAAGATTGATACCCATATCAACCCATGAATAACCCAGATAATTCAATACCTGCGGCTGATCCGGGAACAATTCCAAAGCCTGCTTAAAATTAGGCTCGGCCTTTTCCCATTCTTTCAAGCGTTCATAAGAAATGCCGCGCTGAAAATAGATCGTCCAATCTGCACGCTCCGGTTTTTCAATTAAGGCGACAGCCTGATCATAGGTCTTGGCTGAATTGGCATAATCTTTTGCCTGCGCATAAACACTGCCCAAGGCCAGATAGGTGCGCATATCCTTTTTGTCGCGCTCCAGCAAAGCGGTCAGATGTGCAATCGCTTCTTTTTCTCTTTCGCTTTCCGCCAAATTCAACGCCAGCTGCATCTCGGCATCATTACGATAAAAGGAACTTTCCGGCACTCGGCCATAATAATCAATCGCACTTTCCGGCTGGCGTAATTTCGCTGAAATATCACCAAGCTGGAACAATGTCGCATCATCATCGGGACGCAATGGCAGTGACATCTGCAAATATAATTTAGCAAAAGCTTCTGCACCGCTGCGATTAATCGCCGTGCCAAGCGAATATAAAACTTCTGCCGCACCCTGTTGCGGGTTGGCAATCAAGCGTTCAGGCACTTTGCCTGCTTCAAGCGTATAACGCATCTCGGCTAAAGTTTTGCGTCCGGTCAGCAATTCTTCAGCACTCTTCAAAATCTCAATCGCACCTTTGATATCGCCATGACGCGCTTTAAAACCTGTATAAGAAATGACGATGCGTTCGTAAGTATCAGGGGCAGCACCGCCACCGGCTTTATCGGCCACTGCTTTTTGATAAAAACCTTCAGCGGCCTTCACCTGTCCGGACAAATCCGCCATCAAAGCCGAATTATATGTGCGAAACAGCTTAAACCATTGCGGCCCTTTGATCGCTTCAATAGCGGCAGCTGCATTTTTTGGATTACCGGCACCATAATTTGCCCAAGCTTTAATCAGCTGTGAGGACAGTTTATCCATGTCGGACTGCACAGAGTAATCCAGCAATGGACGAGCTTGCCGATATTGTTTGCGCGAAATGGCATCAACCGCCAGAGCAAGACGGGAAAAACGTTCAATTTCCGGATTGTTTTGCAGCTCTTTTGCCCAAGGCAGCGCTTCTTCAAACTGGCCATTGGTGAGCAAAGCCAGCATCAAATCCTGCTTTAACTGCAAATTGCCCGGATCAAATGCCAATGCCTGACGATAAAAATCAATCGTTGCAGGCATATTATTATCATTTTCAGCAACGCGGCCTGCCAGATAAGCACCAGCGAAAGAACCCACGCGAATGGATTTATAAGGCTCCGCTTGCGACACAGAGTTGTTTGTCGAAGCATGACCGGAAACGGGTAACACAGCACCGGAGAGCAAAATGCTCAAAGCTGCATAAAGAGGACGTAAAACTGGGCGGCGCCGCATTCCAAACTATCCTTTTTTATTCTGTCAGCAAGATTGTTAAATGAAAAATCCTGCCTGACAACCGTCGCTTCCGGCTTTTTATCCGCATATGAACCTCTCATTTTAAAGTCAGACCTAGCTGGACTTCAAACAATGGCTTTTTTGCGGTGATGTCACTGCCTCACTAAGCTGTGAGGCAGCGTAAAAAATCAGTTCACGCGGCTGATACAAAAATCAATAACGTCCATCAGTGCATCTTTATGAGCACCATTTGGCAATGACTTCAGCGCTTCACGCGCCATTTCCCCAAAGTCACGCGCACGTTGTACAGTGTCAGCAATGGAGTTGGCTTTCACCATCAGTTCGGTCGCTTTGGCAAGAGCGGCATCGTCATTATTGCCCTCTTCCATTGCTTGTTTCCAGAACGCGCGTTCTTCATCAGAACCACGATTATAGGCCAGCAAAACCGGCATGGTGATTTTGCCTTCACGGAAATCATCACCGGTATTTTTACCCAAATCCGCAGCACTGCCGCCATAATCAAGTGCATCATCAATCAGCTGGAAGGCAAGACCAAGATTAAGACCGTAAGAGCTTAAAGCTTTGCGTGCCTCATCACCGGCATCGGCGATGATTGGGCCCACTTCAGCAGCGGCCGAGAAAAGCGCTGCTGTTTTGGCTTTAATAACGGCTAAATATTCTTCTTCCGTGGTGTCCATGTTTTTGGCAGCAGCCAATTGCATAACCTCACCTTCGGCGATAACGGAGGCAGAAGTTGCCAACACGTCGAGCGCTTCGAGCGAGCCTACATCAACCATCATCTTGAAAGCCTGACCAAGCAGGAAGTCACCAACCAGAACACTAGCCTGATTACCCCAGATCATGCGCGCTGTACTTTTGCCGCGGCGTAAATCACTTTCATCCACCACATCATCATGCAAAAGCGTGGCAGTGTGCATAAATTCCACCGACGTTGCGAGGCTGATATGACCAGTGCCTTCATAACCGAACATTCTGGCCGTTGCCAATGTCATCATCGGGCGCAATCTTTTACCGCCTGACGAGATCAGATGGTTCGCCACTTCAGGAATCATTTCGACATCAGAACCGGCCCGTGCCAGAATAAATTCGTTTACCCGTGCCATATCGGCTTTGGTCAGGTCGATCAAAGGCTGAACCGAACCAGTATTCGTTTTTGTATCGCCGATGTTGAGAACCACACCCAATGTCATTACTCCTGTATGCGCGCATACATTATTCAAGCGTCTCTTAATGCTCAAGCAGCAAATTTCTATACTCTGCGCTATAATTCATTGTTAAGCTGTTCACAACATCGTCGGGTACATGTTGTCAACGCTACTAATTGTCGGCACAGTGATATAAATCAATAAATCCGGCATCAGGTGAATAAAATATGCCAGATATTAAAAATATGACAAAAGGCGCTTGAAAACCATGTATGAATTATTGCGCACCAATGATCCGGTTCTGTTGTCTTTTGCCGAAGCCTTGATGAAAGAGGCGGATATCGGCTATTTTATTGCCGATACGAATATGAGCATCATTGAAGGTTCACTCGGCATTTTGCCACGTCGCCTGATGGTAGAAGCATCTGAAAAAGAACGCGCCAGACAATGTCTGATCGATGCCGGTATCGAAACTGAATTGCGACAATAATTTATGCCTGAAATGACAAGCTTGGAAACTTTAGGCGAGACAGAAGACGTTTTTCATCGCGGCCGCTTTCATCTCATTCAGCCGGCCTTGAAAGGCCACCGTTCCGGTGTTGATGCCATGATGCTGGCAGCCTCAGTGCCGGATGGATTTAGCGGGCGTGTCGCCGATCTTGGTGCCGGTGCGGGTGCTGCCGGATTTGCCGTTGCAGCACGCTGCGAGCAAGCACAAGTGACACTGATTGAACGCTCTGAACTGATGGCGGAATTTGCCCACAAATCCATGGCATTGGAAGTCAATGCCGGTTTGGCGCCGCGTTTGTCTTTACTCAATGCAGATGTGTCTTTGACGGGTAAAAAACGCGAAGAAGCTGGTCTTACAAGTAATTATTTTGATTTTGCGATCATGAACCCGCCATTCAATTCGGCCGCTGATCGCTCGACACCACACGCACTTAAAGCCGAAGCCCATGTGATGCCACCCGACATGTTTGAGACATGGGTTAAAACCGCGGCAGCGATTGTAAAGCCAGGCGGCTCTGTGGCGATTATTGCCCGTCCGGCCTCACTTTATACCATTCTCACCGCATTATCGGCACGGTTTGGCGCCATACGGATCATCCCTATCCACCCCCGACCGCAAGCGCCTGCAATCCGCCTTATCTTGATTGGCGTGAAGGGCAGCAAGGCTCCGTTAAACTTCGAACCGGGGCTAAACTTGCACGAAAATACCGGCAACAGCTTCACAGAACGCGCTATTGCCATTAATAACGGTCTCACTAGTCTTTTATGACGGCTTTTAAGCCATTCCACGCAAAAAATAACTACAGGCACTCTGACTGATGAATCATAATTCCCAGCCCGTCCGCCCGCCATCCATGCTGCGTCGGTTTCTCGATGCAGAATCCGCCGGTGGCGTCACTTTGATGGCAGCAGCCGCTCTTGCGCTTGTGGTCGCCAACTCACCTATTGCCAGTGCTTATTTTGGCGGCCTTGCCACCAAACTTGGCCCTTTAAGCGTGCTGGAATGGATCAATGATCTGTTGATGGCCGTCTTCTTCCTGCTCGTCGGTTTGGAAATCAAACGTGAATTTGTCGACGGCCAATTGGCCAGCTGGCCGAATCGCATGTTGCCGGGTTTGGCCGCAGCGGGCGGCGTCATTGTTCCCGCCCTGCTTTTCACATGGATGAACTTTGATGATCCGGCTAAAGTGCGCGGCTGGGCGGTGCCTTCCGCCACCGATATTGCTTTCGCACTTGGTGTTTTATCGCTGCTTGGCTCACGCGTACCGACCAGCCTGAAAGTGTTTTTGGCAACCCTTGCGATCCTCGATGATCTGGCAGCAGTTGCGATTATTGCTGTTTTCTATACGGCTGAAATCTCGCTGCCATATTTGGGTGCCGCTGCCGGTGCCGCGATCATGCTTTTTGCCATGAACCGCATGGGCGTAATGAAAATCCTGCCTTATCTGGTAGTTGGTGCTTTTTTGTGGTTCTTCGTACTGAATTCCGGTGTGCATGCAACGGTTGCAGGTGTGATTACCGCTTTGACTATCCCGTTGAAGCCGGCACCGGGCAGTCCTGACAATATGTCGTCCCCATTGCATATTCTGGAACATGCGCTGGCAAAGCCGGTTGCCTTCCTGATTGTACCGATTTTCGGTTTTGCCAATGCGGGTATTTCCTTCACCGGCATCAATATGGACGTCGTCACCGACAGCCTGACCCTCGGCATTGCCGGCGGCTTGTTCATCGGTAAGCAGATCGGTGTTTTTGGTGCCGCATGGCTGGCCATCAAATTGGGCCTTGCACAAAAGCCAATGGGTGCCACCTGGTTGCAGCTTTATGGCGTTGCCATTCTCTGCGGTATTGGTTTCACCATGAGTATCTTTATTGGCTTATTGTCGTTCCCGTCCGAACTGATGCAGACAGAAACCAAGCTTGGCGTTTTGATGGGCTCCGGCCTGTCCGCAGTAATCGGCTATCTGCTGTTACGTGTTGCACCAACAAAAACGCGCATTTAAACAATAAATGGATAAAAAACGCCCGATCAATGCACTGGTCGGGCGTTTTTCTTTGCGTTTTCAAATTTGCTTCCTAAATAAGAAATCTGCACAGACAATGTAGTTGTTTATACCTGCCCTATTCTGCTCACGGAGCCCTCATTTTGGTTAAATTTATCGCCCGCATCATTCCGCGTCGTTTTCGCACGAAACATGTTGAAATTCCTGTGGTGCGTTTGCATGGCGCCATTATGAGTGGTGGCAACAGTCTGCGCCCAAGCCTTTCTTTGGAAAGTGTGGCGGGTGAGCTGCAAAAAGCCTTTGAAGACAAGCTCGCGCCCGCAGTGGCAATCACCATCAATTCGCCGGGCGGTTCTCCCGTACAATCACGCTTTATCTATCAGCGCATCCGTGCATTAGCTGAAGAAAAGAAGAAAAAAGTTTATGTCTTTGTCGAAGATGTAGCAGCATCGGGTGGCTATATGATTGCACTCGCTGGCGACGAAATCATTGCCGACCCGTCATCCATCGTCGGCTCCATTGGGGTGGTTTCTTCATCATTCGGCTTTACCGAACTGATCAAGAAAATCGGTGTCGAGCGCCGCGTTTATACCGCTGGTCAAAACAAAGAATCACTTGATCCGTTTTTGCCGGAAAAAGAAGCCGATATTGAACGCCTGAAAGCCCTGCAACTGGAAGTGCATAAAACTTTTATCGATATGGTTTTGGAGCGTCGCGGCACAAAATTAAGCGATGACCCTGATCTTTTCAGCGGTCTGTTCTGGACAGGCATTAAAGGCAAAGAACTGGGTCTCGTTGACGGTCTTGGCGATATTCGCAGCCATTTGATGAAACATTATGGTGCTAAAACCAAGCTGAAACTTATCCAGCCGCAGCGCGGCCTCCTTGGCAAAAAGCTCCCCGCCATCGGCTTTAAGAGTGAAGCTCTGGCACAAGTTGCGTCACAAACCGGCGATGTCATGCTTTCCACAATTGAGGAAAAAGCACTTTGGTCGCGCTATGGCCTTTAAAGCGCAAACAGAATAAAAGAATTGCAACGCTTCTTCTCTGCCTTATCATAGTCACCATCTGATTTGATAAGTGCAGATAAAGCCCCATGAGCATTAAGGTTTAAGGACAAGTAAGCCATGCCTCAGATTATTTTTCTTCTGCTGATTGCAGCCGCTGCATGGTATGTTTACCGCTCTTTCAAACGTGAAGCCGTACGGGTTTCCAAGAAAGTCCGCCGCGAAGAAAAAGAAGCGCAAAACCGCGCTCATGGCACCTTGGAGCAGGATCCGGAAACCGGCGAATATCGCGTTCGCAAGGATTAAACTGTTTTCATGACGAGCTATGCCCCCATCGCAGACAATGCTACGATTTCCCGTCTGGCACCTGTGAAAATCAATCTTGCGCTGCATGTGACCGGCCAACGTCCTAATGGCTATCATGAGTTGGAAATGATCGTCGCTTTTGGTGATTTTGGCGACCGCATTCTCGTCTCCCCTGCCGATCATGATGATTTTACCGTCAGTGGTTATTATGCGCCTTTGATACCGCTTAATGGTGATAATCTGGTGCTAAAAGCGCGTGATCTGCTGCGCGCACAAAATCCGGCAAAGTGCAGACCAGTTCATATTCATCTGGAAAAAAAACTGCCTATTGCTGCCGGTATTGGCGGCGGCTCCACCGATGCGGCAGCGGCTCTCACCACCCTCAACGAGCTGTGGCAACTTGATCTCTCCGATGAAACCCTTTTGGCACTGGGTTTGCAACTGGGCGCTGATGTGCCAATGTGCCTGCACAGCCAAAAAAGCGGTGCACCACTGATGGTGCGCGGCATTGGCGAAGAACTTCGGCCTCTCAATCAATTTCCGGCTTTGCATATTCTACTGATTAATGACGGCACAGCACTTGCCACGCCTACTGTTTTCAAAGCGCTCAAAAAACGCGATAATCCGCCTTTGCCACCGCCAAAGGTGTTTCAATCCAGCGCCGAGGTCTGCGCCTATTTGCGTAATACCCGTAATGATTTGTTTAAGCCCGCTGAAACCCTGGCACCACAATTGCAATCCCATTTGCAAGAACTGGCAGCTTTGGGTGCGGATTTTGTCCAGATGTCGGGCTCAGGTGCCACTTGTTTTGCCGTTTTTTCCAATCCGGATATTATGAAGAAGGCAAAGCAAGCAATTCGCCAAGCTCATCCTAATTGGTTTGCAGTCACCACTCAAACCTATGGCAGCCGATAAGGGAGTTCACCATGGCCAATGAACGCAGTTTCATACCCGTCGGCATCGCAGTTCTGACCGTCTCCGATACGCGTACACTGGCCGACGACAAGTCCGGCGATACATTGCAACAAAGACTAAGCGATGCAGGGCACAAGCTCGTTGAACGCGCCATCGTGCCCGATGATATCGAAGCCATCCGAACCATCGTCACGAGATGGTCAAAACAACCGGATATAGATGTCATAATAACCACTGGCGGCACAGGTTTTACCGGGCGCGATGTGACACCGGAAGCACTTGAACCTCTGTTTGAAAAACGGATGGATGGTTTCTCGACTATTTTCCATCGCATTTCTTATGAAAAAATCGGCACCTCTACCATTCAATCGCGTGCGCTGGCTGGATTATTAAACCAAACTTTCGTCTTTGCCCTGCCCGGCTCAAGCGGAGCTTGCCGCGACGCTTGGGACGAAATCCTGCAATATCAGCTTGATTACCGCCACATGCCCTGCAATTTTGTAGAGATAATGCCGCGCCTTGACGAGCATTTGCGCCGTAAAAAATAACAGGCGATATTGTTCTTGTAATGTTCTGATTTCTGCTCTATATATAAAAGAACAGACGGAGTACAGATTCTAAAATCTTGTCCGTAGCTATCAGATAATCAGGAAACGCCCTAGAGGGTGGCACTTTTCCGCAAAGGAGAAGACGATGGATGCTATTCAACAAGCAGATACAGCAGCTTTCAGCAGCGGGCGTACTGAACATGCCAATGCCATAATCACCGAAAACGGCTTACGGGTTGAGCAATCCAGAAGGCGCGGTCGTGCTGCCGGTATCAATCCGTCAAGTCGCTTCGAGCAATATTCACGTGCTGATTTTGACGATGGGTGGCAAAGCTTTGAAGAGCTGGAGCCATTTAAAACCGAAGTGCAGGTAGAAAAACCGCGCACCATCATCACCCGCAATGATTCGCCAGATTTAGGCTTTGATCGCTCCATCAATCCCTATCGCGGTTGCGAACATGGCTGTATCTATTGCTTTGCACGCCCGACGCACAGTTATATGGGGCTCTCGGCTGGCCTTGATTTTGAGGCCAAACTATTCGCAAAACCGGATGCGCCGCATCTGTTGCAGCGTGAACTATCCAAGGCCGGTTATATCCCTCGTACCATTGCCATTGGTAGCAATACCGATCCTTATCAGCCGATTGAAAAAAAGTGGCGCATTATGCGTGGCCTGCTGGAAGTGCTGGAAGACGCGCAACATCCCGTCGCTATTGTTACAAAATCCGGCCTCATCACCCGTGACATCGACATTTTGAGCCGTATGGCGCAAAAAGGTCTGGTCAAGGTTGCACTATCAGTCACGACTATGGATGCCAAACTATCCCGCACGATGGAGCCGCGCGCTGCAACGCCAACATTGCGCCTGCAAACCATGCGTGAACTGGCACAAGCAGGTATCCCCGTATCAGCGATGTTGGGGCCTGTCATTCCAGGTATTAACGACCACGAAATCGAGCGTATTCTGGATGCTGCTGCTGCTGCCGGCGCTGAAGAAGCCGGCTATGTTTTGCTGCGCTTACCATTGGAAGTAGCACCGCTTTTCAAAGAGTGGTTATTACGTAACTATCCTGACAAATACCGGCATGTCTTGTCGCTTTTGCGCTCGATGCGTGGCGGCAAAGATTATGATGCTGAATGGGGCAAGCGCATGCGTGGCGAAGGCCCTTATGCCTGGCAAATCGGCAGACGATTTGAGATTGCGGCCAAAAAACTGGGGCTCAACACCAGCAAGAAACGCTTGCGCTCCGATCTGTTCAGCCCGCGGCAGGAAGGCGGCACACAGCTTTCATTGTTTTGATAAGAAATGAAGCAACCAATGATGTAAGAATGAACATCTCCGTTGTTTATTTTTAACGGTTAAGTGCTCTACTCTGCCTCATGGCTCGTAAAACTATTGATTCTTCATCACCCCTTCTCCTCCACTATACGCCCGATTTTTCCAATGAGGATCGGCTTTATCAAAATGGCTGTCAATTTGTGGCAGGTATTGATGAGGCCGGACGCGGGCCACTGGCAGGCCCAGTGGTCGCCGCAGCCGTTGTGCTGGATCCAGATAATCTGCCTTTAGGACTAGATGATTCCAAACGGCTTACAGCTACAAAACGCGCCATACTCTTTGAGATAATTTTACGCGATGCATTGGCGGTATCGGTTGTTAGTCTTTGTGCTGATGACATCGACAATAGCAATATCCGTAAAGCCGCCCTCACCGCCATGCAGCGCGCTGTGGCTTCCTCGGCAGTAAATATCGACTATGCACTTGTAGATGGACGTGATGTGCCCCCACACCTCAGCTGTGAGGCTGAAGCACTGATCAAGGGGGATCAGCGTTCTGTCTCTATTGCGGCTGCCTCCATAGTTGCCAAAGTCAGCCGTGACCGTATGATGGAGCAAGCCGGCAAGCACCATCCAGACTATGGCTTTGAAGTTCATGCGGGTTACGGTACAGCCAAACATCGTGATACAATTGAAACGTCAGGCCCGATCCCCGGTCTTCACCGCTATACATTTGCACCGATCAAAGGCCGTTTCATTCGCTGAACCAAATGCTGAGATCGGATAGAATTTGAGCTTTCAAAGCAGCCTTCCCTGCGCTGCTCATCTCCAATCCCTGAAAGGGCTTAAAAGTAACAATTCTACAGCACAAATAAAAAACGCCACCTCAATGAAGAGATGGCGTTTTAAAATTTAATTGATCAAACTCTTAGTTCAAACGGGATTTAACCTGTTCAAGAGAGTCTTTAAAGAATGTCGCAGAAGCTTTGGCATCTACCTTATCGGCAACGATGCGGCTTGCGGCAGCCACAGCCAATTCAACAGCAGTGGTGCGAACTTCTTTGATCGCTTCAGCTTCGGCGCTGGCAATCTTCTGTTCAGCCAGCTTGTTGCGACGTGCAACATATTCTTCTGTTTTCTGCTTGGCATCTTCAACAATCGCATTGGCTTCACGACCAGCAGCAGCAACGATGTCGCTTGCTTCCTTTTCCGCTTCTTTGCGCTTGCGATGATATTCTGCCAACAGTGCCTGAGCTTCTTCGCGCAGTGTACGTGCTTCGTCGAGTTCTTTAGAGATTTTTTCTGCACGCTCGTCCAAAGATTTGGCAAGCATAGCAGGCACTTTAAGATAAACGACAATAGCCAGAAAAATTACGAGGCCGACGAGTGCCCAAAACGTAGCGTCCATCATCGTCTCCTTCAGGCGCTGACTGCTTTGACAGCAGCGGTGACCGTTGATTTATCAACCTTGGTACCGATCAGCTGATCAATAATATCTGCTGCGGTTTCTTCAGCAATGGCACCAACATCGCTCATGGCTTTCGCCTTGATTTCTGCAATGCTGTTTTCAGCTTTTTCAAGCTTGGTTTCCAAAGCTTTTTCTACAGCAGCACGCTCTACTTCAGCTTCTGCTTTCGCTTTTTCGCGTGCTTCATTACCGATTGCAGCGGCTTTGGTACGGGCTTGTGACAGTTCTGTTTCATAAGCAATGATCGCATTGTCTGCGTCCTGCTTCAAACGGGCTGCCTGATCCAAATCCTGTGCGATACGATCGCGACGAGTTTCAATCACGCCACCAATACGTGGTACAACCACGCGTGACATGAATAAATAGAAAAGCCCAAACGTAATAGCGAGCCACAAGAGCTGCGATGCGTAATGGGTAGAATCGAACGGAGGAAACACGCCGCCCGTGCCGGATTCATGGGCAATACCGGTTTCGGTATGCACAGCTTCAACAGGCTGGGCTTCCGTTGCTGTTTGGGCAAACGCCGTGGACACGAACATCCAATCTTCCTC
Organism: Paenochrobactrum sp. BZR 201-1; assembly: GCF_044987585.2. NCBI lineage: Bacteria > Pseudomonadati > Pseudomonadota > Alphaproteobacteria > Hyphomicrobiales > Brucellaceae > Paenochrobactrum > Paenochrobactrum sp. BZR 201-1. The sequence continues at coordinate 334,912 of NZ_JBJDRZ020000005.1, read as the reverse complement.
TTCACTCAGGCGTCATATGCAACAGCCGACCGCGCATAATCCTTAAATTTAAGAACAGCGCGGTCAGGCCATATTTGTTGCGTCGATCTTAGACAGCGAACAAGAGCAGAAGCGCGATGAGCAAAGAGAAAATGCCCAGAGCTTCCGTAACAGCGAAACCGAACACCAGACGGCCAAACTGGCTGTCAGCTGCAGATGGGTTACGCAGTGCACCTGAAAGGTAGCTGCCGAAGATGTTGCCGAGACCGAGGGCCGTACCGGCCATACCGAAACAGGCAAGACCCGCGCCGATGTATTTTGCTGCTTCCGCTTCCATGATGAGCTCCTTTTGGATTAATTAGCTATGCGGATTTCTGTTCTGGCGGAAATCCGCCGGCGAGAAGTTTTTAGTGACCAGGATGTACAGCATCATTGATGTACATGCAGGTTAAGACTGTGAAGACATAGGCCTGCAGGAATGCAACCAGGAATTCCAGCGCAGTGATTGCAACGGTCATGATCAACGGCAGAATTGCACCGCCGATACCCAATGCACCCAGCGAGGACAGCGATACAACAAAGCCTGCAAAGACCTTGAGTGTAATGTGACCTGCAAGCATGTTTGCAAAAAGACGAACTGAAAGGCTGATCGGACGTGACAAGAACGAAATGATTTCAATCACAACAACAAGCGGCACGATAATCATCGGCACACCTTGCGGAACGAACAGCTTCAAAAAGCCCAGACCATGCTTGTAAAAACCGTAAACAATCACAGTTCCGATGACGAGCAAGGACAGAGCAAAAGTTACAATGATCTGACTTGTGATTGTATAGAAATACGGAAACAGACCAAGGAAATTTGCGACAAGAATGAATATGAACAACGTAAAGACAAAGGGGAAGAATTTCATCCCCTTTGATCCGGCAGAATCTCTCAAGCTTGTCGCGACAAATTCATAAGCCATTTCTGCCACAGACTGCATGCGGGTTGGCACAAGTCCGCGACCCGATGAAGAAAGGAAGAGAAATGCTGAAGCCACAACAACAGTTGCGACCATAAAAGCTGATGCATTGGTGAAAGAGAGGTCGACACCGCCGACGTCGATAGGAATCCACCGGGAAATTTGGAACTGATGGATCGGATCGTTTGCCACCTTAACCTCGTCTATCGTCCGTTGCCCGCAGGCGTTGAAGTCACCGGCTTTTTAAAAAGCCTCTCACGAAAAATGCATTACACAAGTTTCGTATTTAGTCAAAAGCGTCTTAGCAATAGCCCAAGACAATATCTATTCTTTTTCGCGCTTTTTCGCTCTTAAACTAAAGTCGTCTTTTTCAGCGACTTTACCGGAAGCGCGCAGCACATTCAGAACACCTGCTCCAAAGCCAAGCAAAAGGAAGATAATCAACCCCCAAGGCGATGTAGCAGCAACCCGGTCGATAAACCAGCCAATTAGCGCGCCTACAAGAATTCCGGCGATAAATTCGCTGGATATTTTCATGGCCTGCGCAACTTGAGCTGAGTTCTCAGATTGCCCGTCCTTTGAATTTTGTTTCTTAAGCGCCCCTTTTTTGACCAAATCGGCCTCTAGTTTGCTTAAGCGTTCTGCAAAATTCGATGAAGATGAGCTTGGCTGCCCGTCTGCTGCATCGTCAGTTCCTGATGGCGTTTTGCGGTCTTTATCGCTTGCCATAAAGAGCCTCCTTTATATGCGTAAGAAGAGAAAAAAGCTCACTTTCAAGTTGCGCGCAACATATTGGCACGCGGCCTTCTAGTCAAGGCGCAGAAACACTTCACTTTGAAGGTTTTTCATTAAATAATATCAATGACTTATCTGGCAACGTGCGATCAACATTCATAAACAGTATATTTATAGCCGCGAATCTCTTGAAAATCAGCTCCAGCCTCCATAGCGGGTACGATAAAAAATATGCAGCCCGATTTGTGCCACCTTCACCATTGTCGGCCCCCATTTGGGGCTGACATAAGTGGCATGGTAATGCGTGGCCGACCCCACTTCCGGCAACCAAATCTGACCCGCAGAAACCGTTTTTGCCACTTGCTTTGCCATCTCCCACTCAGCCTTTTCGGTCACACGATGCTTTTGTCCGTCGCATGCGAAAGAAAACTGGCAGGCATTCAACATATTCTTATTTTGATAAACGACGCCGCAGATTGTTGATGGATAAGCCGGATTTCTGACACGATTTAATACAACCTGTGCAACACCAACCTGCCCTTTAACGGTCTCGCCACGGGCTTCATAATAGATAGCCTCGGCCAAACACTGCTGCTCTTTCTTCTCAAATGCGCTCGGAGGCAAAGGTGCCGCAGCCCATGCGTGATCTTTGGGACCGATTGGCGGAACAAAACGCCCGTCAGATTCATCCGGCGTCAGAATCGTTTCAAAAGGTGAATTTCGTGCATAATCAGGTTTTACCGGCGCATAACCAAGTGCCAGAGAATCAGGCGTATCATTTGTAATGAGGCTTGCCAGCATCGTTGGTACCGGCACTTTAGGCTTAGCTACGACCGGCCGGTGAAAAGCCATGGTTATGGCCACTTCTTGTCCTTCGATCGGCGATTTGTCAAAGCGCATAAGCGCATCGGTCTTTTCAGCAGGATTTGAAATCATACTGACACGATCAAACAAACTGCCTGCGCTAAAAGCACGATGCGGAGCAATTGGCGCAATCGTGACGATTCGCCCTTGCTTGTCACCGCGCACAATACGCCCCTCGTCCGGATCTGGATCATCAACACCTAGCTTGGCCTGACGATTCACGCCCCCAACGGCAACCTTGCCAATTCCTTCAACATTGACGCCAGCCGCCGCAACAGAACCAGTGATCAGTGATGCATCAACAAATTGCATTTCGGCCTTATGAACGGAGCCTGCAGGCGCAGGTGTCATATAAGCCGTCCAGCGGTTTTCGCCCTGCTCAGATGACGTGACAAGGCTTGCCATATCTTGAAAAGCAATCGCCGTAGTACTGAGAAGACTGAACGCTGCCGCCATCATGGCTGGCGCGACAATACCTCGACGTGACGGCTCAACGCGCGGATAAGCGCGCACGGAATAATAACGCCCATCCTCAGGGCAATAACCCTGAGCCGGATATTGCCACTCTGTCTGTGACAGGCCTTTGGAACGGCGGCCAAATTTCCGCAGTGACAAAAAGCGCACCGGACTCTCCACTCAATTAACACTGAACTCACTCAACTGACGCCGATAATGAAGTATTAACCTTGATGGATAGTTAACAAAATTACATTAATCTCTCGGTAATATTAGTAAATCATTTATTAAATTAAGTATATTTATTTAATTTTACATTATATGTAGTGTTTTATTTAAGTAAACTATTAAAGTAATTATAAAGTACGAAGTTTTTAAAACTATAAAAATATCGAAGAGCAATTACTAAAATTTATAAATTAAATTTAAAAACAAAAAAAGCTCCGGAAAATAATCCGGAGCTTATAACTCATTGAGAATAGCTTAAAATCAGCGCTTTTTCTTTGCCTTATGAGCATAAGGATTTTCCGATGTACGCAATGACAAACGGATTGGAACCCCCGGCATATCGAATGTGTCACGCAAACCATTAATCAAATAACGGACATAAGATTGCGGCATCACATCGGGACGCGAGCAAGAAACCACAAACCCCGGCGGGCGTGTCTTGATCTGCGTCATATATTTGATCTTCAGACGACGACCGGCAACGGCTGGCGGCGGATGATGGGTAATTACTCCTTCCAGCCAACGGTTCAGCTTACCGGTTGAAATACGACGGTTCCAGATTTCATCTGTAACCGCCACATTTTCCATCAGCTTATCAATGCCCTGCCCGCGCTCACCGGAAATCGGCACAGCACGGATACCGCGCACCTGCGGCAACAAACGGGTTGTTTTCTCGTAAAGATCAGCGAGCACCATCTGGCGGTCTTCCACCAAATCCCATTTGTTAAAAGCGATGACCGGCGCACGACCTTCACGAATGATCAGATCGGCGATCTGCAAATCCTGCTTTTCAAACGGAATAGTCGCATCAAGAACAATGATGACAACTTCCGCAAAGCGAATGGCATTGAGACCATCAGAAACCGCAAGCTTTTCGAGCTTTTCCTGTACGCGGGATTTGCGACGAAGACCGGCGGTATCAAAGAGCTTGATCTGACGTCCACGCCATTCCCAGTCGACCGAAATCGAATCACGGGTAATGCCAGCCTCGGGGCCGGTCAGCAGACGGTCTTCACCAAGCATAGTATTGATCAGTGTCGACTTACCCGCATTCGGGCGCCCGACAATGGCAATCCGCAATGGCTTGGTCGGATCATAGGACGGCACATTTTCCGCATCAGGATCTTCAATATCATCCCCAATAAGCGAGCCGACCACCGCAGGTGCAAAAGCTTCATCTGCCGCCGCGGCTGCTTCCTCTGCCTTTTGACGGGCGAAAACACGCTCTTCACCAAGTGCCTCAACAATAGCATCACGCAGATCAGCCATACCAAGACCGTGTTCGGCAGAGATCGGCCATGGATCACCAAGACCGAGCTGATAGGCATCATAAAGGCCGCCCTGGCTGCCGCGCGCTTCGGTTTTGTTCACAACCAGAATAACCGGACGGCCGGCTTTGCGCACCATTTCACCAAAGGTCAAATCGGCAGGTGTCACACCGGATTTTGCATCGACAACAAACAAAATAGCGTCGGCTTCGGTTATTGCCAGTTCTGTCTGGGCACGCATACGCGCTTCCAGCGTATCATTGGCTGCATCTTCCAAACCTGCCGTATCGATAACCTGAAATATCAGATCATAAAGTTTCGCATCATGCATCCGGCGGTCGCGCGTGACGCCCGGCAGGTCATCCACCAGCGCGAGCTTGCGCCCGACCAGTCGGTTGAACAAAGTTGACTTGCCGACATTCGGACGTCCGATAATAGCAAGAGTAAAAGACATTGAAGGGCTTTCCCCATATCGTCATAAGAGCACCTGAAAGCAAAGCCATCAGATGCCCCGTTTTTCGTTGTTTTAATACCGTCCATCAAACAGCGGCATTATTCGTAAAAATATCAACCTTCAGACAAAGTGCCTGCACCACGCATCAGATCGAGCATGGTGTTGGCGCGCTGGCGAAGATTAGGCGGTGCAAGCGCATCATCAGCATTCTGCTTGAACAGTTTGGCCGCATCTTCATTGCGCCCAGCTTTCCATGCTGCCAATGCCAATGTTTCACGCGCACTGTGACGCATCGGATTGCTGTCTGCCGACAGTGTCTCCACGCGTTTGGCCACATCATCATAAGAGCCGTTATCGACCAGAATATAAGCTGCGCGCAAACGTGCCATATCACGCAAAGGTGCAGGAATTGCATTATCCTGTGAAGCCTTATCAAAAGCTTCTACGGCAGCTTTGGCATCGCCCTTTTGCAAAAGAACAGTTGCTGCACGCAGTTGCGCTAATGCCGGATAAGAACCATAGCCGGTATTTTCCAGATCATCGAGCGCGATTAAAGCCTCATCATTTTTGCCCTCAGAGGCCAGATCAAGCGCTGCCAAAAACTTGTCGCCCGAAGCAGAAGACTTGCTTGCAGTCCAGCTGGTATAGCCGACATTGGCAGCCGTTCCCAAAACAATGGCCACTGCACAACCGATAATCAATGGACCAAACCGCCGCCAGACTGCTTTTGCCTGATCGGACCGGAGTTCCTCATTTACCTCGCGAATGAAGCTATCGTCTGCCATGAACCTGCCGTCGAACCTTGAGTTTCTATTTGCTTTAATACCGATTGAGAGTAGCGGTAAAAAAGCTGATCACTTTAACTTAAATGAGCTTTTAATCGGAATTTGCAGCATTTGTAAGCCCCGACAGACAAATAAGCTGCCGCTTCCACCACAAGTCTGATTATTCTCTGATATCAATGACCTGACCTTTGCCACATTCAACATCTAGAAAACAGCCCTGTTGACCGACATCTGCATTATAAATGCGGTTATAACAACCCGTTTAAAAGAATCAGGAACACAGAAATCTTCCGTGCGTGCTTTTTATGTCCGCTATTCTGTCCGAACTATGATTGGCCTTGTTAATGCATTTTTTCAATTTTGCCGCCGCCTTTGTTTTGATTTTCAGCCAAACCGCAATGGCTGCAACAGCGGCAGAACCCAAAACCCAATATGTGCTGATTTCTTTTGATGGCGCGCATGACAATGCCTTGTGGGCGAGAAGCCGCGAATTTGCCAAGCAGACGGATGTCAAATTTACCTATTTTCTCTCCTGCGTCTTTTTATTGCAGCGCGCCGACCGCAGCCAGTATCAGCCGCCCAAATTAAAACGCGGCAGCTCCAATGTAGGCTTTGCAATGGACAAACCAGAGGTCGAAACCCGCCTTGAACATATCTGGCAGGCACATCTGGAAGGCCATGAGATTGCCAGTCACGGCTGCGGCCATTTTGACGGCAAAACATGGAGCGCCAAAGACTGGGATCAGGAGATCAACGAATTCAAACGGATCACTGCCCAAGCTTATAAAGATAATGCCATTGCCGGAGAACCGGCGGAATGGCAGGATTTTGTCGCCAATAAAATTACCGGCTTTCGTGCGCCCTATTTATCCGATGATAAACCAGTGCAGGATGCGCTGAGAAAGAACGGCTTTATTTATCAAGCATCGGGTGTTGCCAATGCTCCAGAGGGCCCGACCATCAAGCAAGGTTTGGCAACTTTCGGCCTGCCGCTTATTCCGGAAGGGCCATCCAAGCGCCCCGTTATCGCGATGGACTATAATTTATATGTGCGCCACTCCAAGGGTAAAGAGCAGCCGCAACAATCCGCCGCCTTTGAAGAGCGCAGCTATCAGGCTTTCAAAAGAGCTTTTGAAAAACAATATAATGGCAAACGCGCACCGTTTCAGATGGGCTTTCATTTTGTGCTGATGAATGATGGCGCTTATTGGCGCGCTATGGAGCGTCTGGCACGCGAGGTTTGCGACAAGCCGGATGTAAAATGCACCAGCTATCAAAATTATCTGGCGGAAACCTCGGCACTTTCCCGCTAGCAACACATAAGAAGAGCGGCTATCCAACCAGCCACTCTTCTTATACTGCACATCTTATTTGAAAAACTCTTCGTAAAGCTCAGGCTTGAAGCCGACAATAATCTGATCGTCTTTAATCAAAACCGGACGCTTGATCATCGATGGTTGTGCCAGCATCAAATGAATTGCTTTTTGCTCGTTCAAATCAGCGCGGTCTTCTTCAGGTAATTTGCGAAAAGTGGTACCGGCACGGTTCAGAAGTTTTTCCCAACCAACCTGGCTTGCCCATTGCTTGAGATCAGCCTCAGCGACACCTTCTTTTTTATAATCGTGAAATTTATAGTCGATGCCCACACTCTCCAGCCAATTGAAGGCCTTGCGCATCGTATCGCAGCTTTTAATCCCATAAATTGTCACGCTCATCGCTTAACTCTCTGATTCATTTCACTACACATAGACTTCTAAAGCATCGGCACATTGAAATGAACCGCAAGCTTTACCAAAATAGGAAGGCAGGCGTTCCACACACCTGCCTTTTTAAGTCTTCGCCTGACTTGCAAGGAATCAGCCGGCGCGCGCCATTTTAATGGCTTCGATCAAATCTTTTTCCTTCATCACACCACCATATAAACGGGTGCCGATCACGAAAGACGGTGTGCCGCCAAAGTTAAAGGCATCACCCTGCGCCATATTGCGCTGCAAAATACCGTCGATCTTGCTGGCATGTTTTTTATAGGTGGCTTCAAGCTTTGCCGGATCGAGGCCACCCTTTTTCAAAGCTGCATCCACCTGCTCTTTGGTCAGGCGACCGGGTGTTTTCATCAAGGCTTCCATCGCCTTCACATATTGGCCGTTTTCTTCTGCTGCCAAAACAAGATTTGCGGCATAAGTGGAAGTCTCACCAAAGATCACCCAGTCTTTCATGACAAGGCGGACATTGCCGTCACGTTTCACCACATCCAGCAATTCACCATGCCCTTTTTTGCAATAAGGGCACTGATAATCGAAAAATTCCACAATTGTGACATCGCCTTTAGGGTTTCCCAGTACGGGAATTTCCGGATCATAGAGCACATCATTGACGCTTGGCATATTCTGGGCAAAAGCTGCCGTCCCAAGCATCATGCCCGCAGTGCCAGCAACGGAAGCTGCTAAAATCTGACGTCGGTTCAACATATCAAAATTCTCCTTTTCCGGATTCCTGCTGGTTCAGCACCACCACTTTGGAGCCTGCCGGTACGCGCTTGTGCAGATCAAGAATATCTTGGTTGAACAGGCGGATACAGCCGGATGATGCAGCCTTGCCGACTGTCCATGGCTGGTTCGTGCCATGGATGCGATAAAGTGTATCTTGCCCGTTGCGGTGCAAATAAAGGGCACGCGCACCAAGTGGATTGCTGACGCCACCTTCCAACCCGCTGGCATATTTTGCGTAATGTTCAGGATTACGCTTGATCATATTTTGTGTTGGCGTCCAGCGCGGCCATGAGGCTTTGCGCGCAATATCTGCTGTGCCGGAAAATGCTAAACCTGCGCGCCCCACACCGACGGCATAACGCATGGCGCGATCATTCGGCATCACCAGATAAAGATGCCGTTTGTAAGGATCGACAATCACTGTACCAACCGGATGCGAGGTTTTATAATTAACCTCCTGACGCAGATTGCGCTTTTCAACCTTGAAGACATCAATCGCCGGAATGATTTTGCCATTGTCGTTAACGGCCGCATACATTTTCTCATAACCGCTTAATTCAACAGTTTTCGGCTCTTCCTTAGGCTTGGCAGCTTCAACCGGTGTAACAGGTGCCGTCAAAGGCACGGCAACTGTTGCACCGGCTGTGGTTGCAGGCTTGGTGGTGTTGCAGGCGGCGAGCAACAAAGGCAAAACGCCCAGCACCAACAAACGTCCGGCCATATTTCCGGTGTAGTTTTTGATATGTGAAGTGATTGTCACAGTGATGTCCTTCATTCTGTGCTTATTTTCAGCTTTAGTTGCTGAGGCGATTGATATTTGATTGCAATGTTTCGCGCGATATTTCGCCAAGATGTGCAGATTTTAATATTCCGTCGGCACTGATAAATAGGGTTGCAGGTAAACCGGGTGCCCCGTAATGGCGCGATAGATCAGAAAACTGATCGATAATAATTTGTGGCAACTCTATCTTATGTTGCTGCAAATATTTCTCGATTGCAGCCTGCCCCTCGCCTTGATTGGCAAAGATAAATTCTGCCTGATCACTATTGGCGGCCAGATCCGCCATCATCGGCATTTCGCGGCGGCATGGCGGGCACCAGCTTGCCCAGAGATTAACCACCAGTGGTTTGCCACTCGTCTGGCCAAAGCTGAATTCTTGCGCTTGCATAGTTTGGAAACTTTGCGGCGGCAAGGCAATGGCTTGCGTTGCACCAGTTAAAATGCCGATACCGTTCCAAACAAAGACCGCACATGCCACCGGCACCAGTGCCCAAAAGCGCAAGACCATTGATGGCAATGCAAACACAATCGCCAGCACAATCGCAACAGCTGCACCGGGCCAATAAAAGCCACCCTGCCAAAGCGCAAAAATCCGCATTGGCTCTTGAGAGAAACTCTCCCAGTTTAAAACAACATGGCCAAGACGCGCTCCAACCACCGTGCCAATCAGTACAATCCATGACCAGCGATTAAAGCGCTGATCGACTTTGCTGCTCATCACGCCGGTGATGATCAAAAAGGCAGCCATTGCCAGCACCACTGCAAAGCGGCTGCCATCCATCACCAAAGGCCCCATCGACACAGCATTCATATCAGGCACCGCCTGCTTTGGCAGCAGAACTGGTCAATGTTGATGTGGTAACATTACCAACCAGACGCGTATCAGCCACTTCTTTTGATTGCTCATTAAAGAAAATCATTGTCGGAGGCCCCGCGACGCGAAGCTGGCGCATCAGCTTGTCATTTTCAGGCGTCACATCGGACAAATCCACTTTGACCAAATCAAAATCGGTCAGACCACGACGCACAGCCATATCGGTCAAAACCGAGCGTTCGATTGTGTGGCAAGCCACGCACCAGTCGGCGGTAAAATATACCAGTGTCGGGCGCTCCTGCTTAGCCTGCTGCAAATTGGTCTGCAACTGCTGTGATGAACCGACATTGGCAAAGTGCAATGCCGGAACAGAGGCACCTGATTGTCCGCCGGAAGCGACAAGCGGCGCCAAAGGTTTCAACGGATCAACACCCCCCAGAGAAGCACCAAGCATGAGGATGGCACCATAGACCACGGCCGTCGTTGCAGCCGTGCGTGCAATCACACGGAAACCAATGCGGTGCCATTCTTTGGCAAACAGATAGGCTGAGAACGCAAAGAGCAAGATCGCCCACAAGAACAGATCAGCGCCCAGTGGCAATAAAGGTGCCGCCATCCAAATGGATGTTGCGAGAAAGCCAAAACCAAACAAGGTTTTGACATTTTCCATCCAGCCACCGGCACGCGGCAAAACTGAACTGCCGAAAGTGGCTAGAATGATCAGCGGAATTCCCTTACCGAGGCCGAGCGCAAAAAGTGCCGCAGCGCCCAAACTTACATTGGCGGTCTGCGCAATATAAAGCAGCGCACCAGCCAAAGGTGCGGTGACACAAGGCCCGACAATCAAAACAGAGCTAAAACCCAGCACGGCAGCAGAGCCAAGCGAGCCCTTGCCGCTACCGGTGCGGCGGCTGACAGCACTCATCCAGCTGCTTGGGAGTTGCAACTCATAAAGCCCAAACATTGAAAGCGCCAGAACGACGAAGACTATGGCAACGGCCAGTGCCAGCCAAGGCGACTGCAAAGCCATTTGCAAATTTTGCCCCGACCATCCGGCCACTGCCCCGATCAATGCAAAGCCCAATGCCAGCGCCACCACATAAGTCGAGGTCAGCAAGAAGCCGCGCATTGGGGTAAGCTTGTCGCCTTCACGCGCCAAAGTACCTGCCACGATCGGATACATCGGAAAAACACATGGGGTGAATGCCAGCAAAATACCAAAGGCCAGAAAGCTCAACAGCAAGAAACCAGTCCCGCCACGCTCCAGCAATGACTGGATCATGCCTTTGTCTTGGGTAATCTGAAAAGTATCGGTTGAGGCAGAGGCTGGCGCAGTTGAACTGGTTGCAACAGGCGCATTATTTACAGGCGCTTCCATTTTCCATTGCACCGCAGCAGAAGAAGAAGATTGCGCGACACCTCCACCAAACGGATTGCTGGCAGCCAATGTTAGCGGATCAATGGTGCGGGTTTCCGGACGATAGCAAATACCGTCATTCTGGCAGCCCTGATAAGTCAATGTCACCGGTTGATCATTTTTCAGATCGAACGAAACAGTGGTGCGATTGAAATAAACCTGCATCGCGCCAAAGGTCGGGTCATCTTTCATGATGCCTTCAGGCGCATCAATGACCAGCTTGTTGCCTTGTATATCAGTTGCTTCAATATGATCTTTATAAAGATAATAGCCATCATGAATATTCCAGCTGACAACCAGTTTGTGATCGTCAGCACTCAATATCTGCAAACGAAATGCTTCATCCACCGGCAGTGGCGATGCTGTTGCATTGATAACGGATGATATTAACATCATTAATATCACTGTTAGCAGTCTCATAAATCGGCTCCGGTCATGTAATAATAAAATAATTGATTTGGTTCCATGAGCAATCAATGAAACATACACCTTAAGCCAGCCTTAAGATAAGCCTGCAACATTAGGAATAGTAAAAGTTTAAAAAGTAACGGGTTTTATATATGCGCATCTTGGTGGTCGAGGATGATCCCATTCTTATGGACGGTTTGAGCGTCGGGCTCAACATTGCCGGTTTTACCGTTGATGCAGTCGCCAGCTGCGAAGATGCTTATAGCGCCATCGCCTCGCAAAACTATGATGCACTGGTGCTTGATCTGATGCTGCCGGATGGTTCGGGATTGGATATATTGGCGCAGCTCAGACGCAACAAAAATGACCTGCCTGTGCTTCTGCTTACTGCGCGCGACCAGATTGCCGACCGTATCGCAGGCCTTGATGCCGGTGCTGATGATTATGTCGGCAAGCCTTTTGATCTGGATGAACTGGCCGCACGTATACGCGCCATTGCGCGGCGCAGCAATGGCCGCTCATCGGGCAAAATCGAGTGGCAGGATGTGGTGCTTGATCCGGCACAGATGACCGTTCACCGCGGAGATATTTTACTTAAATTCACCCGCCGCGAATTTGCGGTGTTACGCGCATTGATGGAGCGCCCCAATGCGACCTTTTCCAAAACAGCGCTTGAGGAAGCGCTTTATGGCTGGCAGGAGGAAGTGGAGAGCAATGCCGTTGAAGTGCATATCCATCATCTTCGTGCCAAATTAGGAGCCAAATTCATCAAGACCGTGCGCGGCCTTGGCTACAGATTGTCAGAACAAGAACTATGAGTTCCATCCGCAAACGCCTGATTACCATTCTTATCGGCACCACCTGCCTTGTCTGGCTGTTTGCCGTCGGCTGGATTTATCTCAGCACACAGGCAGAAGTGAAAAAAGTGCTTGATGCGCGCTTGATGGAATCCGCCCATATGGTCAATTCTCTTCTCACCGACCGGCGGGTTGAAGTGGGCGATGAAGGCGGCATCGGGCAATTTACCCCAAAACCCATTCCGGATTTTCCAAATTACGACCGGCAATTATTCTGCCAGATTTGGTCACTTGACGGCAATCTGGTCGGACGCTCGGCCAGCGCTCCCAAAGATATGCTGACTAAAACCAGCAACGGTTTTTCCAATACGGTTGTATCGGGTTCCACTTGGCGCGTTTATACTATTGAAAACACCCAGCTTGGCATGCGCATTATGGTGGGCGATAATATGAGCGTGCGTAACAGTTTGGTGCGCGATGTTATCACCGGTTTGCTATTACCCGCACTGTTGATTTTCCCGTTTCTGGCAGGGTTGATCTGGATTAGCGTGCGGCGCGGTCTATTACCGTTGAGCACCCTTGCTTCAACTTTGTCAAAACGCTCAGCCGACGATTTAAGCCCGCTGGAAGAAAGCAACCTGCCTAGCGAAATCGCACCGGCTGTTAATGCGCTGAACGGCCTGTTCAACCGTGTCGAAGAAGCCCGTGAACGTGAAAAAAGCTTTGCGATTTTTGCCGCGCATGAACTCAAGACACCTTTGGCAGGACTTAAAACGCAAGCTCATATTGCCATGAACAGCAAGGATGAGCACGTACGTGACAATGCAATGCGCCAGATCTCCACCGGTGTCGAGCGAACCACCAGGCTGGTCAAACAACTGCTTGATCTGGCTTCACTGGAAACCGATGAGGAACCGGTTAAACCGACAAAAGAATATGCCGGAAAACTGATGCATTTGATTGCACAAGATTTGCGTTTGCTAACACAGCCTAAAAAAATCATCATCCAAATTGATGAACCGTGCGAAAATTTGAAAATCAAAGATGCGCAACTCTTCACACTGGCTCTGCGTAATATTTTGGAAAATGCCGTCAACCACTCCCCTGAAGGCGCAAAGATCTATTGCTCGTGCAAAAGGGAAGCGGACAAGGTATCGATCATCGTCGAGGATGAAGGTCCCGGCATTCCAGCAGACGAGCTACCGCATATCAGCGAGAGGTTTTTTCGCGGGCGTTATAAATCTGAAAACGGCAGCGGATTAGGGCTGGCAATCGTGCAGGCTGCTGCCAAGCGCATGCATGCGACGGTGCATTTTATCAACCGTGAGGCGAGTGGAGTGAAAGTTCTGCTGGAAATGCCGATCATCCATTAATAACTGTTTGATTTTACTCGGGAGAGCTGTGTTTTGCTGCTTATACACAGAAAAACACCTCTTACATATTGTCGCAGACATAGCGATAAATGAATATGCAACACTGCAATTTAAATCATAATCCTACAAACTTAGTAGCAATTATTATGATGAAACCCAGAAAATCGAATATAACGACATGCTAAAATAAAAATAGCACCTGACAAAATTAAAGAATTACACATTAAAAAAAATTAATTATTATAATATATCTCAACAATACAGCAAATTTAAAAATTGAACAACAAACTATTCTTTTAAACTAATCTTTCAGCAACATTTAATAGATATAGATTACATTCAACTTATTTTGATAAAGCGATAAAAAAGCTGCGGCAGACTGTAGCAGTTCTTATTCTGAAAGAATCTGCGATATATACGGAAATTTCCGTCCGCATTGTAGCTGTGGGTATCATTGATTGAAATCAATGACCTTGGCTCCACAATTGTAGATAGAAAATCAGAGTCATAACTGTTCTGGCGCCGACGCATCTTGCATCCCAAAGTCTTCCGGTGACCAAAGCAGTGTTTTGTCATGCGCCGCGAGGGGACTTTTATGAACTACGCAGCTGGAACCGTCATATCCGGACTGTTGGCATTGTCTGCAATGCTGATGGCCGGATTTTCACATGATGAGCTCTTCAGAACTCATATGTGGATTACATTTGCTGTTATAGCAATTTTCACTATTCTGCTTTTGCGTAATGCAGATTACAGCCTGAAACCAAAAGAAACCGACCCGAGCACCTATCTCGACGGCCCTATCCGTTACGGTGTTATCGCCACCGTCTTCTGGGGTGTCGTCGGTTTTCTCGTCGGTGTCGTCATCGCAGCGCAGCTTGCATTTCCGAGTTTAAACCTTGAACCATGGCTGAATTTTGGCCGTGTTCGCCCTCTGCATACATCAGCAGTGATTTTTGCGTTCTGTGGTAATGCTCTGATCGCATCATCATTCTATGTTGTGCAGCGTACCTGCCGCGCCCGTCTTTTCGGCGGCGATCTGGCATGGTTTGTGTTCTGGGGTTATCAGCTGTTTCTTATCATGGCAGCCACAGGCTACCTGCTCGGCATTACCCAATCCCGCGAATATGCGGAACCTGAATGGTATGTCGATATCTGGCTGACCATTGTCTGGGTTGCCTATCTGGCTGTCTTCCTCGGCACAGTCCTGCGCCGTAAAGAACCACATATTTATGTGGCCAACTGGTTTTATCTCTCATTCATCGTAACTATTGCGATGTTGCACATCATCAACAATCTGGCGATCCCTGTTTCATTCCTCGGCACCAAAAGCTACTCAGCTTTCTCAGGCGTTCAGGATGCCGTTACCCAGTGGTGGTATGGTCATAACGCGGTTGCGTTCTTCTTGACCGTTCCTTTCCTGGCGATGATGTATTATTTCGTACCGAAGCAGGTAAACCGTCCGGTTTACTCCTATCGTTTGTCGATTGTGCACTTCTGGTCGATCATCTTCCTTTATATCTGGGCTGGCCCTCACCACCTGCATTATACCGCTCTGCCTGACTGGGCACAAACCCTTGGCATGGTCTTCTCGATCATGCTGTGGATGCCTTCATGGGGTGGTATGATCAACGGTCTGATGACACTTTCGGGTGCGTGGGATAAAGTTCGCACTGATCCGATCGTCCGTATGATGGTTGCTGCTATTGCCTTCTACGGTATGGCGACCTTCGAAGGTCCGCTGATGTCGATCAAGGCCGTCAACTCCCTCTCGCACTACACAGACTGGACCATTGGTCACGTTCATGCCGGTGCCTTGGGCTGGAACGGTATGATCACCTTTGGTGCTGTTTACTACCTCACACCAAGATTGTGGAAACGTGAGCGCCTTTACTCCATCCGTATGGTTAACTGGCACTTCTGGCTCGCAACCCTCGGTATCGTTCTTTACGCCGCTTCAATGTGGGTAGCCGGTATTCAGCAGGGTCTGATGTGGCGCGAATATGATGATCAGGGCTTCCTTGTTTACTCTTTCGCCGAAACAGTGATCGCCATGTTCCCATATTATGTCATGCGTACTCTTGGCGGCGTGATGTATCTGACAGGTGGTATCCTGATGGCCTGGAACGTCTACATGACAATCCGCGGCAAACTCAGAAACGAACAAGCCATTCCTGGCTCGACACCTGCACCTGCCATGCAGCCAGCCGAATAAGGAACGTTGATCTATGTCATTTCTTAAAAAGCACTCAGCGATTGAGAAAAACGCCACGCTCTTGCTCATCGGCTCGTTGTTCGTGGTGACAATCGGCGGTATCGTTGAAATCGCCCCGCTGTTCTGGTTGCAGAACACCATCGAGAAGGTGGAGGGCATGCGCCCTTATTCACCGCTCGAACTTGCCGGACGTAATATTTACGTCCGGGAAGGTTGCTATCTCTGCCACAGTCAGATGATCCGGCCGTTCCGTGATGAGGTGGAGCGTTATGGTCACTATTCGCTGGCAGCTGAAAGCATGTATGACCATTCTTTCCAGTGGGGTTCCAAGCGTACAGGTCCTGATCTGGCGCGTGTAGGCGGGCGTTATTCGAACGAATGGCATGTGCAGCATTTGATCGAGCCACGTAAAATCGTGCCGGAATCCGTGATGCCAAGCTATGCGTTCCTGAAAGACACACCGCTCAAAGTCACTAATATGTCTGCCGATCTAAAGGCAAATATTGCTGTTGGTGTGCCTTACAGCCAAGAGATGCTGGATAATGCAGAAGCAGATTTGATCGCACAGGCAACCCCTGATGCCGATACAGATGATTTGCTGGCACGTTACCCTAAAGCCAAGACCGGTGACTTTGACGGCAATCCGTCACAGATTACCGAAATGGACGCTCTTGTTGCCTATCTTCAGATGCTGGGAACGTTGGTTGACTTCTCAACTTACGATCAGTCGCCTAAGGCGCGATAAGGAGTTTAGTCATGGATTATAATACATTACGCGAATTTGCCGACAGTTGGGGCTTATTGGCAATGGCATTGTTCTTTGTCTTTGTCGTTGCCTTCACCTTTCGCCCCGGCAGCAAGAAAAAAGCTGATGAAATAAAAGACATCCCGTTCAAGGATGATAAAAATGACTAAAAGAGAAGTTGATGAAGTCACCGGCGTTGAGACGACCGGCCATGAGTGGGACGGCATCCGCGAACTTGACAACCCAATGCCACGCTGGTGGCTTTGGACCTGGTATGCGACAATTGCCTGGGCACTTGCCTATGTCATTGCCTATCCGGCATGGCCACTGATCTCATCGTCTACCGGCGGTGTGCTGGAATGGTCGAGCCGTGGTGCTTTCTGGCAGGAGAATGCTGCGGTTGAAGCAAGCCGTCAGGACATTATCGATGCCATTAAAGCCAAAGATGTCAATGAAATTGTTGCCGACGACACACTGCGTCAATATGCGATTGCAGGCGGCGCAGCTGCGTTCAAAGTCAACTGCGTTCAGTGCCATGGTTCAGGTGCGCAAGGCGCGCCAGGTTTCCCTAATCTGAATGATGATGACTGGCTCTGGGGTGGTTCGCTTGAGGATATCCTCGAAACCATTCAGCATGGCGTTCGCAATGAAGAAGACGATGATACCCGCATGTCGCAGATGCCTGCTTATGCAGACGTCTTAGAACCTGAAGAAATCCGTGATGTTGCAGCTTATGTAGTAAGCTTAAGCGGCACACCACGCGATGCTTCACTCGTTCCGGCCGGCGAACAAGTTTTTGCCGATAACTGTGCCGTTTGTCATGGTGACGATGCCAAGGGTGTACGTGACTTCGGCGCTCCGAACCTGACCGATGCGATTTGGCTCTATGGTTCGGGCGAAGATGCAATCATGCGTCAGGTCGAGCATCCGCAGCACGGCGTTATGCCTGCATGGGGTGAACGTCTGGGCGACGCTACTGTCAAACAGCTGGCAATCTATGTTCACTCCCTTGGTGGCGGTGAATAAACACAATTATTCCGGAAGGCAGTTATCTGCCTTCCGGTTCTCTGCTTCTTTATATGCTTTCCTAAGTCATTAACGGTTTGCTCAAGCCCGGCACGATTTAGGCAAACATATATTGAAATGTGGGTGTCGCACCCTCCCCCCCATCCTGTGCGATACTCAAAAGGAGTGGAAGATGTCAGATCATTCAGACGTCGAACAGATCGATGCCAAAGCGGTCAACTCGCCTAAAACCCGTCAGGCACTCTATGCTGCACGTGTAAAAATTTTCCCCAAACGTGTTGTCGGTGAATTCCGCAACTTTAAATGGATCGTGATGTTTGTCACACTCTCCATTTATTATCTGACCCCATGGCTGCGTTGGAATCGTGGTGAATTTGCACCTGATCAAGCGGTTTTGATCGACATTGCCAATCGACGCTTCTATTTCTTCTTTATCGAAATCTGGCCACAAGAATTTTACTATATTGCCGGATTGCTGATTATGGCGGGGCTCGGGCTCTTCCTGCTGACTTCGGCAGCAGGACGCGCATGGTGCGGATATACTTGTCCGCAAACCGTCTGGGTTGATCTTTTCCTTGTGATTGAACGCGCCATTGAGGGCGACCGTAATGCACGTATCAAGCTCAACAACAGCCCGTACACTGCCAATAAAATCATCAAACGCGTTCTGAAACACGGAATATGGCTGCTGATTGCCGTCATGACTGGCGGCGCATGGATTTTCTATTTTGCCGATGCGCCGACATTGTTCATGGACGTCATCACCGGCTACGCCGAACCCGTGGCTTATATTACCGTGGCCATTCTCACCGCAACCACTTATGTTTTTGGCGGATTACTGCGTGAACAGGTCTGTACCTATATGTGCCCTTGGCCACGTATTCAGGCAGCCATGCTCGATGAAAATTCATTGACGGTCACCTATAATGACTGGCGTGGTGAACCACGCACACGCGGCTCGAAAAAAGCCATTGCTGCGGGCGCGGTTGTTGGTGATTGCGTGGATTGCAACGCTTGTGTAGCGGTTTGTCCGATGGGGATTGATATCCGCGACGGCCAGCAACTCGAATGTATTACCTGTGCGCTTTGCATCGATGCCTGTAACTCGGTTATGGATAAAATCGGCAAACCGCGCGGATTGATTTCTTATGCCACCCTTAATGATTACCATGCCAATATGAACCTTGCGACCAACAACGGCACCGAGCCGGTTGAACCTGCACGCGTTTATGAAGCACCAAACAAGTTCAAAGATGCCGTTCATCTGATTTCATTGAAAAAAATCCTGCGTCCACGCACTATGATTTACTTCACGATCTGGGCTTTGGTCGGCATGATGTTGCTTGGCTCTCTTTACATGCGCGACCGCATCGGCGTGAATGTGCTGCAAGATAGAAACCCGCAATATGTTCTCTTGTCTGACGGTTCGATCCGCAATGGTTATACTGTCAAACTACTCAATATGATCCCGCAGCCGCGCGAATTCAGCGTCTCGATTGAAGGCTTGCCCAATGCGACAGTTTCACTGCAAGACGTTGAGCCGACCGGAGAAGGTAACTATATTATACCTGTAGATCCGGACCGTCTGAAAACCCTCAGACTGTTCGTCAGTATACCGGCACGTGAAATTACCGATGCCCGAACCACTTACACCATTCGGGTCAGCGATGTTGAAGGCAAAGAAACTGCCACCTACAAAGCGACCTTTATTGCACCGGAGAAAAACTGATGACTGATAAAAGCATGACAAGCCGTGGATTCACTGGTTGGCACATGTTGGGCATCATGTGCCTGTTCTTCGGCGTGATCATTTCCGTCAACCTGACGATGGCATATTTTGCCATCGGAAGCTGGAGTGGTCTGGTGGTCAAGAACTCCTATGTCGCCAGTCAGGAGTTTAACGAAAAGGCGATTACCGGCAAAGAACAGGCAGCCCTGCAATGGGAAGTCATCCTTGACTATAAAAACGGTGAATTCAGCTATCAACTGACCAACAATGAGGGACTAGCGGTTGAAGCCACACATGCCACTGCACATTTCAAGCGCCCTGTTGGCGATGCGAACGACACCACTGTCGAACTCGAAAAAATTGCTGATGGGCATTTTAAATCAAAAGTTGAGCTGGGCGAAGGCGCATGGATTGTTGAAATCAATGCAGAAGCAGGTCTGGATGATCCTTATCGCCAAATCCGTCGCTTCATCATTGTTAATGGTGAATATAAATGAGCTGTTGCGCCCCGAATGCTCAAAGCCTGAGTGCTGGCCAGATTTACTCACCTGATGAGCTGCTTCTTGCAAGCCGCAAGCTCGGCGATGGCTTACGTCAAATTGATCTGTCAGTGCCGGGTATTCATTGCGCATTATGCATTCAGACCGTTGAAAAGGCTCTAAATGCAGAACCACAGGTTAAATATGCCCGTGTCAATCTCTCTTCCAAACGGGTAACCGTACGCTGGAATGAAGACGCGACCCCGCCGGCCCTGATCGACATCATCAACAAGGCCGGCTATGACGCGCATATTTTTGAGTTGGGCAAAGAAAAAGATGAGGTTTTGACCCGTCTTATTATTGCGCTTGCCGTTGCAGGTTTTGCCAGCAGTAACATCATGCTGCTTTCAGTGTCGGTCTGGTCGGGTGCAGAAGCTGCAACGCGCGATCTGTTCCATTGGATTTCGGCACTGATTGCTTTGCCGACCATGATTTTTTCAGGTCGTATTTTCTACGAATCCGCATGGCGTGGTCTGAAGGCCGGTCGCCTGAATATGGACTTTCCGATTTCAGTAGCCATCTCGCTTGCTTTCATTATGAGCTTGTATGAAACCATTCATAGTGGTCAACATGCATATTTTGATGCTTCCGTATCATTGCTGTTCTTCCTGCTGATCGGTCGAACCCTTGACCATGTGATGCGTGAACGGGCTCGTTCTGCCGTGCGTGGCCTTTCGCAATTTGCTGCGCGCGGTGCCATTGTTGTCAGCGAAAATGGTGAGCGCAATTATCTGCCGACTGATGAAATCAAACCGGATATGCAGATCATTCTGGCAGCTGGCGAACGCGTACCGGTCGATGCGAAAATTGAAGACGGCTATTCGGAACTCGATTGTTCGATTGCAACCGGTGAAAGTCTGGCCGTACCGGTTGGTCCTGGTTCCGATATCCGTGCCGGTACGCTCAATCTAACCGGCCCGTTGGTGATCCGGGCAACCGCTTCAGCCAGCAACAGCTTTCTGGCCGAAATGGTACGTCTGATGGATATGGCAGAAGGTGGCCGTGCCCGTTATCGCCGTGTTGCCGACCGCGCCGCAGAACTTTATGCACCTGCAGTCCATCTCACCGCCTTCTCGGCTTTCCTGATCTGGATGTTCATCAGCGGTGACTGGTACAAGTCGATTTATATCGGCATTTCTACCCTCATCATCACTTGTCCTTGTGCGCTTGGCCTTTCCGTGCCGATTGTACAAGTGATCGCTGCACGTCGCTTGTTTGAAAACGGCATCATGATCAAAGACGGTTCTGCCATGGAGCGAATGACTGAAATTGATCATGTGATTTTCGACAAGACCGGAACGTTGACCTTAGGCCAACCTTGGTTGATCGGTCTGGATAAAATTCCAGCCGAACATCTGGAAATGGCGGCAGAGCTTTCCCTTTATTCGCTGCATCCGCTATCGCGTGCACTTACAAAATTTGCTGCCCAAAACCAAACGACACGTTTTGAGCTTATTGAAGAAGTTCCGGGATCGGGCATCCAAGCTGTTAAGGATGGCACAACTTATCAGCTTGGCCGTCGCGAATGGATTTCTAATGAAGTTTCAACAACACCGGCAGATGGCCCGCAAACATGCCTGGCGATCAATGGCGAGATTGTACAAGTCTTCAACTTTGAAGATCGCCCGCGCGCTGATGCACTGGAAGCGGTCAACAAACTGAAGAAAAGTGGCCTGAAGCTTGGCATCATGTCAGGTGACAAAATCGGCGTTGTTCAGTCTCTTGCCAAATATCTCGGCATTGAGCGCTTTCAGGGCGAAGTACTGCCCGCAGATAAAACCAAACTGGTGCAAAAAATCAGCAATGAAGGCGGCAAAGTGCTGATGGTCGGCGATGGTCTCAATGACGCCCCTGCCCTCGTTGCAGCCCATGTCTCCATGGCACCAGCCACTGCGGCGGATATCGGCCGTAACGCTGCCGATTTCGTGTTCCTGCGTGAAAGCCTCGCAGCCGTTCCGGTTGCACATGCTGTGTCACATGAAGCCAATAAACTGATCCGTCAAAATTTCATCATTTCGATCGGTTATAATTTCTTGGCTGTACCATTTGCAGTGCTTGGCTTTGTCACACCGCTGGTGGCAGCACTGGCTATGTCAATTTCTTCTATTGTTGTGATCAGTAATGCGTTACGATTAAAAGCAGGCAGAGCAGAAGCAAAGAAAATCAAAGCGGCCGATGAAAAATTACAGGCCGCGCCAACCACTTGGAAGGCTGTAAATCGTTGAGTATCTTATTATTCCTCATACCTATTGCGCTGTTTTTGGGCGGATTGTGGCTGGTGATGTTTCTTTGGACACTCAAGAGCGGCCAATATGAGGATATGGACGGAGCAGCGAGTCGCATTCTGATTGATCACGAAGACTGATCAGCTTTCAATAAAACTGAAAAATCGCGCAAACACTTGAAATTTGAGTTTTGCGCGATTTTTTTATGCATAAAATCCAATAAAATCAGCAATTTCGGCCTATTAACAATAGAGAATGCAATTATTTTAAAATTAGTACTTGCCATCTCACTTTCACTTCGCTAGATGAAAGCCACAGATGATGCAGCGGTTGATTTTCATCAAACACTGCCGGCAAATTAGTTCTAAGATACTGATTTTGCTCATATCATACTGGGGAATAGTTTAATGGTAGAACGACGGACTCTGACTCCGTTAGTCTTGGTTCGAATCCAGGTTCCCCAGCCATTTCATTTTTCAATTTTTAATGATTAAAGACGAAAACACACATGAATGTGTGTAATAAGTTTTCGTAATTGTCGTGGTTTAAAACCGGCAAAGAAAATGCCAAAAAAGATTTGCACCATGAGCATGAACTACAATTTCTTGAAATTAGTTCTGTGGCCTATAGAGCAATGGCTCATTTTGATATAAATATCTTCAGGCGCTATTTTCTATAAAGGCAGTGATGATGAACCGGATTGTACTGGCAATAACAGGTCTTACTGCAAGCATGTTGCTTACAGGTTGCAATACCGTAACATTACTTTGGAAACCCGGCGTTTCTGTCAATCAAAAACAGTATGATTATGATGAATGCACCATTGCCGCATTCCGTCAGGTACCAATCAATCAAGTCACCAATTATACGCCCGGTTTCTACGATCCCGGTACAACGCAATGCAGCCGTGTTGGCAACGATGTTTCGTGCTATCGTGTGGGAGAAGTCAATATTCAGGGCAGTATCAGCAGTTATGATAAAAATCAGGCCTTACGCGAGCGAGTACGTGATCGATGCCTTGCTGCTAAAGGCTACCAAAAAAAAGAAGTACCGGTTTGTACCAGCACACTACAAAAAGCAGAGGCGGACAAAGCAAAATCAATTGATCAGGTCAAATGCTGGGTCAAAGAATTAAAATAATATTGGCCGGACTGGTTGATGTTAAAATTCAAAATAATGCTGATGTCCAGCCATGTCCATTCCGCTGAAAGCTTGCCCTTATGCAGAATTGAAAGACGTTGCCAATAGCGGGAATCGATTTTTCAAATAAATAAGAAAAGCACTCAAACGAACAGTTTGACGTGCTGATAAAAGATAAGAAAGACACTGTTTTAGTCTGCGCGATATATTGAAAATATAAAACCTTACGGAAATGATATAGAAAATATCGCTCCGTTATCATAAAGTTTACCTATACACATAATGTTCATAAAATTATCACCTGATATAGTCTGCATCCGCTTTCCAAGCAGAGGCAAATAATCTAGCCTCTTGTTAAAATTATCAGGTACAGGCATGAGTACGCATTCATTAAAATTCGGCACCAGCGGGCTACGGGGTTTGGCAAGTGAACTTTGCGCAAAACCCGCCTATGATTATACACTCGCATTCCTGAAAGCGATGAATGATCGTCGGCCTTTGCCCGCAAATTCAAAAATCTATGTCGGGCAGGATCTTCGTCCATCAAGCCCTGAAATCGCACAATATTGCTGGGCCGCTATTCAAGATGCAGGTCTCACGCCGATTGATTGCGGCTTACTACCTACACCAGCGCTCAGTTATTATGCCGGTTATCATAATGCACCCTGCATTATGATAACCGGCAGCCATATCCCGGATGATCGCAATGGTTTGAAATTTTACCGCACGGATGGTGAAATTGATAAAAATGACGAACAAGCCATTGCCCGCTATTATCAGCTCATCGCTGAGAGCGATCATGCGCACCAACTGAATAGCGCTCAAAAAGACGATCAGGCAATTACCGCTTATCGTGACCGATATTTGAAGATTTTTAAAACCGATCATTTTAAAAATCTTTCCGTCGGTGTTTACCAACATACATCAGTTGCCCGTGATCTTATCATCGATATTTTGCAAAGTTTAGGCGCCAAGGTCACCCCTCTTGGACGTGCCGATAAATTTGTGCCGGTCGATACCGAAGCCTTGCGGCCGGAAGACATTCAGCTCCTCAAACAATGGGCCAATGAAAACCGGTTTGACCTGATTGTCTCGACCGACGGCGATGCTGACCGCCCTTTAATAGCTGATGAAAACGGTGATTTTATCCGTGGCGATTTGTTGGGTGCAATCACCGCTTGCTGGCTCAAGAGTGACAAAGTTGTTGTACCTGTTACAGCCAATTCGGCATTGGATGCTCAGTTTAATATAAAACGCACCAAAGTCGGTTCACCTTATGTCATTCAAGGCATGGAAGAAGCCATTCGTGAGGGTGGAAAATCGGTACTTGGCTTTGAAGCCAATGGCGGCGTGTTGTTAGGCAGCGATGTGACACTTGGCCAAGCCGTGCTCACTGCCCTGCCCACCCGTGATGCGCTTTTACCTATGCTGGCATGTATGAACCAGATCAAAGACTTGCAGCAGACATTATCTACCATTGCAGCACAATTTCAGTTTCGGCATGCTTACAGCGACCGGCTGCAGAATGTGACGCATGATCAAAGCGGTGCCTTTATCACCCGCTTGTCCACACAGGATGCATCCCTTATGAAAGGGCTCGAGCCTTTTGGCATAATCGAGAAGATTGATAAAACCGACGGCATCCGGCTTATATTCAATGATGGCAGCACGTTGCATTACCGCGCTTCAGGCAATGCACCGGAGCTTAGATGCTATGCCGAAGCCAGTGATGCACAGCATGCACAAAAGATTCTGTATCAAGGCTTGAGCCTTGCAGAACATGAAACAAAAGGCGTTTGATAGAATGAATTTCGTTCCAGTTATCATCAGTGGTGGCGTCGGCTCGCGTTTATGGCCATTATCGCGCGATGCACATCCAAAACCTTTTATTGATCTGCCACAAGGCGGAACACTGATTGGCCGCACCTATGAACGCGCTGCCGCTTTAAAAGATGTCAAAGATATCATCACGGTTACCAATCGTGATTTTTTGTTTTTAACATTGGATGCTTATGCCGATTTTCAAACGAATGATAATTGCGACATTTTCCTGCTGGAGCCACAAGGACGTGACACAGCCGCGGCTGTAGCGCTTGCAGCCCTTCACGCCCACGCTACTTTTGGCGGCGATACAATTTTGCTTATCCTTCCATCCGATCATCTTGTCCAAGATCAGGACGCTTTCAGCAAAGGCGTTGAACGTGCCAAAGAACTGGCAAGTACGGGCCGTATTGTCACCTTCGGGATTGTGCCGGAAAGCCCTGAAACTGGTTTCGGCTATTTGGAAGCCGAGCACGAGGACGTGCTGCGCTTTGTCGAAAAGCCGGATGAAGACACCGCCCGATCTTATGTCGAAAGCGGCCGCTATTTCTGGAATTCGGGCATGTTCTGCTTTCAGGCTGATGCAATGATTGCCGCCATGCGTGAACATTGCCCGGAAGTTTTGCAAGGTGCTGAAGCAGCCCTTGAAAAGGCGCGTAGCGGACAGCAAGGCAATGCAGAAACTTTTGAAATCGATAAAGATCTGTTTGCCGCCACACCTGCTATTTCCATCGACTATGCGGTCATGGAAAAACAAGCCAATATTGCATGCATTCCGCTTGATTGCGGCTGGTCGGATATCGGCTCATGGTCGGCCATGGCGGAACTGGTTGAACCTGATGAGGACGGCAACCGCGTCAATGGTGAAGCTTTACTTGAAAATACCCATGGCAGCTTTGTATATTCCGAAGACCGCCTCGTCAGCCTGATCGGCGTTGATGATTTATTGGTGGTTGATACGGCTGATGCTTTATTGGTAACCCATAAAGACAATGCCCAACAGGTTCGCAATGTCTATAATCGCCTGAAAAAACAAAATCACGAAGCAGCCCAATTGCACCGTACTGCGCATCGCCCATGGGGCAGCTATACGATTTTGGAAGAAGGCGATAATTTTAAAATCAAGCGGATTGTGGTTAAACCCGGCCGCCGCCTCAGTCTGCAATCACACCATCACCGTTCAGAACATTGGATTGTCGTTTCCGGTACCGCCAAAGTGACCAATGGCGATGATGTGATTTTGCTCACCACCAATCAATCAACCTATATTCCATGCGGCCATAAACACCGCTTGGAAAATCCCGGCATTCTGCCGCTGGTTTTGATTGAAGTACAAAGTGGCGAATATCTCGGAGAAGATGATATTGTCCGCTTTGATGATATGTATGGCCGCAGCTAAAACGCGCTTTAACTGCGCTTGAACGACAATAATTCTCATCGCCTTTATATTACTATCGGCGGTGAGAGCTATAAATACAGTATTTTATAGCTTTATAATCCATTGATTTTACTGAACTTATTATTTTTTATTTTCATAATATTTCTGTCAACCAGCCTTCATATTGCTGTGCGTAGATACTTTAAATCTTATTTTAATTTTGTTGGAGATTTTTCTCTTGTCCAAAAAAGCTTTAATTACCGGCATCACCGGTCAGGATGGTGCATATTTAGCGCAATTATTATTACAAAAAAACTATCAGGTTTTTGGACTGGCACGACGATCCAGTACATCTGACGTCAATTTAAGTCGGCTGGAATGGCTCGGCATTAAAGGGGATGTGCATATTATTGATGGTGATTTGCTTGATCTGTCCGGCTTGATCAGGACAGTGCGCGAAACCAAGCCAGATGAAATTTATAATTTAGCGGCACAGTCTTTTGTCAAATCATCGTGGCAGCAACCTTTTTTAACCGGACAAGTTACAGCACTGGGCGTCACCAATATTTTAGAAGCCATCAGAACAACTAAACCTGAAACACGTTTCTATCAAGCCTCATCTTCTGAAATGTATGGTCTTATCCAGGAAGACATGCAAAGTGAAACAACGCCGTTTTATCCGCGCTCGCCATACGCGGTGGCCAAGCTCTACGGCCATTGGATCACGGTCAATTATCGAGAAAGTTTTAACCTTCATGCCTCAAGCGGCATTCTTTTCAACCACGAATCTCCTCTACGCGGCATCGAGTTTGTCACCCGTAAAGTGACCGATTGTGTTGCGCGTATTAAACTCGGCATGGCACGAGAGTTACGTCTGGGCAACATTGATGCCAAACGTGACTGGGGGCATGCGCGTGATTATGTCCGCGCCATGTGGATGATGCTGCAACAAGATCAAGCCGATGATTATGTAATTGCCACCGGTCGCACCACCACTGTGCGCGACATGTGCAAGTTTGCTTTTGCGCATGTCGGTCTCACGATGGATGATCATCTGATTGTTGACCCTGATCTCTTTCGCCCTGCCGAAGTGGATATTCTGCTGGGCAATGCCAATAAAGCAAAAACAGTGCTTGGCTGGCAGGCGGAAACCTCGCTGGAAGATATGATAGCGGAAATGGTTGATGCAGATTTAAAGAGACTAAAACCATAATGGATTGACTACATGAGCAAACATCGGATTCTGATAACTGGCGCCAGCGGATTTGTTGGGCAATATCTACAGAAAGAGCTGCAAACTCGCGCGCTTGGAGATGATATTGCCCTTTTCCCCTCCAGCCATATGAATTCGAATGAGCTCAGTGCTGATATCACAGATTATGCGCAGGTTTTAAGCCTTATTCATCATTGCCAACCAACAGCTATCATTCATCTGGCCGCTATTGCTGCACCACAAATCGCGCAGGAAAATTACCGGCTTGCATTTGATGTTAATGTCGCAGGTACGATTAATATTGCTCAGGCAATTTTGAACCTGTCACCGGAAACAAAACTTATCCATGCCGGCAGCAGCGAATGTTATGGCCGTTCTTTTATGGATATGCCTGCCACAGGTATTGAAGAAAGCGCGCCCTTACAACCGCAAAATATCTATGGCACCACCAAAATGGCTGCCGATATTTTATTGCAACAATTACATCACCAAGGGTTGAGGGCTGTGCGTTTTCGCCCTTTCAACCATACCGGTGCTGGCCAGGCTGATCTTTATGTTGCCTCTGCTTTTGCAAAACAGATTGCCGCCATCACACTCAAACAGCAACAGCCTGTCATCAAAGTGGGAAATTTGGAACCCAAACGTGATTTTCTCGATGTCAGAGATATTGTTCGTGCTTATGCCGATGCCGCAATATCAGACGATAATTCTCTCAATGGAGAGGCCTATAATTTAAGCACCGGCAGGCCAGTTCAAATTCAAACAATCTTACAAGAACTGATCGATTTTTGTCCTGAAAGGGTTGAGATCAGCGTTGATAAAGCCCGCTGGCGCGAAGCCGACATTCACATTGTGAGCGGCAATCCGCAAAAAGTGAAAAAGACATTGAATTGGCAGGCAGAAATAAATTTAAGCGAGACCTTGTCGCATTTATATGAAGACTGGCTACGTATTTTAAGAAGTCGGCCTTTATGAAAATAGGCGTTGATGCCAAAAATCTGATTGGCCCCAGAACCGGAATTTCACGCTACATCATCGAGATGTGTGGTCAACTCGCTCGAAACGGACATCAGCTTTTTCTTTATCTGCCGCATGACCCGCAAATTGCATTGCCTGAAATAGAAAATATCACTTATCGGATTGCCCAATGCCACGGGCTCGTAAAACGCCTCTATTGGTCTCATTCAATTTTACCTCAATGCGCCAAGAATGATCAAATCGATCTCTTCTGGGGGCCAGCACATCGGTTGCCCAAAAAACTTGATCTGGCCATTCCGACCGTCCTGACCATTCATGATCTGACTTGGAAATATGTGCCGCACACCATGCATTGGCGAACACGGGCTGGAGAAATATTATGGATGGAGAAGGCGCTCGATAAAGCCCGCGCCATTATCAGCGTATCGCATTCGACGGCCGAGCAATTACAAAAACATTATCCGCAATATGCCCATAGAATCACCGTCATCCATTCTGGATTTACGCATAATTCTTCTCAATTGAGCCAAGCAGACAGACAAGATATTTTTAAAAAGCACGGTCTGAATACCAAATATATTTTATTTGTCGGAACATTGGAGCCCCGTAAAAATCTTTATCGTTTGCTGGAAGCTTATGCTGCCTTATCACCCCAAAACCGCAAAAAATTTCCGCTTGTCATTGCCGGCGGTCAAGGCTGGCGATTAAACAAACTCGATCAGCTCATCACAGCGTTAAATTTGCGTCCTGATGTTATCCAGACAGGCTTTATCAGCGATGAAGCCCTTACTGTTGTTTACAAAAATGCTTATTTTTTGGCTATGCCATCACTATATGAAGGTTTTGGTCTGCCCATTATCGAGGCGCAAAATCATGGCATTCCGGTATTGACCTCCAACACCTCTTCCATGCCAGAAGTTGGTGGCAAAGCCGCTTTTTATATTGATCCCTTATCCGTCAAATCCATGACGAACGGGCTCCAGCTACTTATTGAAAATAATGAGCTGTATCAAAATCTTAAGGCTGAAACGCAAAAAAATGCCTTAAAATTTCAATGGGCGCAAAGTGCACAGGATTTTGAAGATCTGATCCAACAACATTTTTCAAGCAATAACTGGCGCCAACAGTACATTATTACAAATACATATCATGCCGTCACATAAATCATAAAGAATTATTTTAAATTTATTGTATTTCAAAGAGGGCTTCAAATGAAAGTCTTGCATGTTTACAAAACATATTTACCGGAAGATTTTACTAGTGTGCCCAGAGTTATATACAATATAACAAAAGAAATTATAAAAAATGACAATAAGAGCGATGTCATTACAATATTAAAAGAGAAAATAACTAAAATACAAGTTCACGAAAATCATTATATATTCAATGCGAAAAACAATATTGAAGTGAGCTCTTCAAAATTTTCACTGCAAATTCTTAAATTATTCAAAAACATCATACCAGATTATGACATCATCAATTATCATTTCCCATGGCCTATGTCTGATATTATGTTTCACTATGCTGGTTTCAGAAAACCTTCTATCGTTACCTACCATTCTGATATTGTTAAACAAAAAAATCTCTTTACTCTTTACCAGCCGCTCATGCGCTCGTTTTTATCGCGCGTTGATCGGATAATAGCCACCTCGCCCAATTATCTGCATTCAAGTCCGGTTCTCCGTCATTATGAGAACAAGACATCAGTCATCCCTCTAGGCATTGCCGATCGCAGCAAAGTCTCAGATGCTTTAATCCATAAATGGCGGGAAGAACTTGGTGACGATTTCTTTCTCTTTGTTGGTTCACTGCGTTATTATAAGGGCATTCAATATTTACTTGAAGCAGCAGAAAAATCAGGCCTTAAAGTTGTTATTGCAGGTTGTTCCAAGAAATCAGACATCAATATAAACAATGTTCCAAATAATGTTAAATTATTAGGCATCGTTGATGAAGAAAACAAAGAAGCTCTTTTAAGCCTCTGTCGTGCATTTATTTTGCCCTCGCATTTACGCTCGGAAGCCTTCGGCATTGCTCTGTTGGAAGCTGCGCGCGCAGGCAAGCCCATGATTTCGTGCGAAATGGGCACCGGCACTAGTTTTGTTAATCTGAACGGGTTAACCGGCTACACAGTTGCACCCGCCAATTCTGATGTTTTGGTGACAGCCATGCTCAAATTAAGCACCAATAAACACAATGCTTTATTGATGGGGCAAAATGCTCGCCAGCGTTATGAACAGTTTTTTACAGCCGAAAACATGGGAAAAGCTTATATGCAAGCCTATCATAACACGATAGAAAGCTTTCATGCCAAGCGTTGAATAGCCCTTTTCCATCAGAGATGAGCCCGACGCGAGTTTGAAGATCATGCCTGAATATTGCATTTACAGGCACCGGTTTTGTTGCCGATTATTACATGATCAGTCTGGCCAATTATTCTCAGCTCGTGCTCGTTGGCGCCTATGATCATAATGAACAACGTCTGCATGAGTTTTGCAAATATTACAAAGTTAAATCTTTTTCTTCCTATGAAGAAGTTTTATCTGATCCGTCCATTGATATCGTTATCAACCTGACAACGCCGGAAAAACATTTTCATATAACATCGGCAGCACTCCAAGCAGGCAAACATATTTATAGTGAAAAACCACTGGCGATGGATTTTAATGATGCTCAAAAACTTGTTGGATTAGCACAGAAAAAAGGACTGATCCTTGCCGCTGCTCCTGCCAATGCGCTCAGTGCTGCGCAAAAGCTTGTTAAAGAAAACATTCATGCAATCGGCCAGCCACGACTGGTCTATGCCGAGATGGAAGACGGGCCAGTCTTTCGCGACAAATGGGCGACATGGAAATCAAAGTCTGGTGCACCATGGCCGGGTCTGCACGAGTTTGAAATTGGCTGCACGTTGGAACATGCAGGTTATGCACTTTCATGGCTTGTTTCCCTCTTTGGCCCTGTCAAAACGGTCAATGGTTTTTCTGCCATCAGTTTTCCCGATAAAGGCGAAGGCACGCAACATATTCAAATGGCACCGGATTTTACCGTTGGTTGCCTGCAATTCCATTCCGGCACAATAGCACGCGTCACTTGCGGTCTTGCCATGCCTCGTGACCGTTCCTTCACCGTCGTCGGCGACAAAGGCTCGCTCACCGTTGATGATTTATGGGATGAATATTCGCATGTGCGGCTTGAGAAAGTCGGAGAAAAGCGCCCGTTTTTACAGCGCTTATTCAACCAGATCGAACCCCGATTTGGCAAATTCATCAATTTCCGTCCGGCACCCGGCAAACGTTTGACCTATCCAAAACCCGCCAAAGAGGTAATGCTTCCGGCATTTCCGTCACAAATTGATTTTGCCCGCGGGATTGCCGACATGGAACGCGCTTATATCTATCGGAACAAAACCGTTTTTTCAGCCGATATTGCCCTGCATATCACTGAAGTGGCGCTGGCGCTAAACAATGCCGATAAGCATAGCCAACCTTATCAGGTGCAAAGCCGGTTTTAACCGGCTTTATGTGCGGACTGCGACAACACAGACTGAATAATCGCCGCAACAGCGTAGGAATCTTCCAATGGCATCACCTGCGTTTGGCTTTGATGTAAACTCACTGCCTGCATTACCGCTTCGGCTTGAAACCGAAGCCCATGCCCCTGAAAAGCATAGGTTTCGATCCGTCGACCGAGCAAGTTGAAACGATTCAGGATTTTTCGGAAGAAAGAAGATTTATTGATTGAGCTCTTGAGCCAGAATTGTTGCCATCGGCCGGAATAAATTATCAGCCTTTGTGCCTTTAAAAATGGCGCATCAATTTCAATCGCACCTTTGCTGCCCGTAATAAGATAACGATTGGCGCCATCCCGATCAAAGCCACAACTCAGCTGTGCCTTTGTTCTTGGATAAATCAGTGTGAAATGGCTGCGCATATCGCAACCGGTTGGTGCCGCAAGCCAGTAACCGCGTGTTTGATCGGGTAGCCCAAGCAGATAAAGCGTCAGCGACAAAGGATAAACGCCCAAGTCAAAAGCTGCACCTCCTCCCAATTTACAGTTGAAGAAACGGCTTTCGGCGCTTATTTGACGTTCATAATAAAGATCAGCCTGAACTTCGCGAATTTCACCGATTTCTCCATTATGAATATGATTCTTTAAAGCGGTGATTGCCGGCAAAAAACGGCTCCACATCGCCTCCATCGCAAAGCCGGATGTTTTTGTATTGGCTGCGATAATTTTCTCGATATCAGCAACACTCAATCCCAACGGCTTTTCCGTCAGCACAGGCTTATTAGCGGCAATGGCCTGTATTGTATAGGCCACATGGGTATTGTTAGGCGTGGCAATATAAACGGCATCAATGTCCGGATTTTCCAACATGACAGCAAAATCAACGTAATGCTGATCTGCCTTTATTTTTTTGCAAATTGCTCAGCATTCGCTTTACTGCGTGAGCATACAGCAATCACCTGCATTGTTTCCGTTGCCGTGATGTCGGCGCAAAAATTATGCGCAATGGCTCCGGTGCCAACGACTCCCCATGCAAATTTTTTCATATGCCAGCGCTCCGCTAACCGATATTGCATAATAACCTGCTGTTCAGGCATTCTACATTTTATACACAGTCATGGACAAAGCCCAATATATTTGCATATGCCTGCACCCAGCATTTAAAGGCTTTCCAGCACTTATACATGATTAATATCCAAGAAAACGAAAAACCTGCCCTTGGTAATTTGGCAAAGCACTGCTACATTAAGGGTAACACATGTATAAAAAGCGCCCTGCTTGCGTCCTTTACCGGTTCGCGCGGCGCCAAAAGGACTAAGACCTTGAAAAAGCCCAACCAGCGCGGTGCAAAACCGGCAAAGAGTGGGGCGTCCGGCAATAATACGAGCGAAAACAACGTTCGCATTGTCGCTATAAACGGCAACCGGTCTGAAAACCGCGCAGCCACAACCGGATCAACTCCACCGCAGGAGAAAAATGATTCGGGGCGCTCCGAAAGGGAGAGACAAACTCCTTTACCGCTGCGGATCAACGCTGATCAGCCTGCGATGGCGGAACAGAGAAAGCGCGCGCGTCGTCGTAAACGCGGTAAAAGTGCAGCCCAGAAGAATACTCATCTTTCAGAGAATGCGGTTAACCAGCCTTCGCTTTCCGAACAAAAAGTGACTGATGTCAACAAAACCAAATTAACAAAGCGCAAGAGACGTTCACGGCGCAAAAAATCAGCCACTCAAACCAGTGCTTTGCAAGCAGGCCAACCGCAGAATTCCGCACAACTACAAGCAAGCAGCATGAATGAAAACGGATCGTCCGCTGCTCATCGTACTGGTGATGTTTCCAGATCACCGCGTAGTATCCAGCGTTCATCCCATGCGGCTAAGGCACATACAGCTAAAACAGCACAGTCAAAATCTATGCCACAGCCGCAGGCGGCACGCAGCAATTATCTGCGCAACAACTCATATGAAGCGCCGCTGTATGCAGCGCTTGATCTAGGAACCAATAATTGCCGTCTGCTTGTAGCCTCTCCCACAAGACCGGGCCAATTTCGCGTAGTGGATGCCTTCTCGCGCATTGTGCGCTTGGGCGAAGGCTTGAGCACGACCGGCCGCCTCAATGAACAAGCGATGGATCGTGCAGTTGAAGCGCTGAAAATATGCCGGGACAAGCTCACGGTACGCAATGTGAAGCGTTCCCGCCTCATTGCCACAGAAGCCTGCCGTGCAGCCGAAAACGGCGATATTTTCTTGCAGCGTGTGCGCAATGAAGTGGAGCTGGAACTGGAAATCGTTGACCGCCAGACCGAAGCCCGCCTTGCGGTTTCCGGTTGCGGCACACTGGTCGCGCGTGAAACTGACGCTATTGTGCTGTTCGACATTGGCGGCGGCTCATCGGAAATTGCGCTGATTGATGTTTCCAAACGCCGTTCACCGCGTTTGGCCGAACATATTATCGCATGGACATCACTACCCGTTGGCGTGGTCACTTTGGCCGAGCGCTTTGGCGGACGGGATGTAACGCCGGAAAGTTTTTCGGCAATGGTTGGGCATGTCAGCGAATTGCTGAGCAATTTTCAAGAACGCCACCATTTGGGCCAGCTGGCACAAAGCACGCGTTTCCATCTGCTCGGCACCTCCGGCACGGTCACGACACTTGCAGGCATTCATTTAGGCCTAGAGCGCTATGATCGGCGCCGCGTTGATGGTATGTGGATGGGAGCAGATGAAGTAACCCATATGACAGACACACTCTTGTCATGGGGCTTCGACAAACGGGTTGCCAATCCTTGTATTGGCGCAGATCGCGCCGATCTGGTATTGGCAGGATGTGCAATTCTGGATGCGATACGCAATGTATGGCCAAGCGAAAAACTGCTGGTCGCGGATCGCGGATTGCGCGAAGGTATTTTGACGGAACTGATGTCACGCGATGGAGCCTGGCGTCATTTTAAGCCGAACGGGCATAAGAACAGGCAATATTCATGAGTACTAAAGGTGGCGGTAAACCGGGAGGTGCAAATACCGGAGGGCGCGGCGGTGCAGGCACACGTGTCATGCATACACGCGTCAAGAAAAAAGCAGGCACAATTAAAGAATCGTCACGCCGCTGGCTTGAGCGTCACCTCAATGACCCTTATGTGCATAAATCCAAAGCAGACGGCTATCGCTCGCGCGCAGCCTATAAGCTGATTGAGATTGATGAGCGCTACAATATCCTGAAAAAAGGCCAGAAGATCATCGATCTGGGCGCAGCCCCTGGTGGTTGGTCGCAGATTGCCGCTAAAATTGTCGGCTCGACAGATGAAAATCCGCAAGTGGTTGGCATCGACTTTTTGGAAGTCGATCCGC
Source organism: Paenochrobactrum sp. BZR 201-1 (assembly GCF_044987585.2). Lineage (NCBI taxonomy): Bacteria > Pseudomonadati > Pseudomonadota > Alphaproteobacteria > Hyphomicrobiales > Brucellaceae > Paenochrobactrum > Paenochrobactrum sp. BZR 201-1. The sequence goes on along the minus strand of NZ_JBJDRZ020000005.1, from coordinate 299,236 downwards.
TTTCCGGCGTGATTTTGCTGCAGATGGACTTTCTGGAAGATGAAGCGCCAGCAAAGTTGATAGAAGCTTTGGGCGACAAGCCTGATCTCGTTATTTCCGATATGGCGGCACCGACGACAGGCCATCGCCGCACTGACCATTTACGCACCGCGCATCTTTGTGAAGTAGCGGCAGATTTTGCTATTTCAGTGCTGAAACCGGGCGGACACTTCCTGACCAAGACGTTTCAGGGCGGCACCGAAAACGAGCTTCTAGCATTGTTGAAGCAGAAATTTCGCTCTGTGCATCACGTCAAACCACCGGCATCGCGTGCTGAATCGGTCGAGCTTTATCTGCTCGCACGTGACTTCAAAGGCTAAGCACAATCAATTTGTTTAAAATTAAAATGCCTGACCGGAGCATCCTGTCAGGCATTTTTTATGTTTAGTTTTTACGGATTTTTCTTCCCGAAAGCTGATGGCCGGCATCCGGATCAAGCTTGATAAAGCTGAAAAAGGCTATTCCAGAAATAGCTGCAATAATGAAGAAACCAATATGGAAATCACTGAGTAGCAATTCTTTACCGTGAAACAGCGTGCTGATTTCCAAAATACCACCAGCGATGGCCACGCCAATAGCCAGCGACACTTGCTGCGCCACAGTGGTGATCGGTGTTGCCTGGCTGGTTTTCTCGTTGGGAATTTCTGCATAGGCTAAGGTGTTGACGCCCGTAAACAAAAGCGAGCGGCCAACACCACCAATCAGCAGTGCCATGAAGATAATCCAATAAGGCGTTTCCGGTGTAAAGAAACCGTTGATGGCAATGAAACTTGCCGAAATCAGTGAACAAAGCGCCAATGAATTACGAAAACCAAAACGCGCGAACATCGAGCGCGCGCCAAATTTCATGGTGAAGGCACCAATAGCAGACGTAAATGTCAGCATACCCGACTGAAAAGGTGTGAGGCCGAAACCGACCTGAAACATCAGCGGCAGCAAAAATGGCACCGCACCAACACCGAGACGGAAGATACTGCCGCCCACGACAGAAATTCTGAAAACCTTATTTTTAAACAGTGACAAATCCAGCAAGGGTTCGGCCACACGTCTGGCATGCCAGACATAAAGAATACTGGCGACAATACCAACTATCAGCGTGCCGACACCGACAAATGGTGGCAAAGCCGGAAGGCTGACCACCGAAAGCCCGAACACCACGCCCGACATGCCAAGCCCTGAAAGTACAAATCCTGTCCAGTCGAGTTTGCGGTTCATCAGCTCTTCCGCATCGGGCAGATATTTGGTTGAAAACCAAATGCCCATAATACCAATCGGCACATTGATGATGAAAATCCAGTGCCATGTGAAATAGGTCGTAATAAAGCCACCAATCGGCGGCCCCGCCAATGGCCCGACCATCGCCGGAATGGAAAGCCATGCCATTGCAGAAACAAGTTCATTACGCGGTGTTGAACGGATGATCAGCAAGCGCCCGACAGGTGTCATCATTGCGCCACCCATACCTTGAAGCGACCGCGCCAAAACAAAAGCGGTCAAGGAATTGGACGCGGCACAGGCAAGCGAGCCCAGCACAAACACACCGATTGCCGCGCGAAAAACCCGCTTGGCACCAAAGCGATCAGCCATCCAGCCGCTGATCGGAATGAAGATCGCTAATGATACCAGATAGCCGGTTAATGCCAGTTTCAGCGCAATAGGGCTGGTGCCCAAATCCTCTGCAATAGCCGGCAATGACGTGGAGATGACGTTCGAATCCATATTCTCCATGAAAAGAGCAATGGCAAGAACAAGAGGCACTGACCGGTTCACGGCAATAAATCCCTGTTTCCTCAACATTTGAGGCATTCAACTTCGATTATCAGTTACAGGAAATTTCCGTATTTACGGGCTTTCTGTCTTGATGGCTTGGCTTAGTTTAATCAAGAAAACACCAAATAACAGCTTAAAGTTGATAAAAAATTAGTGACAAAAAAGCGCTCCTATTATTGAAAACATTGCACTTTCCGACACCTCGAAACTCACCGAGTGTTACACGCGTTCACAAATGTCATTTCGAGGGTTGCGCCACAGGTTACACGCTGTTACATTGTGTGAAGACAGTGTTTTTAACGAATTTCCTGAATGAGACTGGGGACATTTTCAGGGTGACGGAAAGGGATATAGCATGAGCGATCTGACAAGAACCGCAGTTCTCTATTCTATGATGATTATCAGCCTGAATACTGCACTGGCTATCGCAGTGATGGGTTTTGATCTTCTGCACTGATTAAAGTGTAAAATTGAGATATAACCGTTGGTTTGCAATCGGTTTTCGGGTGACTATGAAAAATGGTGACCAGAACAAAGATCAGACAAAACAACCAAGAATTCCTATTTTGTTAAGAAGATTTTAATCCCCTGCACGTGAAACTGCTATCTAAGAGGTCAAGTCTAACAAGACTAAGCCTCTTATAAGAATCGGCTGATAGATTAATACTATCAGCTGCCTTGGCGATCACGTCAAAGCAGAACAGTTTTCTTGCCCTCCAGGCACATTTGAGAAAGAGCGTTTCATTGGCAATAATGAAGCGCTCTTTTTCCTTGCCCGATTTTATTTCTGATTCCAGCGGCATCTTTGCAACGCAACTAAAGCCTCTGGACAAACACCATAACAAAACCTACATTTGTCATAGCCGCGCAATCCCGTGCGGTCTTGTTCTCGGGGCGGGGTGCAATTCCCCACCGGCGGTATGAAGTTTGAACATTCAAGCTTTGAGCCCGCGAGCGCTTATACTTGCATGGCAAGTTTAAGGTCAGCAGATCCGGTGCGATGCCGGAGCCGACGGTATAGTCCGGATGGAAGAGAGCGAAAGAAGACTCAGGATCTGAGCGTAGCCAAAGGTGACGTGCGGATTTTTATGGGTATTTTTTTGTACGCCCTGTATCTAGTTTCGTGAGGAACCTATGACACAGAGCTATCCGAACACAAAAGCTTTCAAAGTTGCATTTATTCAGGCACGCTGGCATGCCGATATTGTTGATGAAGCGCGTAAAAGCTTTATTGATGAGATCGCCAAAATTTCCGGCAATAAAGTTGAAGTTGAAATCTTCGATGTGCCCGGCGCTTATGAAATCCCGCTGATGGCCAAAATGCTGGCTGAAACAGGTCGTTATGAGACGATTGCCGGTTGTGCTTTCGTGATTGACGGCGGCATTTATCGCCATGATTTTGTCGCAACTGCTGTGATTAACGGCATGATGCAGGTGCAGCTGGAAACCAATGTGCCGGTATTGAGCGTGTCGCTCACCCCGCATCATTATCACAATAGCGATGAACATCATCAGTTCTTCCATGCGCATTTCAAAATCAAAGGCGTGGAGGCTGCCCATGCTGCCATGCAGATTGTGACCGAGCGTGAACGCATCAAAGCACTGACGGCGTAATCACTCTATCAACGAAAATGGCGGGGATTTCCCGCCGTTTTTATGTGGGCAGCACCCGCTCTGGATGTGTGTAAATATCAAATTCTTTGCCGCGCACTAGCGCCACCAATGTAAGCCCTGCTTTTTCAGCCGTTTCAATCGCAAGCATTGTGGGTGCAGAAATAGCTGCCAATAAGGGTACGCCAATAAGGGCGGACTTTTGCACCATCTCCACTGATAACCGGCTGGTTACGGCCACTAATCCTTGGTTTGAGGCATATGTGTTGCGCAATAAAGCGCCAGCCAATTTGTCCAGTGCATTATGCCGGCCGACATCTTCCCGCACGATGACAGCGCCCTGCCCTTTCAAATAAAACCCTGCGCCATGCACGGCATGCGTTGTCCTATTGAGTTTTTGCTTGGCCGCTAAATCTGCCATTGCGCCTGTAATGTCTGCAGCTGAGAATTTTGCATTGGCTATATCCACTTGCGGCACCGGACGCAGCGCTTGTTCGATCGATTCAATCCCGCATAAACCACAGCCGACCGGCCCTGCCATATGGCGGCGACGCGCATTGAAATGCGCGCGTGACTGCTCTTTCAGTGTCACTTGTGCATCAAAACCACCATCAACCGACACGATATTGATGGTCTCAATATCGGTCATTTTTCCAATAACACCTTCGGTCAAAGCAAAACCAATGGCAAAATCTTCCAAATCATCGGGTGTTGCCATCATCACCGCATGGGTTGTGCCACCAAAACTCATCGCAACAGCTACTTCTTCCGGCACCATGCGTGTCGAACTTGAAAAAACGCCTTCCCGATAAATTTGTCGCTGAACAAGCCGTGAAGATTTTTCATTAGACATGGCTTCTCCCGTTAATTTATCCCATATTAGACTTATATGTATGGCTTCAAGATTCTGAAGCTCCAACGATATTCCGTCCCATACAGACAATGAGCAATAACCGCAGGGTAGCACAATGGACATTCGCCAAATCGACGATATTTATTCAGTCACCGGCCAGATTTCGCCTGATGATATACGTGATCTTGCCGCTCAAGGCTTCCAGATGGTGATCTGCCATCGCCCTGATGGTGAAGGTGGCGCAGACCAACCCAATTTTGCCGAAATCGCCAAAGTGGCTGAAAAAGTTGGTATTACCGCAGTGCATGTGCCTTTTTCCGGAGGTATGCTGACACAGGAAGATGTGGACGTTATGGCAGAGGCTCTCGCCAAAGCTGAAGGCCCTGTGCTTGGTTTCTGCCGTTCCGGTGCCCGTTCCGCGCAAATTTACAGCATCACCCGCGGCTTACAAAATAATTAGGCAAAATAATTAAGCAGAATAATTAAGATCAGCAATGTCTATCAAACATCTCAACGAAACCATCATCAATCAGATCGCTGCGGGTGAAGTGATCGAGCGTCCGGCCAGCGTTATCAAAGAGCTGGTGGAAAATGCGATTGATGCAGGGGCTGACCGGATTGAAATTGTCACCGCCGGTGGCGGCAAGACGTTGTTGCGCGTCATCGATAACGGTTCCGGTATTCCGCAAGCTGAGTTGAGCTTGGCGATCTCGCGTTACTGCACATCAAAACTCGATAATGATGTGCATGACATTCGCGCACTGGGCTTTCGTGGCGAGGCTTTGCCTTCCATTGGCTCGGTGGCGCGACTGAGTTTGAAATCACGCGTTAGAACCGCCGATAGCGGTTTTGAAGTGAGTGTTGAAGGTGGCCATGTGGCCGAGCCCCGCCCTGCTGCTTTGAATGTCGGCACGATTGCAGAAGTACGCGATCTTTTCTTCGCAACGCCTGCCCGTTTAAAATTCATGAAGACGGATCGCGCCGAGGCAACCGCTATCACAGAAGTGATCAAGCGCATTGCCATTGCCTTTCCGCATATTCGTTTTTCTCTGGCCGGAACAGATCGCACCAATCTGGAATTGCCCGCCACCGGCACCGGCAGCCAAGCCATGCTTGAGCGTATCTCGCAAATATTGGGCAAGGAATTTGCCGAAAATGCTTTGGCTATTGATGCGGAGCGTGATGGGGTGCGTCTTTCCGGTTTTGTCGGCATTCCATCATTTAACCGCGGCAATGCCCAGCATCAGTTCGCCTATGTCAATGGTCGCCCTGTGCGCGACAAGCAAATCTTTGGTGCGCTACGCGGTGCCTTTATGGATGTGATTGCGCGCGACCGCCATCCGGTTGCGGTGCTGTTTTTAAATCTTGATCCGGCATTGGTGGATGTCAATGTGCATCCGGCCAAGGCCGATGTGCGCTTTCGTGATCCGGGGCTCGTGCGCGGGCTGATTGTCGGTTCTATCAAACAGGCGCATGCGCAATCCGGCATCCGTGCGTCAACCAATGCTGCCACCAACATGATGGAAACCTTCAGAGCGCAGGGTTTGCAACCCTCATCCAACATGCCGCCTCAGCAAGCTTCAAGCTATCGCCCGCAATTTGCGAGCCGAGACTGGCAAGCATATCAACCGCGCCAGGAATGGTCGCCGGCAACGGCTCATCCGGCTCATCGCCCGCTTGATCTGGATGGCAGCACCTCACCACAACACACAATGCCAACTGGTATGAATGAAGCAGGGCAATCGGTTTTTGCCGATATCAGCATTCCGACCGCTGATGCGCGTGCCGGTATGGCCGAACCTGAAACCGAAATTATGGCGATGCCGCTGGGTGCTGCACGCGCACAAGTACACGCCAATTATATTGTCGCACAGACGGAAGACAGTCTGGTGATTGTCGATCAGCATGCAGCCCATGAGCGTCTCGTTTATGAAGCATTGAAAACAGCGCTTCATTCCAAACCAATGGCATCACAAATGCTGCTTATTCCGGAAATTGTCGATCTGCCGGAAGAAGATGCCGACCGTTTGACCGCCCATAGCGAAACATTGGAGCGTTTCGGTTTAGGCGTTGAACCCTTTGGGCCGGGTGCTGTGGCAGTGCGTGAAACACCTGCCATGCTTGGCGAAATGAATGTACCGCAGCTCATTCGTGATTTAGCCGATGAAATTGCCGAGCATGATACCGCCAATGGCTTGCAGGAAATGCTTGATCATGTGGCAGCGACAATGGCCTGTCACGGCTCCGTGCGCTCCGGCCGCCGCTTGAAACAGCAGGAAATGGATGCTTTGTTGCGCCAGATGGAGGCAACGCCCGGCTCCGGCACCTGCAATCACGGTCGTCCAACCTATATTGAACTGAAACTCAGCGACATCGAACGATTGTTCGGACGTCGTTAAACAAGAGCATGTCTCCAAAAAGTGACTACCTGTTTTGGGATAAAGACATGCGTAAACTAAAATGTTAGAGCGCGCGCAATAGATACAAAAAAGCGCGACACGCTCTAAAAAAGAACGAACTGGATAAGAACATGAACAATTTTGGCGGCTCGCACTCAACAGAAGCCCGTATCCGTTATCTCGATGGTGATTTTGATATTCTGACCATGGGCGAATATGTACTTTGTGCGGTCAGCGGTGCTAAAATTCCGCTCGACGAGCTGAAATATTGGAGCGTCGAGCGTCAGGAAGCCTATGCCACCGGCGAGATTTCTTTCCAGCGTGAGTTGGACATGCATCCGGAATTACGCAAACGCGACAAATAATTAATTATTGTCGAGCTTCAAAGCGCTGCAAAACCGTTGAGAAAATGGTTTTTGCAGCACTTTTGTCTGTAAAGCTCAATTCCACATCCAACACTGACAGTTTCTCAACAAAGCTTCGGTCTATATCCGGCTGTGAAGCCAAGCGCACATAATCCTTGGCAGTCGTAATCAAACGAAGGTTATTAGCTGCCGCTTCATCGTGCAATTGTGCAATATCTTGTGGCGTAAACGGGTGATGATCGGCAAATTCGCGCGTCGCGCCAATAACGGCGCCAGTTGCGCGAAGGCTTACAAAAAACTTCTCCGGATTGCCGATACCTGCAAAAGCCAAAAATTGACCATTTGCTAAATCACTCTTTGATGAAGCTTGCAAAACCGCATCAAAAATTGGTTTACCAGCCGCATGCGCTTGTTTTATTAAATTGTCAGCCACATTTTGAGTGCCAATGCGCAAAATGCCATCGGTTTTTGCCATCTGCACATTGAGCGGCGCGCGTAATGGCCCTGCCGGAATAATCTTGCCATTGCCGATGCCGCGTGAGGCATCCACCACCAAAAGCGCGTAATCGGCATAAAGTCGCGCACTTTGAAAGCCATCATCCATAATGATGAAATCGCAACCGCGTGTTTTTAAAAATTCTGCGGCATGGGAACGATCGGAGCAAACAGCAACGCTGGCATGTCGCGCCAATAATAATGGCTCGTCACCCACCAGCTTGGCACTATCGGTTTCAGGATCAACCAGATGCACACCGTTATAATTGCCGCCAAAGCCACGTGAAACGATACCGGGAATAAAACCTTCATCACGGGCAAGTTCGGCAAAGTAAATAGCAGTTGGTGTTTTTCCGGCTCCGCCAACCGTGTAATTGCCGATGCATAAAACCGGCACATCAATGCGGGCACCCACACGTTTAGTAAGATTACGGGCAGCAACCATGCCATAAATACAGGCCAATGGAGCCAGCAGAGCGGAGCGCCAGCTTGGAGCTTGCCACCAAAAGGATGGAGCCTGCCCCGCCATCAAGCGCCTCGTTTAGTCCGTTTTGGATTTTTGGCATCATCATGCGCCGCACTGGTCAATTGTGCTTGTACCAGCAACGGCTGAATAAACGGCTCCAGTGACAAAACGGTGCGTTCCAGTGAACCACGCATGTCAAGCACTGTACGCAAACCAGCCGCAATCATCACTTTCAGATGCTTTGGATTATTGAAAAGGAAATTAACCGCACCCGCGAGCATTTCACGGTCTTTAACCAGTCGCGCGCCACCGTTTTTAATCAGTCGCTGATAGGAATCACGGAAGCTCTGCACATTGCTGCCCGATAAAACCGCCGTATTGAGCATCGCCGGTTCCAGCGGATTGTGACCGCCCTCACCCACCAGAGATTTGCCGACAAAGGCAATATCAGTCAAACGCAGATAAAGCCCCATATCACCGATTGTATCGCCCATGAAAATGGCCGTATCCGGCTCGATCACGTCACCGCGGCTTTGCCTTGCCACTTTCAAACCATGGGTCATAAACATGGTTTCCAGCTCATCCGCGCGCACCGGATGGCGCGGCACCACGATGGTAAGCAAATCAGGATGGCGTACGGTCAGCATTTTATGCACCTGCGCACAAATTTCTTCTTCGCCTTCATGCGTTGAAACCGCCGCCCAACGCTTGCGCGTACCAATTTCGTCCAACATACGTGCCAGCGTCTGTTTGTCGATCGGCGGCGGGGCGCTATCAACTTTCAAATTACCGGATACAGTGACAGGACGCGCCCCAAGAGCACGGAATCGCTCCGCATCCAGTTCGGATTGCGCAACAACATGTGAGAAATTCGCAAATAAAGCCTCGGCAATAGAGGAGCGTTTTTTCCAAGCAGCAAAAGAACGGTCAGACAAACGGCCATTGACCAGCACTTGCGGAATGCGGCGCGTCCCCAGCATCTGGATCGTGGTCGGCCAAATTTCCGATTCACACGTAATTGCCAAATCCGGCTTCCAATGGTTCAAAAAGCGCTCGACCGCCGGTTTCAAATCCAGAGGCACAAATTGGTGGATAATATGATTACTCATATGATCGGCGACCAATTTTGCCGATGTCATCGTACCGGTGGTGAATAAAACAGTGATATCACGGCAAGCCAACCGCTCAACCAATGGCATAATGGCAGTGGTTTCGCCGACACTTGCGGCATGAACCCAAATCAACGGACCGTTTGGGCGGGCAATGTTGGTTTTGCCATAGCGCTCATTGCGGCGCTGACGGTCTTCTTTGCCCTTTAGCGTACGATAGCGCACATAGGTACCGACAAACGGGTAGAGACAAGTTCCAATGACCCGATAAGCGGTCAGCACATTGCGCGCCCAGCGTTCGCTCATGATGCTTTCTCCAAAGCGGCAGCAGCTTGCGCTGTAGCCTCGTTTAATTTTTGTGTCAGTTCCTGACGCTTGGCTTCCAAAATTTCCGCATCCGCATCAGCAGGTACCCAAACCGGTTCGGCTGCAATCACCATTGCCCGTCCGAAGGGTAATGGAATAGTGGTCTTGTCCCAAGTTTTTTCAAGAACTATTTTACGAGTAGACGCATAGGCTGTCGCAATTATGGGGCGGCCTGATAATTTTGCGAGCAAAATAATTCCCTCTCCCGCCTCACGCGCCGTTCCATGAGCAATATCAGCAATCATGGCTGCGGATTTGCCATTTTTCAATGCATTTTTTAAAGTCAGCAATGCGCGTGCGCCGCCCTTTTCAACACGGGTTGTTTCTGCGCGACCGCCAGAACCACGCACAATTTCCAAGCCCAAACGTTCGGCCACTTTCGCATTTAATTCCGCATCATTAGAGCGCGAAAACATCGCAACAGTTGGTGCGGATTTCGGGCGCACAAAAGGCCCCATTAAATGCTGACCATGCCAGAAGGTGACAATAAAAGGTGCAATTTCGCCCGCGATACGTATCGTTTCCTTTGCCGCTTTCGGCATTGGGTTGGTGAGATTGACCAGACGCAGATAATTGGTAATCAGGCCAACCAACAATGATTTGACAAATGCCGAGCGTGCCAGCGGCCCGCGAATTTTACGCCAAAACGGCTTTAAAAAGCCCGAACGCTTTTGTTCCGGTTTTTCGTCACCGGAAGGTTCAGGTAGTACAGCGCGATCTGGGTCTTGATTATTCACGAATAGCTTACTCTTGAAGTTATTAAAACAATATCAGCGCAAGTTATGGTCTGACGGGATTTAACAGACCGGCTTGCGCTGATAAATCTTAAGAAAATATTAGCTCTGCGAGCTGATAGAAGCTGCGGCAGTCGCAGGATCCAGCAGGCGATGCATATGCACGATGAAATAACGCATATGCGCGTTATCAACAGTCTGTTGTGCTTTTGAACGCCATGCGTGCAAAGCGGTTTCATAGTTCGGATAAATACCAACCATATCAATTTGGTCTAAATCACGAAACTCCATCGAGTTGAGGTTTTTCAGCTCACCGCCGAAAACCAAATGAAGCAATTGTCTTTTATCGCCGTCGTTGCTCATAATGATCCATTCCTGAAACAGTTCGATTTAACCGCCTGCTTAGCGCAATGCTTAAGCGGCGACAACACTCAACATCTCTTCCAGCAATTTACCGCTGGAAGCAACCAATGCGCCCTGCCCCGATGATGCCCCGCCATAATGAAGCGGCACACCTGCCACATCCACCAGACGGCCTCCGGCCCGGCTTAAGATCAGATCAGCAGCCGCCAAATCCCAATCATTGGAATGAGGCCGCACAAATGTACCCGCAATTTCACCACGCGCCACCATACCAATACGATAAGCCAATGACGACACATAAGGGTGTAGATGCACACGATCACGTAAATTATCCGGCAGGCTGTCAAAAGCGGAGCGCGATAAAGCAATGCTCAATGGTTCACCTGCATTTTGACTGCCCACACGGATCGGCAAATTATTTTGCAAAGCAACACCATTGCAATGAGCTTCCAGCACTTCACCGCGCACGGAACACTCCAAAACACCGGCAAGCGGGCGGCCATTTTCGATAATCGCAATGCTCACGCACCATTGATCATCACCACGAATAAATGAACGGGTGCCGTCGATCGGATCAACCACAAAGAACCGCTGACGTGGCACCACATCGCGCTCATCGACCGTTTCCTCTGATATCCAGCCGTAATCGGGGCGCGCTTGCAGCAATGTTTTGCGCAAATAATTATCGACGGCAAAATCTGCTTCTGTGACAGGCGAGTTACCCTCTTTATACCAGACATCCGGATCTTTTTTGAAATAGTGCAAAGCAATGCTACCCGCTTCTGCCGCCGCTTGCTTCAGCAGCGCCAGTTCATCTTGCGGAAGCGGCAGGTTTTGCATCATCTCGTTAATTTCCGGCCCATTAGTTTCCGGCAAGCGTCATTCCTTCAATTGCCAAAGTCGGAGAGGTCATACCAAAGTTACGATCAATATCCGAGGCTGGTGTCATATTCAAAAACATATCCTGCAAACGGCCGGCGATGGTGACTTCCGAAACCGGAAAGGCCAATTCGCCATTTTCAATCCAGAAACCCGAAGCACCACGGCTATATTCACCGGTAACCATATTAACACCTTGACCGAAAACTTCCGTCACATAAAAACCAGTGACGATCTGTTTGATCAGATCTTCTGGTGTTTGTTCACCCGGTTCAATGGCAAAATTGGTGGAAGCCGGAGAGACAACCGAACCGGAACGCACACCGCGGCCATTGCCTCGAAGGCCCAATTCTCGCGCCGTTGAACCCGATAATGTCCAATGCTGCAAGACACCATCTTCTACCATCACCAATGGCTGACCTTCAATACCTTCACCATCAAAGGGACGTGAAGAGGAGCCGCGCACACGCAGCGGATTATCGGTGACATTAATGCCGGATTTTAAAATCTGCTGCCCCATTTTATCGCGTAAAAAGCTGGTTTTACGCGCAACAGAGGCACCATTTATTGCACTAGCCAAATGGGAAGCCATGCCGCGCGCAATACGCGGATCAAAAATGACATTCACCGGCCCTGTCGCCACTTGCCGCGCATTGAGACGACGTACAGCGCGCTCACCGGCATTACGTCCAATCACCTCCGGCACTTCCAGATCAGCAAAATGCAGACGCGAGCTAAAATCATAGTCGCGCTCCATGCTGGTGCCCTCACCGGCAATAGCGCTGACCGAACGGCCGAAACGCGAAGCCTGATAGGCGCCCGAAAAACCGTTTGAGGTAACCAGCACCAAACCTCCCAGGCCAAAGGAAGCACCAGCTCCACCGGAATTGGTGATGCCTGATATTTCAAGCGCTGCGGCTTCCATCGCCAATGCGTCTTCGGTCAGGCGCTGTGAGTTCAGTTCCGTCGCATCAAACAGATCAAGATCACGCGGATTTTTAACGTGAAGGCTTGGTTCGGCCAAAGCCTCATATGGGTCTTCAGGTGAAACCTTGGCCATTGCAACGGCGCGTTCTGCCAGTTGCTTCGGATCAGCACTACTATTGGCCGCAACACTGGCCACACGTTTTCCCACGAAAACTCTTAGGGAAAACTCGTCGCTCTCAGATGATTCGGTGCCTTCAACTTTACCAAGGCGCACACTCACGCTGGTGGAGCGCGCCCGCACCACAACCGCATCCGACGCATCAGCGCCTGCCTGTTTTGCAGCCTCTACGAGGCGAGCAGCCTGATCGATCAATTTAGAGGCGGCATCAGTCATCTTTTTCACGCTTACCCAGAATATTATTTGCATCAAACAAGTTGATGATTATTCAATATTTGCTAGACCTGAAACTGAATCCGGCCATATCTTTCTTGTATAGGGTGCAATTCTTGCCCCTTCAAGGCAAGCTCGCCTAATTGCTAACAAACAGATCACATTCAAGGCCGAATTATGCTGGAAGACGGCGGACATCTTTACATACAAGCGCTTCTGATTCTTGGCGGTGCTATTCTCGCAGCGCCCTTGTTCAAAAAACTGGGGCTTGGTACCGTGCTTGGCTATCTCGCGGCCGGTATCACCATCGGCCCTGTAGCGCGTCTGATCAGTGACGGCGAAGAGCTTTTGCATTTTGCCGAACTGGGCGTCGTGTTTCTGCTTTTCGTCATCGGGTTGGAACTCAAACCATCCCGTCTCTGGGCGCTGCGCCATTCGATTTTTGGCCTTGGAAGTTCACAAGTTCTCCTTACCGGTGCAGCCTTGGCTTTTGCCGGTTTTCATCTGGCGGGTTTAAGCGTCAATGCGGCGATTATAATCGGTTATGGTCTGGCATTATCTTCCACCGCTTTTGCGATGCAGGTTTTGCAGGATCGCGGCGGCACCAACCAAAAATATGGTCAGCGCAGTTTTTCCATTCTGTTGTTTCAAGATTTGGCGATTGTGCCAATTCTGGCAATTATTCCGGCTCTTTCACCACTTGAAGAACAGGCAAGCGCCAGCTTCCATATTGCCACCGCCATTGCCGCAATCACAGCCTTGGTTGTCGCCGGCCGTTATCTGATTAATCCGATGTTCCGTATCATCGGTAATACCGGTGCGCGTGAAGTGATGGTTGCTGCCGCGCTTTTTATCGTGCTCGGCTCCGCAATGCTTCTGCAATATGCCGGTCTTTCCATGGCAATGGGAGCGTTTATTGCAGGTGTGCTGCTGGCAGAATCATCCTATCGCCATGAGCTGGAAGCCGATATTGAACCGTTCCGCGGTATCTTTTTAGGGCTGTTTTTTGTGGCCGTCGGTCTGTCGCTCAACTTGCCGGTAATTGTAACCCATTGGCAAGCCGTATTGATTGCTGTGCCTATTTTTATGTTCATCAAAGTAGTGATCACCTATTTATTGTGCCGGATTTTCCGCGCCAACCACAATGATGCTGTCCGCGTAGCGTTTCTGCTGCCGCAAGGTGGTGAGTTTGCCTTTGTGCTGTTTTCAGCCGCCTCTGCTGCTGCGATCATCACCAGTGCTTTGGCATCCGAATTGGTGGCGGCTGTTACTGTTTCGATGGCTCTCACCCCTCTCTCGGTTGCAATCGGCAATAAGCTACTTTTCAAAGATAAAGAACAAGCCGCACCGGAAGAAGATTTCAACGGAGCTGGCGCCGATATTTTGATGATCGGCTTTTCCCGCTTTGGCCAGATCACTGCGCAGATTTTGCTGGCAGGTGGCGTCAGTGTAACCGTGATTGATACATCTGCTGATCGTATCCGCGCAGCTGGTCGTTTTGGTTTCCGCATTTATTATGGAGATGGCACCCGCAAGGATGTGCTGGAAGCTGCCGGTATCAGGCAGGCAAAAATCGTTGCCGTCTGCACCCAAAACAAAGAAACCACCAGCCGCATTGTCGAGCTGGTGCAGGCAAGCTACCCGGACGCAAAACTATTTGTGCGTGCTTATGACCGCGAACATAGTCTTGAGCTACGTGCTCATGGCGTCGAATATGAACTGCGTGAAACGCTGGAATCGGGTCTCATGTTTGGTCGCAAAGCGCTTGAAGCCTTGGGTTCCAGTGAAGCAACAGCCTATTCGATTGCCGAGGATGTTCGCCAGCGCGATGAAGACCGCCTGCATGTGCAAATGGCAGAAGGTATTCTGGCTGGCCGTCACCTGCTCTTTAACAAGCCGGTGACACCTGAACCGCTACTTAAACCTTCACGTCAGGGTAAAGCACTGGATCAAGCCACTAAAGAGCAAATTGATGCCAATGATGATGAAAACATTCAAACGCCAGCGGCGGAATGAGTTTTAAGAACATCATCAATCGCATATTTGAGATGATCGCGCACTTTCTCGCTTTGTGTGAGAATTTGCTCGATTTTCCAAAAATCAATCAGACTTATATGCGATACATCCGGACTTAAAAATATATCCGGTTTGCAATTCAAAAATTTATTGGTGACGATGGAGCGCATGGTGAGCATATTGGATGCCATCATCGCTTCAATTGTTGTCGGCATTCGTTCACTATCAGATGGAGGAACACCAATAACGTCGACCGCAATGATAATGTCAGCTTTATCGCTCAAAAGGTCATAGGGCACAGGATTGAACAAACCGCCATCGAGATAAATACGGCCTTCGCGACGAACCGGCGAAAACAATGGCGGGATGGCACAGGAAGCAGCAATGGCAGAGCGTAAATCACCAGTATCAAAAACAGTTTCTCTGGCCGCATAATAATCACATGCGGTGATTTGCAGGGGAATATTTAACCCGGCAAAATCAACCGGCACCTGATCGGGCAGAAAAGCTGCAATAATTTTTTCAATATTGAATTGGCTGAATTTTAAACCGCCATGAAACAGATCAGCCAGGCTTTGCGGCTTTGTCTGCCAGATACGTTTGGCTATTTCCGTATTATGGGTGAAAATCTCGGTCATATAGGCACGAATTTCGCTGCCTTTCATGCCGCAGGCAAGCCCCGCCCCCATGATTGAACCAATAGATGACCCGGCAATAGCCACCGGTTTGATACCCAGTTCGTCCAAGACTTCAATAATGTGAATATGGGCAATACCGCGGGCGCCACCACCGCCAAATGCTACGGCAAAAGTCGGTGATGACGTCGTCATATTCTATCCCGCTTACTTCATTATTACTGGGCAGGCCCGACAATCAAAATTGCCGGATCTGTATTGAAAAGTTTGGCAGCCACTGCTTTGACCTGATCAGCCGTTACAGCATTGATCAAATCAATACGCTCATCGAAGAAGTCGATTGAGCGTTTTGCGTCCTGCAAGCCAACCAATGTATTAGCCACAGCCGATGAAGAATTGAGATTATTCACCGCATAAGAACCAATGACATAGTTTTTAGCCGTTTGTAACTCTGCCTCTGTCGGGCCTTCAGCCGCCATTTTCGCCACTTGTTCGCGGATGATTTTCAGCGATTCTTGTGCTTTCTCAGGCCGTGTCGCGGTGCCAATCATCAAAGCGTTGGCGTGATCACGTACCTGCAACCCGGAAGAAACCGAATAAGCAAGGCCGCGCTTTTCACGCACTTCTTCATAAAGACGTGAAGAGAAACCACCACCCATAATCTGGTTCATCAGATAGGCTGCAAAGAAATCAGGATCATCCAGATCGACACCCGGATAGGCAAATGTCAGCGAGGTTTGCGGCAAATCATAAGTGACCGATGTGGTCACACCAAAACCAAGTTTGGCATCAGGCACCGGTACCAGTTCCGAACTTGCCGGAAGGTCACCAAAAATCTTATCCAAAATCGGGGCAAGTTCATCTGCTTTAATATCACCAACCACACTGATATTCAGATTATCACGGGCAAAATTCTTGCGATGAAATGCTTTCAGATCATCCGGTTTGATGCTGTTAAGCGATGCAACAGTACCTTCACTTGGACGTGCATAAGGATGTTTGCCGTAAAATGCTTCGGCAAATTTACGTGATGCAATAGAATCCGGATCACGTTGTGATGCTTCAATACCTGCAATCAGCTGATAACGGATACGATCCACTGCATCCTGATCAAAACGGGGTTCATTGACCGCCAGTTTCAACAAATCAAAGGCTGCGTCTTTGTTTTCGCTCAGCATTTTCATGCCGCCGATAATCTTGTCTTGCGAGGCATAGAAACTCATTTCCGCGCCAAGATTATCCATATTTTCCTGAAAACGATCGGCATTCTGGTCGCCCGCACCTTCATCAAAAAGGCCGGTCATGAGATTTGCCAATCCTTCTTTGCCGTCAGGATCTTGTGCAGAACCGCCTTTGAGTGAAAAGCGGATGGAAATCAGCGGCACAGACGCATCGGAAACCAGCCACGCTTTGACACCTTTTTCCGATGTAACTGTCTGAATATCAATTGCATATGCCGGCAGGCTCAACAATAAGACAGCCGATGCAGCAAGCACCAATGTTTTGAACGAAGACAACTGTTTTTGAAGATGTTTGAACATTATTGTACGCCTCCGCTTGGCTGCTCACCCTTTTCAGGCGCGGCACTGTCCGCTTCTGCCTGCGATACGGCTACCGCAGATTTCGGCTCCATATCAGGAGGCAATAAATAGCTGGTCACGGTTTTCTGTTTTGAGAGATAACGGTTTGCCACATCTTTGACCTGGTCAGCTGTTACCTTTTTGATTTTTTCCGGCCAGCCCTGAATATCTTCAATGCTCTGACCAACAGAAAGACCTGCACCATAAATGCGCGCCATTCCGGCCTGACTATCACGGGCAAAAATCACTGATTTCATCAAGCGGTTACGTGCCTGATCAAGCTCTGCTTCGCTCACGCCATCCTTGATGATCGCAGCCAACTGATCTTTCACTTGGAGTTCCAATTCACCAAGTGTTGTGTCACCACGTGGCGCACCAAACAGCGAGAATGTGCCATCATCCAGCGCATCGCCGCGATAACTTGCATCCACACCGCTGGCAATCGACTGCTTGACCATGAAATTCTGATACAATCTTGAACGGGTTGAGCCGCTCAAAATTTCACTGAGCAGACTAAGAGCTGCCGCATCGCCTTGCTTAGCGCCTTCAAACTGTGCTTCATTGGCATAAGAAGGCACCAGCCATGTGGTTGTAAAAGACGGAATGGTGACGCGCTCATCATGCAGCGTCACGATGCGATCAGCTTGCTTGGCAGGCTCCTGCACCCGCTCCCGATCGCCAGGCTCTGCACTGCGTTGCACTTTTGCCCAGCTGTTTTCGGTTAGTTCCAACACTTTTTCCGGTGTTACATCACCGGTAATAATCAATGTGGCATTGTTGGGCGTATAATATTTCTTGTAGAAACTGATTGCATCATCAAGGCTCAGTTTTTCCATTTCCTGACGCCAGCCGATAATCGGACGGCGATAAGGATGATTATAGAAAATCGTCGCATTGGTGTTTTCAGAAAGCATCGCACCCGGATTGGAATCCACCCGCATGCGGCGTTCTTCGATAATTACTTCGCGCTCGGTGGTGACCGCCTCTTCATTCAAAATCAGGTTTTGCATGCGGTCAGCTTCAAATTCCATGACTTTCGGAAGAGCCTGCGGCGAAACCTGCTGATAGTAAGCGGTATAATCATAAGAGGTAAAAGCATTTTCCTGACCGCCATTTTCGGTCACATAATTGGAAAACTCACCTGCCTGAAATGTTTTGGTGCCCTTGAACATCAAATGCTCAAGAAAATGCGCGATGCCGGAAGTGCCTTCTTCTTCATCGGCAGAGCCGACATGATACCAGATCATCTGGGTGACAACCGGTGCGCGGTGATCGGGGATTACCACCACTTTCAAGCCGTTCTGGAGGGTAAAACTTGCAACGCCGTCAGAGGTTTTAATCTCAGGCTTTTCCTGAGAAGCGGCAGTCTGCGTTTGTACGGGAGCAACGGGTGCTTCGGCAAATGTATGTGTTGCTAAAACAGGAACAATTAAAAATGTTGAAACTGTAGTGGATATGAGTAAGCGACTAAGTGATCGAATTAACACCGAGCGTCATCTCCTGATTAATACAAGCCTTCAAGCCGGACAGAAGATATTGGATATATGACACAAATCTTCCGTCCGCACTCTATCATCAGGACATATTTCCTTGCCCCGACCGGCTTTCAAATTCATTCATTGTGTTTGCCAGCTTAAACACAATCATGTTCTGTGCAAGATACTTATATGACTAATGAGCAAGCCTTATCAGGCGAATGGTGGTCAGTCCGTAATCCCGCTCATCCTCAATGACAAAACGCTCATCGAGATTAAGCAAAGCATCTGCTTCTTCTTCAAGAATGATAATTGCGTCAGAATTAAGCCAGTTGCCTTCCAGAGCTGCAGCCAAGGCTTTTTCACCCAAGCCCTTTCCGTAAGGCGGATCGGCAAAAACCACATCAAATGGCTCCAGCGTTCCCGCTAGCCCTAATTGACAAGCATTGCGACGGAAAACTTTCGTCTGCCCCTGCAAACCAAAATTTTCAATATTTTGACGCAGCAAACCACGACCTTCAGCAGATTCCTCAATAAAAACGCCGTAGCGGCCGCCGCGCGACAAAGCCTCAAAACCCAATGCGCCTGTACCGGCAAAAAGATCGAGAATACGTCCATTCTCGATCTTGTCGGCATATTTATGCATCAAAATATTAAACAAACTTTCACGGGTGCGATCCGTCGTTGGACGGATCGCATTTGTTTGTGGCGTAGCTAATGGCCGTCCGCGAAACTTACCGCCGACGATCCGCACCACGTCCTCCCGGTTTTCCACCTGAACGATTGCCACTGCCGGATGGTCCATCGCGGAAAGGCTTGTCGCCTCTCGGACGATCATTTTGCGGACGCTCGCTATGCGGCTTGTCACCGCGTGGCTTATCGCCCCAAGGCTTATCACTACGTGGCTTATCGCCAAACGGCTTGTCGCCGCGTGGCCTGTCACTGCGTGGCTTATCACCCCAAGGTTTATCACTGCGTGGCTTATCGCCAAATGGACGGGCATCACGTGATTTTTCACCGCGGGAATAACCGCCGGCGAAATCTTCGGTGCGGCGGGCTTCGCGGGCGTTCTCACGTTCACGTTCACGGCGACCCGGACGCTTCTGCTCATCGTCAAAACGCGGACGGCTAGCACCCTCGGCGCGTGGACGGCGGTCGCCCTCTGGTCTTGGTGCGCGGTCAAAACGCTCTGAACGTTCACCACGGCCTTCGCCATAAGAACGCTTCTGGAATGAGCCTTCATCATCTGAACGGCGTGGACGCGGGGCATAATCACCGTCGCGCGGTTTACGCTCAAAACCACCTTGGCGGTCACGATCATTGGAGCGGAATGGGCGATCCGAACGCTCACCACGGGGTGCACCACCACGAGCTTCGCCAAACGGTTTGCGCTCACGTTTTTGATATTCGCTACGTTCTTCAGCCGCGGCTTCTGCTTTGGCGGATTGCGGACGCGCACCTGGTGCCATCCACACATTCACGCCACGCGGACGGCGGCTTTCTTCAACACGCTCGGTACGTTTTGGTTTACCTTGCGACGGACTAGATGAAATCCACTCACGCGGACGGCGAGGACGTTCATCCTGCTGTGCCTCATCACCACGCGGGGCACGAATACCGGCGCCACGGACATCAGAATTTGAAAATTCATTGATGATCGGTGCATCGAAATCGGCACCCGATTCTTGCACCAAACGTTCGCCCAGCTGGTCACGCAATGTACGGCCACGGATTTCACGCACGGCGCCCACTTCCAGATCGCTCAACTGGAAAGGCCCGAAAGACACACGGATTAAGCGACCAACGGTCAGACCAAGCGCGCCAAGAATATTTTTAACTTCGCGGTTTTTACCTTCACGCAAACCGATATTCAGCCAAACATTGCTGCCCTGCTGACGTTCCAGTTGTGCATCGATGCTGCCATAGAAAATACCGTCAACGGCAATACCGTTTTTCAACTCATCCAGTTGTTCCTGTGTCACGCTGCCATGCGCGCGAACGCGGTAACGGCGCAACCAACCAGTGGTCGGCAATTCCAGAATACGCGACAAACCACCATCATTGGTCAGCAACAACAAGCCTTCGGTGTTGATATCCAAACGACCTACTGACAACACGCGCGGCATATCTTCCGGCAGCGCTTCAAATACGGTCGGGCGGCCTTCAGGATCACGGTTGGTGGTCACAAGACCCGCAGGCTTGTGGTAAAGCCACAAACGGGTGCGTTCGGTCTGCGGCAGCAATTTACCATCAACCTTGATAATATCTGTACGATTGACGTTGAATGCAGGTGTGGTCAGCACTTTGCCGTTCACGCTGATGCGGCCGGCAGCGATCATGGTTTCAGCTTCACGGCGTGAAGCAATACCGGCGCGCGCTAAGCGCTTGGCAATACGCTCGGCTTCTTCAACGGACGCATCTCTGTCACCTACATCACGGCTGCGCGGGGCATCCCCCTTGTCGAAACGCGGCTTGTCACCGAATTTCTTTTCAAAACGTGGTTTGTCGTCACGATCGCGGCGTTCACGGCCATCACGTCCTTCACCATCACGGGCACCAAATTCGCGTGGGCGACGCTCGCCATCGCGCTCGCGGGGTTTGAAACCTTCACCGCGGCCTGTTCTTTTATCTTGATCGCGGTTTTCTCCGCGTTTATCGAAGGGACGCTTTTCGCCTTCTTCATTATGATCTCTGCTCATTTTAATAATGGCCTTTCAGCAGCGGTCGCAGCCGCGCCTTGCATTGATTTATGGACAATCATCAACGACGTTCATCAACGCTGGATAATTCCGTTGGTAAATGGTTCCGGTTTTTAAGTTTATGCAGTAACAAATCAAATGGAAGCATGCGAGTAAAATTTCTACTATAGGCGATCAACAATGATGAAAAAACACCTTGAACAAGAAGATCCGCCCAAAAACAGATTTATGGCACAGGCTTTTGAGCAAGCACTTGAAGCGCAAGCCTTAGGCGAAGTGCCAATTGGAGCCGTGATCGTACTTGATGGCGACATTATTGCTCGTGCCGGTAATCGTACCCGTCTGCTCAATGATCCGACCGCTCATGCTGAAGTGCTTGCGATCCGGCAGGCGTGTGACCTGCTGAAATCAGAAAGACTACCTGACTGCGATCTATATGTAACGCTTGAGCCCTGCGCCATGTGTGCAGCTGCCATTTCTTTTGCGCGCATCAGGCGGCTTTATTATGGCGCTGCCGACGAAAAAGGTGGCGGTGTTGAATATGGCGGCCGTTTTTTCACCCAACCAACATGCCATCATGCTCCAGAAACTTATTCAGGCTTTGGCGAAACAGAATCTCAAAATTTACTGAGAGCGTTTTTTAAGCAAAGACGCTAAAAACAGATAAAGCCGGACAAAACCGGCTTTTTCTATCATTGACAAACTCACGCAAATTGATTGCGCGAATTGTTAGTTCCAAGGCATATAATCGCTCCAGCTTTTGCTCTTGCTGGCAGCTTTCTTACGTGCGCGTTCTTTTTTAGCCTCATCATCACCCTGCTCACCGATTGGGGCTGTGGCTGCAGGCTGGCGATAAGCCAAAGGTGGCTCACTCAAATAACGACGTTGATCCGGCGCGCCAACCTTCTGCAAATGCAGTTCTTTCTTGGCCTCGGCCACGCGTTTTGTCGGCGGCTTGGTCAGATCATAATCATAAGAAGCTGTTGAGTTGGCAGGCACATTGGGCTTCACCGCCGGACGATAAAATGGATTATCCTGATTGGCGGTAGCCTCATCACGCAAACGCTTGCGGCGTTGCTCAGGCGATTCCGGCCATGCTGCGCCTGATTGGGTTACCTTTTCCTGAGGAGCCGGCAAATGAGCAACCTGACCGGAAGCCGGGCGCACCAATTCAGGGCGCGGCTTATAATCAATCGGATCTTTTTTGGTTGCGGTTCCCAACGGAACAATGTTGGACACATCATCAAACAACTGCGCGCCTGCGCTTTTGTCGGTGCCATAGGTTGGTGAAGAAACGCACCCCGACAGGGAGAGACCGGCGACAGCCGTTGCAAGCACCAGAATTCTTCTATCAATCGTCATAAGCGCCACTTCTTTATCCGCATCTCCAGCGGTATTGTCGCATAAAACCGGCAACTCTATGACGAAGCCGATCCGTTCTTTAAAAAAAGCTTCTACAGGAGAGAAGCAAAAGCGGCAATCATGCAATTAATCTTTTATACATGACTGCCGCCAATCTTGATATTTAGGCCAGCTTACCCAACGCTTTTAATTCGTGCAAGGCTTCTGCATCACGCGCTGAAACGTCAGGGAATTCAGAATCACTGCCAACATCATCGGTGTAACGCCATGAACGCGCGCATTTGGTGCCACTTGCTTTTTCAGGAACAACAGCCACACCCTTCACATCGCTTAAATAAAAAGCTTCGCCAATGGCCGGCTGATCCGTAATGGTCAAACCACTGGTGATGCAGATTTCGGACATATCCAGACCTTCAAGCGCCGACATCAAAGAAGCATCTGTGATATGGACAACGGGCGCTGCTTCCAATGACGAACCAATGCGCTTATCCGCACGTTCCAGTTCCAACGCGCCTGTCACAACGCGGCGCACATCGCGCACTTTGTCCCATTTCGCGGCCAGAACCGGATTATTCCATTCTGACGGAATGGTGCGGAATTGCTCCAGATGGACAGAAACCGCATCTTTGTAGCGGTCAAGCCATGCTTCTTCGGTGGTAAATGGCAGCATTGGCGCCAGCCATGTCACGATATTATCGAAGAGATGACGCACGGTCTGAAGCGCTGCTTTACGGCGCACACTTGAAGGTGCATCGCAATAAAGCGCATCTTTACGTATATCGAAATAGAAAGCCGACAATTCGATATTGGTAAAGTCGATCAGGGCACGTGTGATACGCTTGAATTCAAAGCTGTCATACCCGTTGCGAACCAGCTCATCCAGCTCGCTCAAGCGATGCAGCATCAGCTTTTCAAGTTCCGGCAGATCGGCATAAGCAACCTCTTCGCCTTCATCATGCGAAAGTGTGCCAAGCATCCAACGGACAGTGTTACGCAATTTACGATAAGCATCGATATTGGTCTGGATGATGCTTTTGCCCAGACGCTGATCTTCCCAATAATCCGAAGTCATCACCCAAAGACGCAGAATATCAGCGCCTGAATCCTTGATGATGTCCTGCGGTGTTACGGTATTGCCGAGCGACTTCGACATTTTCTTGCCGTGCTCATCCATGGTGAAACCATGAGTCAAAACTGCATTATAAGGTGCGCGGCCACGGGTTCCGCAGCTTTCCAGCAATGAGGAATGGAACCAGCCACGATGCTGATCGGAACCTTCCAGATAAAGGTCGGCCGGCCATTTCATGTCCGGACGGTCTTCCAGAGTGAAAACATGGGTGCAACCACTATCAAACCAAACATCGAGAATGTCGGTGACCTGCTCCCAAGGCTCATTAGAGCGATTACCCAAGAAACGCTCACGTGCACCTTCTGCAAACCATGCATCGGCACCTTCCGCTTCAAAGGCGGCCAAAATGCGCTCATTGACCGCTTCATCCACCAGAACGGTGCCATCTTCACTGGCGAAAACGCAGATCGGCACACCCCAAGCGCGCTGACGCGAGAGAACCCAATCCGGACGGTTTTCAATCATCGAACGCAGACGGTTCTGACCGGCATTTGGCACAAAACGTGTATCATCAATCGCACCCAAAGCGCGTGAACGCAGCGTCGTACCATCACCCAGTTCTTTGTCCATATAGACAAACCACTGCGGCGTATTGCGGAAGATGATCGGCTTTTTAGAGCGCCATGAATGCGGATATGAATGCTTCATACGTCCACGGGCAAAGAGAAGATCGCGTGCGATCAGTTCTTTGATAACAGCTTCGTTGGCATCGCCCTTCTTGCCATTATCATCAATAACGCGTGCAGCACCGCCTTCGCGGTCAGGGCCAAAGCCCGGTGCATCAGATGTGTAAAAACCAGCATCATCAACAGGGAAAGGAATGGCCGGGTTGATGCCGCGTACTTCGAGTTCACGTGCCGCATCCATCCAAGCTTCAAAGTCTTCACGACCATGGCTTGGTGCGGTATGAACGAAACCTGTACCGGCATCATCGGTGACGTGATCACCGGCTACCAGTGGCACGGTAAATTCATAACCGCTGCCGAAGCCTTTCAGCGGGTGGGATGCAGTCATGCCATCGAGCTGCTCAACCGACACATCGGCCAAACGATTGAATGTCAGTTTGGCTTTTTTGAAGCAGTCTTCAGCCAGAGTATCAGCAAAAATCAGTTTTTCACCAACTTTAGGACCAAAATCGTTCTCAGCACCTGTGACCTCATAAAGGCCGTAAGAAACTTTCGGCGAATAAGCGATGGCGCGGTTACCTGGAATTGTCCAAGGGGTGGTTGTCCAGATCACGACATAAGCGCCGTCAAGTTCTGCCACATTGGTGACAGGGAACTTAACCCAGATCATATCCGATTCAACATCATGATATTCAACTTCAGCCTCAGCCAAAGCGGTACGCTCAACAACCGACCACATCACCGGCTTGGAGCCGCGGTACAACTGACCGGTACGGGCAAATTTCAGCAATTCACCGGCAATGCGCGCTTCCGCATGGAAGTTCATTGTGGTGTATGGGTTTTCAAAGTCACCGGTGATCGCCAGACGCTTGAATTCTTCTGTTTGCGCCTTGATCCAGCCCTCAGCAAATTCGCGGCATTCTTTGCGGAATTCATTGATCGGCACTTCGTCTTTATTCTGACCCTTAGCGCGGTATTTTTCTTCAATCTTCCATTCGATCGGCAGACCGTGACAATCCCAACCCGGCACATAGTTGGAGTTGAAACCACGCATCTGGAACGAGCGGGTGATCACATCTTTCAGCGTCTTGTTCAGCGCATGACCGATATGGATATTGCCGTTAGCATAGGGAGGGCCATCATGCAGCACCCAGAGCGGGCGATCTTTGGCATCTTCACGCAGTTTTTTATAAAGATTCATTTCTTCCCAGCGCGCAACCAGCAGCGGCTCGCGCTGCGGCAGACTTGCGCGCATGGGAAAGTCGGTTTGTGGCAGATTGAGGGTCTTCGAATAATCGATTTTTGCCGTTGTATCGGTCATATTATATACTTCTAGCCTGTTGCGCCCGTTCATTTTTATGCGGGCAAAAGGAAAATCAAAAAACAGGGGGCCGCGTCACACAGCCGTTCATACCCGGACCTTCCCACATTTGCGCCTTCAAGCGCCGGGGAAAGCCGGGCCAATAATTCGTATATTGGTTATAATAAGTGTCCGATAACATGTCATCATGGCAATGCTTTTAGCAATGCCATGCCAAGGAATAAAGACCTCAGGACAAGAATCTTTAACCCACGTGCTGATTTTTTATCGTTTGCGATCAATCCAGCGTAAAATCAAAGCGGTAAGATGCGGTTAAGCCAAAGCTGAACTGGTCGCGCTTGCCACGCTCTTCCACCAGACTTGATTTTTTTGCAGGCCCCTGCAAACGCTCATATTCGCCATAAAGACTGGTGGTGATCTTGTCGGTTACTTTCCAAGTGACAGCAGCGCCTGCCCCTAAAGACTTCAAACCACCACCGGGATGATATTGCGATAACCCGCTTAATCGAGCCTCTTTGGCATCAACACCGTAATAGGATTTGAAATAGTCTTTACTGGCAAAATCAATACGCGGCCCGCCGGAAACACGTATAACCGGCGTCACATCATAAAAGGCATCTGCCGCCACTTCACCGACAATGCCTTTATGGGCACGAATACCTTGTCGCAGTTCGCCACGCACACGCATCCAGTCAACCGGATAAAATTCGGCAAAGCCACCGATCTCACCACCAAATTTAACCGGATCAAGACCTTCCAGATCATCGGAGGTGCCAGAATCACGTTTGAACAACAGTTTTCCGGCAAGTCCGGCCGAAAAACTATAAGTGTCAATGAGCGCAAATTCGAAATTGTCATTTTGGGAATCGAAACGTGGCACATCGCCAGCGCGCGTTAGTGAGATCAACGGTTCGCCAAAAAGCATCCGGCTGCTTGCACCCTCATAGCGCGGTGCAAGTTCACCTAAACCGCCAATGGTCAAAGACCAGTCACCTGCCCAGAAAGGTTTTTTCTCAAGCACATTCACATCATCGGCGGCTTGTGCAGATACAGCTGCCAATAAAACCAGAATAGCTACTGCAGTTAAATATGGCTTACGCAACACACTTCCCCTCAACCACACCAACAGTACAGTGCAGCTCTCTATAGCATATTGCAATAAAGCAGTAAATTTAACTTTAAACTGTCAGTTTTACGCCGGTGTAGCGGTTAAACAGTCAACACTACCATCAAATGAAAGCTTTTGATCAAGCGCAGATAATGGTTTGACTGCCGCGAGAAGTGCGCGTGCCTCGGCTTCATCCTGACGCATTTGCGCCATCAGCGGTTCCAAACCGTCAAATTTCACTTCACCTCGTAAAAAACCGAAGAAAGAAACAGTGGCCAATTCGCCATAAAGATCGCCGGAGAAGTCGAACAGGAAGGTCTCCAACAATGGTACACC
This sequence comes from Paenochrobactrum sp. BZR 201-1, assembly GCF_044987585.2. Lineage (NCBI taxonomy): Bacteria > Pseudomonadati > Pseudomonadota > Alphaproteobacteria > Hyphomicrobiales > Brucellaceae > Paenochrobactrum > Paenochrobactrum sp. BZR 201-1. The sequence continues at coordinate 272,182 of NZ_JBJDRZ020000005.1, read as the reverse complement.
ATTGTCGGTGACAGTCGGACGGCGACCATAGCTGGCCACACCATTATAGAGTGAGCCATCCGCACGACGGAAACGCACAGCATAAATGCCATGTTTCAGATGAGTCTGTTCCGGCAAATGCATATTGGCGGTGGGGAAACCAAGCTCGCGGCCAAGTTTGCGGCCATGCACCACTTCAGCGCGCACCTGATAACGGTGACCAAGCAGCCCTGCAGCCTGAACTACATCACCGTCGCACAAGAAATCCCGGATACGGCTTGAGGATATCTGCGTCGAGCCTTCATCACAAAAAGCATCGACTAATGTAACACTGAAACCGGCTTGCTGACCGGCCCGCACCAAAAATTCCGGTGTGCCACGGCGTGCTTTACCGAAGTGGAAATCGTAGCCGATCACCACACCACTGGCGGCAAAGTTTTCAACCAAGATTGTCTCAACAAATTCTTCAGCACTCAACGCTGAAAATTCAGCCGTGAAAGGTTGCTCGATCACTGCATCAAAGCCAAGTATTTCCAAGAGATATGATTTTTCGCGTGACGGCGTCAGGCGATCAACAGGCTCATCCGGTTTGAAGAAAGAGCGCGGATGCGGCTCGAATGTCAGGGCGATGCATGGCCGCCCTTCATTTGCTGCCTGTTCCAGTGCCTGTTGCAGCACAGCCTGATGTCCACGATGCACACCATCGAAATTACCGATCGCCACTACAGCATGGCGCAAATGTATGGGCAGATTATCGGTGGTATTAAGACGCTGAAATGGCTGTTTGGACATAAAATTGCTCTGTGCGTTTTATTTCAGTGCGATTAAACGAGATGCTTAATCGTCGCAACCGGCTGATGGCCATGCTTGTTCAAAAACACTTTCAGTTTTTCAACATTCATGGTTTCCGCATCAATATAATCAGCCGCATGAATACCGCCGGAAATATAAAGTACATCAACACCAAATTGTGCCGCCCCCTTTACATCAGTCAAGATACCATCGCCAATAGCCAAGATGCGCGATTTTTCGACGCTCCGGCCAAGCAATTTCTCCGCAGCCTTTAATGCGGCCGCATAAATCGGATGATGCGGCTTGCCGGCAACTTGTGTACGCCCGCCCATCAAACCATAATCACGTGCCAAAGCACCTGCACACCAAATCATGCGGTTGCCGCGTTCCACGATCAAATCAGGGTTGGCACAAATAAACGGAAGATTACGGGCGCGGAAACGCTCCAGCATTTCGGTGTAATCTTCAGGTGTCTCCACCTCGTCATCAAACAAGCCGGTGCAGACAACGCCAGCGGCTTCAAACTCTTCCACCAATTCCACATCCAGACCATCAAAGATCGCATATTCATGATCGGCGCCGATATAGAAAACTTTGCGCGGACCTTCTGCGATCAGATCACGGGTCACATCACCCGAAGTCACAACCGCATCATAAGCATCATCAGGCACACCCAATGTGCCGAGCTGCGCCACGACGCCCGGAAAAGGACGCGGAGAATTGGTGACCAAAACAACCTTTACGCCTTTGGCGCGCGCGCGCTGCAAAGCTTTGCAGGCCAGCGGAAAAGCTTGCTCACCATTATGCACCACGCCCCACACATCGCAAAACAGCACATCATAATCATTGGTGAGATCATCCAGACGCTCAGGGAATTTCATGCCAATCCTCATTTAACAAGACGCAGGGATCATAAAAAGATCCAAGATTGATGAGCCATCATTGTTGATTGAAAATATGCCGGAGTTTATTTTTCCGCAAACCTGCACCAACAATAAGCAAATATTTTTATACCTGCTCCTCTAACCCATGCTCACGCTCATGTCACGCCTGCATACAAAGACAAGGCTTATCTATGCCGATAAATGACAAAAAAATGCAGGTTCTGATAAAATAGCATTTTTTTCAAACATCACTTTTCATAAAGCTGACATGTTTGCAGGGCTTGATAATGGAGTCTGATTTAATATGCCTCAACTAAAGGATAGAGAAAATTGCATTAATCTGCACGCATGGCGGATTTTGCAAAAAGACAAAAAATTGCATTTCTTTCTTAATCATAAATGCTTCGAGGCCTTGACATTAAAACAGGTCATTTCTATCTAATTAGCAGGTTAGCACTCATGACCATAGAGTGCTAATAACCGTGGATCACGAGATCCATGGAGGGGTTCAACATTATTTTTTAAGGGTTTAGATCATGGCTGAGACCAATTTCCGCCCACTTCACGATCGCGTCGTTGTCCGTCGTGTTGAGTCGGAAGCAAAAACCGCTGGCGGCATCATCATTCCTGATTCCGCAAAAGAAAAGCCATCAGAAGGCGTTGTTGTCTCTGTAGGCTCCGGCACACGTGATGAAGCCGGCAAGCTGGTTGCACTGGACGTTAAAGCTGGTGACAAAGTTCTGTTCGGCAAGTGGTCCGGCACAGAAGTCAAGATCGGCGGCGAAGACCTGCTGATCATGAAAGAATCCGACATTCTGGGTATCCTCGGCTAATTCATTCATGCGGTGCATTGTTTATGCACCCGATGAAGGCCGGAAATATATCCGGCAGCTAAGATATTCGATTTAACCACCAATCTGACCGGGACAATTCCCAGGAGATATAAAATGGCTGCTAAAGAAGTAAAATTCGGTCGTTCAGCGCGCGAAAAAATGCTGCGCGGCGTCGACATCCTTGCAGATGCTGTAAAAGTAACGCTCGGCCCTAAAGGTCGTAACGTTGTTATCGACAAGTCTTTCGGTGCTCCACGCATCACTAAAGACGGTGTATCGGTTGCTAAAGAAATAGAACTTGAAGACAAGTTTGAAAATATGGGCGCACAGATGCTGCGCGAAGTAGCTTCGAAAACCAATGACACAGCTGGTGACGGTACAACAACCGCTACCGTTCTGGGTCAGGCCATCGTTCAGGAAGGCGCAAAAGCTGTTGCTGCCGGTATGAACCCGATGGATCTGAAGCGCGGTATTGATCTGGCAGTTACCGAAGTTGTTGCCAACCTTATCGGCAAAGCCAAGAAGATCAACACGTCTGAAGAAGTTGCTCAGGTTGGCACCATCTCAGCCAATGGTGAAGTTTCAATCGGCCAGATGATTGCTGATGCGATGCAGAAAGTCGGCAACGAAGGCGTTATCACTGTTGAAGAAGCCAAGACTGCTGAAACAGAGCTCGAAGTCGTTGAAGGTATGCAGTTCGACCGCGGTTACCTGTCACCATATTTCGTAACCAACCCTGAAAAGATGGTTGCTGATCTGGAAGATGCCTACATCCTTCTGCATGAAAAGAAGCTTTCCAACCTGCAGGCACTTCTGCCGGTTCTCGAAGCTGTTGTTCAGACCTCCAAGCCACTCGTCATCATCGCTGAAGACGTAGAAGGCGAAGCACTGGCAACTTTGGTTGTTAACAAACTGCGCGGCGGCCTGAAAATTGCTGCTGTTAAGGCTCCAGGCTTTGGTGATCGTCGTAAGGCAATGCTTGAAGATATCGCTATCCTCACCGGTGGTCAGGTTATCTCCGAAGACCTCGGCATCAAGCTGGAATCTGTCACGCTCGACATGCTCGGCCGTGCGAAGAAAGTTGCAATCAGCAAAGAAACCACCACAGTCGTTGACGGTGCAGGTGCAAAAGCTGAAATCGAAGCCCGCGTTGGCCAGATCAAGCAGCAGATCGAAGAAACCACTTCCGACTACGACCGTGAAAAACTGCAGGAACGTCTTGCTAAGCTTGCTGGCGGCGTTGCAGTTATCCGTGTTGGCGGTGCCACAGAAGTTGAAGTGAAAGAACGCAAAGACCGCGTTGACGATGCTCTGAACGCAACCCGTGCGGCTGTTGAAGAAGGTATCGTTGCTGGTGGTGGTACTGCACTTCTGCGCGCTTCTGCAAACATCACTGTAAAAGGCATCAATTCTGATCAGGAAGCTGGTATCAACATCGTTCGTCGCGCTTTGCAGGCTCCTGCTCGTCAGATCACCACAAACGCCGGTGAAGAAGCATCCGTTATCGTTGGTAAAATCCTCGAAAATGCTTCTGAAACCTTTGGTTACAACACTGCAACCAACGAATATGGCGATCTGATCAAAGCTGGTGTTGTTGATCCGGTTAAGGTTGTTCGTACCGCTCTTCAGAACGCAGCTTCTATCGCTGGCCTGATGATCACCACCGAAGCTATGATTGCTGAACTGCCGAAGAAAGACAGCGGCATGCCAGCAATGCCAGGTGGCGGCATGGGTGGCATGGGCGGCATGGACTTCTAAGAAGTCCATAAAGCACGCCCATGAACTAAAAATCCTGCACCGCTTGGCGGTGCGGGTGGCGGCATGGACTTCTAAGAAGTCTTCCCGAGCATTTCATAGCACAGGCGCTCGCGCCTGTGCTATGAAATGCGGCCAATAAATAGAAAAGCCTCTGAGGAATCAGGGGCTTTTTTTATGTCTATGATTCTAAAATGAATTTTTGAACTTGCTGATAAACCACCACGCAAAGTTGCTAAAAAGATTTCAATACGCGTTTCATGATCCGTTGTTAACACTCACGTTACTATGAATAATAGCTTCCTCAAAGAAAATCAGAAACTTTACGCATTCCCAAAGAGTTGCAATTGCACAGATTTATAAAACATGCTCAATCTTTTGAGTGAGATATGTACATATATGAATTTCCCACCCCCCCACTTTTATGGGAAGTTCAGTCTCACATTGGAAAGACGGGCCTTAAGTGCCTGTCTTTCCTTTTTTTTCAATAAATCTAACGCATCAAAACCTTATTCAGCCGCTTGTGCCAATTCAGGATTATGCACTGAATCATATTGCAAACGAGCGTTTTTAACCCGCTGCTCATTGGCAATCGCCCATGCGCTCAATGCCCGCACCGGTACGAGCAAATCACGCCCCAAATCAGTCAGCTGATATTCCACCTTCGCAGGTACACCCGGATAAACGGTGCGCAGCACAAAACCATCACGCTCTAATGAGCGAAGCGTCGTGGTCAGCATTTTTTGGGATATGCCCGTTACCGTGCGTTTAAGCTCATTAAAGCGCATTGGTCCATTGCCGAGATAGCTCACGACGAGCACTGTCCATTTGTCGCCAACGCGTGATAAAATCTCCGTTACGGCGTGACAGGCAGGCGTGGCTTTAAATACTTCAGGTTTCAAAAAAGTGCCTCCTTGCCGTGATATATAGGTTACTTATATAGAGTAAGTATCTGATAGTTACCAGTAGTAATCTGCTGTCTCAAACCGTCAGACTGATACCAATTTCCCATTTAACGCATTGAAGATTGAAGTCACAATCAAACTCCTTCCGCAATGCAAGGCATCGACAAAGAGGTTTTAAATGAGCAAGCTTAAAGTCGCCGTTATTATTGGCAGTACCCGAACCGAACGTTTTGCACCAACACCTGCAAAATGGATTGCAGAAATTGCTGAAAAACGTCCTGATCTCGAAGTCGAAGTCATTGACGTTGCAGATTATCCAATGGGTTTTTATGGCGATCCGGCAACCACAGAAGCGCAGAATCAGGCAGCAGAAAACTGGAAGACCAAACTGCGTTCATTTGATGCCTATGTGCTCACTGTTGCCGAATACAACCACGCACCAACCGGTGTTTTGAAAAACGCCATCGATCACGGCGACTGGATCAAAAAGCCAATGGGCTTTGTCGGTTACGGCGGTGTCGGTGGCGCGCGCGCTGTTGAACATTTGCGTCAGATCGCGGTTGAAATGACCTCCATGTCTGTAAAAACCGGCGTTCATATCTTGTTTCCGGAATATCTCGCCGTTGTAAAAGGCGAAAAAACACTCAACGAATTTGCCCACCTCAATGATGCAGCAAACACCATGCTGGATCAGCTGGAATGGTGGGGTTCAGCTCTTAAAGACGCCCGCCAAAAGTAATATCTAAATAAAATATAATAAAGCAAGCCGGATAAAGTACTTCAATTTGCAGTGAACCGGCTTGCTCTTCACATTTTCTACCTTATGTTCATGATATGAGTCTGAAGGAGAGAATGCATGCGCAAAGAACACCCTATCAGCACAGCCCCGCAAGACGGTACCAAGATTTTGGTGCAGTGGATGGATGAAGACGACCAGATCAACGAGTCGGTCGCACAATTTCGCGCTTTGGATAAGCTTAAACTGAGCGGCGGAGACTGGGATGAAAATGACACCGGCTGGTGGATTTTCACCGACAGCAAAACCCAGAAAAAAATCGAACCGGTTTTATGGATTATCGAGGATGAGGATGAACAAGAGGCCTGATCCCAAGCGGCTTTCTGATACTCTTTCTCCGCCTGTCCATCTTGGTTTTAAATTCTCATGCGATGAAACCGGCGCATGTAGACAATCCCATCTGATCTTTCCCATCTGATCTTTGATGAAAAACGGAGTTCCGGAATGACTGCTACCCGCGTTGAAACCGATAGTTTTGGTCCGATTGAAGTTGCTCGGGATCGATATTGGGGCGCACAAACCGAACGCTCATTGCATAATTTCAAAATTGGCGGCGAGCGCCTGCCCTTTCCCCTCATCCACGCGCTCGGCATTGTCAAACAGGCTGCCGCCGAAACCAATATGGAGCTTGGCAAACTTGATCCGGTGTTAGGTCGTGTCATCACCATCGCCGCTGCCGAAGTCGTCAATGGTGATTTTGATGACCATTTTCCGCTCGTTGTCTGGCAAACTGGTTCCGGCACCCAATCCAATATGAATGCCAATGAAGTGATTTCCAACCGTGCCATCGAACTGATGGGCGGCGAGATGGGTAGCAAAAAACCGGTGCACCCTAACGATCACGTCAATATGAGCCAGTCTTCGAATGATACATTCCCGACTGCCATTCACATTGCAACAGCGATGGAAACGGTCAACAAGCTGCTGCCTTCGCTTGCCTATCTGACCAAGCATATCAAAGACAAAGAAAACGCCTTTGCAGAGATCATCAAGATCGGGCGTACCCATACGCAGGATGCAACACCCGTTACTCTGGGTCAGGAATTTTCCGGCTATCGTGCAGCACTTGAATATGCCGAACACCGCATCAAACAGAGCCTTGAAGATGTGATGTTGTTGGCACAAGGCGGCACTGCGGTTGGTACCGGTCTCAATGCGCCGGAAGGTTTTGACACCGGTTTTGCCGATGCTGTCTCAACTATTACCGGATTGAGCTTCAAAACCGCACCTAATAAATTCGAAGCGCTCGCCAGCCACGGCGCTATTGTGCAATTTCACGGTGCGCTCAATGCATTGGCGGCTGATCTGTTCAAAATTGCCAATGATATCCGTTTTCTTGGCTCCGGCCCCCGCTCCGGTCTTGGCGAATTAAAATTGCCGGAAAATGAGCCGGGTTCGTCCATCATGCCGGGCAAAGTCAACCCGACACAAGCGGAAGCCCTGACCATGGTTGCCACCCAAATTTTCGGCAATAATACCACCGTCACCATTGCCGCCAGTCAGGGGCATTTCGAGCTCAATGTTTATAAGCCTGTGATTGTTTTCAATGTCTTGCAATCAATTCGCCTGCTCACCGATGCCATGCGCTCGTTTGCCGACAATTGTGTAGCAGGTATTGAAGCCGATGAAGCTCGCATTCAGGCACTGCTTGAACAATCATTAATGCTGGTCACAGCGCTTGCTCCGGCAATCGGTTATGACAATGCAGCCAAAATTGCTAAAACTGCCCATGTCAACGGCACAACGCTGCGACAAGAAGCATTGAAAAGTGGCCATGTTTCTGAAAGCGATTATAATCGTTTAGTGCGTCCTGAAGATATGCTGGCGCCAACATCAAAAAAATGAGATAATTTGCATATGCAGCGCGGATTTCAACTTTAAACCGCGCTGTGTCGTTCACCAAATGGATACAATCAGTCGACCAAGCACTGACTTTTATGGACAGCATACAAGGTGTATTGAATCTGTAATTACAAACGGAGATACCTATGTCATTCCAAAGTGAAACTGCAAATTCCAATCTCAACAGCCTAGCTGTTCTTATCGGCCGTATTTTTATTTCCATCCTGTTTATTCTTGCCGGTTGGGGCAAACTCACCGCAATCACCGGTACAGCAGGTTATTTCGGTTCTTTAGGTTTGCCAATGCCAACTGTCACTGCAGTTCTGGTTGGCTTGATTGAGTTTCTTGGCGGACTTGCCATTCTGGTTGGCTTCCAGACCCGCATCGCTGCCATCATCGTTGCACTCTTTACCATCGGAACAATTCTGGTGGCTCATATGGATTTTTCCAATGGCCTCAATGTCATGATGGCACAAAAAAATCTGGCAATCGCTGGCGGTCTTCTCGCACTTGCAGCCTATGGAGCAGGCAGCTATTCCGTTGATGCCAAACTGCGCTAAACTAAAAATATTATTTCATTCTAAAAAGCCGTGCCTTAACAGCACGGCTTTTTAGCATTTACTTATATAAAAAATAGAATTATTTTAAAGATTATTAATAGCGCATTGGGCCGATTAATTTTATTTCATACTCAGCTTTTCACCCATTGGCTTATGCCTGTTTTTATTTTTTTAAATACCCATACCGCCTTCAGGGCACAGTTTTTAATTTATTTAATAAGAGATTATTATGGCTCTTTCACCGGCTTCACAGGGTCAGTTCAATGCTGGTTCCCCAATTCATGAAAATTACACTTCGGCGCTTTCCAGTTTAGCGGCGTTGTTCTTTTTATTCGGATTCATCACCTGTCTGAATGATATTCTGATACCGCATTTAAAAGGCGTTTTTCAGCTCAATTATACGCAGACAATGCTGATCCAATTTTGTTATTTCGGCGCTTATTTCATCGTATCCGTACCCGCCAGCACCTTAATAAGCCGTATTTCTTACAAATGGGGCATTGTAGTTGGCTTGCTGATGGCTGCCATCGGTTGTGTCTTGTTCATTCCCGCAGCCTCCTACCATGTCTATGAGCTCTTTTTAGGCGCACTCTTTGTGCTGGCTTCCGGTGTCACTATTTTACAGGTTGCAGCCAACCCTTATATTACCATTTTGGGAACAGCAGAGACGGCTGCAAGCCGCTTAACTTTAACACAAGCCTTCAACTCGCTCGGTACGACCATCGCACCATTTTTCGGCTCTTATCTGATTTTGTCTGCTGCCGTATCGGATGCAGAAACTGCCGCATCCGCCGATAGTGTGCGCTTTCCGTATCTGCTGCTCAGCCTTGCATTAATGCTTCTCGCCATCGTTTTTGCGGTGCTGAAACTGCCTGACGTACGCCGCAAAATTGAAGTGCAACATGTCGATGAAGGGTCGGCATGGCATTATCCTCATCTGCTCTTGGGCACAATCGGCATTTTTCTTTATGTCGGTGCCGAAGTCAGCATTGGCAGCTTTTTGGTCAATTTTCTGGCACTGCCGGATATTGCAAATCTGCCTGAAACAAATGCTGCCCATTATGTCTCATTTTATTGGGGCGGCGCGATGCTTGGCCGTTTTATCGGTTCAGCTGTCATGCGCTATGCCGATAGCCGCAAAGTGCTTGCCTTCAATGCTTTCATGGCGATTACACTTCTACTGGTCACCGTGCTGACCAATGGCTCAGTTGCCATGTGGGCGGTTTTATCGATTGGATTATTCAACTCAATCATGTTCCCGACCATTTTCAGCCTTGCCGTTTATGGTTTGGGTAAACATACCAGCCAAGCATCCGGCGTTTTATGTATTGCTATTGTGGGCGGCGCAATTGTGCCCCTCATGCAAGGCGTACTAGCCGATTATCTCGGTGTGCATCTCGCCTTTATCATGCCTATTGTCTGCTATCTTTATATTGCTTATTACGGCTTGATCGGCAGCAGGCCTGCATAAACAAAAAAAGCCGGTCATAACTGACCGGCTTTTTGTTTTATATGAATAAATCAGCCAATATTGGCCAAGCCCAGGCGAATACGCGCAATCACATCCTGAACACGTGGATGATCAATATTGCGACGCGCAGCCACCAGACAGGCTTGTGATCGCAAAATAACGCCATCTTCCAGCACTTTGAGCTTATTCGCACGCAAAGTGGAGCCGGTCGAGGTAATATCGACAATCATATCAGCCGAACCTGCCGCAGGCGCACCTTCGGTGGCACCCAAGCTTTCCACAATACGATAAACCTGAATGCCGTGTTTTTGCGAAAAAAACTGCTGGGTCAAACGCCAATATTTGGTGGCAATACGCAGACGACGTCCATGACGCTGGCGAAAATCCGCAGCCACATCATCAAGGTCAGCCATGGTGGTCACATCGCGCCACACTTCCGGCAGCGCCACCACCACATCCGCATGACCAAAGCCCAGCGGTACTTCAATGCTCACCCGTTCATCAGCATGTGCCAAAGTTTCGCGGATCAGGTCTTCACCGGTCACACCAAGATCAACCGCACCATAGCCAAGTTCACGTGCGATTTCGGAAGCCGACAAAAACAAAATGTCGAGATCATCCACACCTTCAACGCGCGCACGATAGCTGCGGTCATCGGTCGGCAAAATGACCTTGAAACCGGCGGCACCGAGAATTTCCAATGATTTTTCTTTTAACCGCCCCTTGGACGGCAATGCTAAAACCACACTCATAACGGCTCTCCGGCAAGTTTGCGCAACCGGTCAAGCCAGATAGAAAACCCAACACCCGGAATTGGTTCACTGGCACCCAGCATGGTCAGCAAACGGTCATAACGACCGCCACCGACAATCACCTGCTCTTCGCCATCTGCCGTATGGCGGATTTCGTAAACAAGGCCGGTGTAATAATCAAGCGGACGACCAAAGGAGGCATCATAAATAAGCTTGTCAGTATCAATGCCGCTGGAGGCAATGGAACGCGCACGCGCTTCAAATTTCTGGATTGCCGATATCAAATCCAGATTATGATCAGCCGCAAAAGCGCGTAATGTAACCGTTGCCACATTGAGCGAGGCACGAATATCCAAGAAACCTTGCAAAGCAGCCAAGGCAGCCGCTGGAAATTTAATGGCAGCCAAATCTTCTTTTTCAATCAGGCGACGAGCAATTTCGGCAGGGGTGCGTCCGCCCGAGGGCGAAATTCCGGCCTCCTGCATTTCCAGTTCCAGCACTTGCGCCAATCCTGCTTCATCACCCTCTGCGATAAGAGCCATGATATTGTCAGGCAACTGATCCTGCGGTTGGGGTGCTGATAAATCCGCCAAAGTTGCCGCCAGACCTTTTTCATCACCAAAAGCACGTAACAGCTTTTTACGCCAGCCTTGCGGCAGGCCGAGTGCCTTCACAAGCGCTGCAAAAACCGCCTGATCGCCTAGCACAATGTCGAATCTTACATCAGGAGCAGCTGCTTTAACGCAAGCCAGCGCATCGGCAATAGAGCGCGCATCGGAGGCCGCTTCATCAGCGGCGCCCAAATCTTCAATGCCAGCTTGCAAAAATTCGCTCGCACCATCACGGCGCTGGCGGAACACTTCGCCCAGATAAGCGTAACGCTTTGGTGTGGCGGCATTCAAAGCAATATGATTACGGCAGACGGGTATCGTAAACTCCGGTCGCAAGCACAGACTGTCACCATTCTCATTTTCAGTGAGAAAAATACGTCTGCGCAAATCTTCACCCGCCATATCCAAAAACGGATCGGCAGGCTGGATCAGCGGAATGGATACCAGATCCGCTTCCATGCTTGTCAGCGCGGAAGAAAGACCACGAATAAGAGAAGAATTACCCGTCATGCGATTAACTCAAACCTTTCGCGCGGTCTTCTGCTTGAGCGGCCAAGATTTTTTGAACCTCGGCTACCAAATCCGGCTCTTTGACAGTGACCTGAGCCGGACGGCTGGCGCGCCACTCTTCATTGCTTTCAATCTCACCGGAAAGGCGCTTGCCTTCGATCAGATCTTTAATCTGCACTTCGCCAAGTGCGCGCTCATCACCACCTTGAATGATCGCAAGCGGCGAATTGCGCCGGTCTGCATATTTCAACTGATTTCCGAATTTCTTCCAATTGCCCTGATACATCTCGGCGCGGATACCCGCATCACGAAGGCTCTGGGTAAATTTCTGATAATGGCCCAAGCTTTGCGCATCACCATCCATGACGGTGACGAGAACCGGTGCAATGGTCTCTTCCTGTCCAAGCTGCCCAAGATTCTTCAAAGCGGTCATCAAACGTGACACACCAATGGAAAAACCGGTTGCCGGAACAGGCTGGCCACGGAAGCGCGACACCAGACCGTCATAACGGCCACCGCCGCCAACGGAACCGAATACAACTTTTTCACCTTTTTCATTAGTGACATCAAATTGCAGTTCGGCTTCATACACAGGGCCGGTATAATATTCGAGACCGCGCACAACCGACGGATCGATTTTCACGCGCCCCTGATAGTTGCCAGCATCAAAAAGTGCCTGCATTTGAGCAAGCTCTTCAACGCCTTCAACACCGCGGGCATTGCCTTCAACCACTTTGCGCAAATTAGTGATGGTTTCTTGGCCGTCTTCACTGCCTGCTGCGGTAAATTCGAGCACTTTGGCAATCGCTGCCGCATCCAGTCCGGCACCTTTGGTAAAGTCGCCCGATTCATCACGGCGGCCCTCGCCGAGCAGCAGCTTCACGCCTTCTTCGCCGAATTTATCGAGCTTATCGACAGCGCGCAGCACGTTAAGGCGGCGATTTGCATTTTCATCACCGGCCAAGCCAATGGCTTCCAACACACCGTCGAGCACTTTGCGGTTGTTAACGCGGATAACATAATCACCACGTTGAATGCCCAAACGCTCCAGCGTATCGGCAGCCATCATGCACATTTCCGCGTCAGCCGCGACACCCGGCGCGCCAACTGTATCGGCATCAAACTGCATGAATTGACGAAAACGGCCAGGCCCCGGCTTTTCGTTGCGGAACACCCAACCGTTGCGATAGGTACGGAACGGCAGTTGAATTTCATTGAAATTTTCGGCGACATGACGGGCAAGCGGCGCGGTCAGATCATAACGCAGCGACAGCCATTGTTCATCATCATCTTGGAGCGAAAACACGCCTTCATTCGGGCGATCCTGATCAGGCAGGAACTTGCCCAGCGCATCGGTATATTCCACCAGCGGTGTTTCGATCGGCTCAAAGCCATATAATTCATAGACAGAACGGATAGTCGCCAGCATCTTTTCGGCAGCGCGCAAATCCTCCGGCACCCGGTCAACAAATCCACGTGGCAAACGCGCTTTCATTTTAGCGGTTTTATCCGTCATATCTCATGCCCAATCACTGGTTATTACTTAATTATCGCGGCGCAGTGCCGATTTTCCCTGTCCGTTTCCTAACCGATCAAAACCGGTGCGGCAAGGGTACTTATCGTCAATTAACTATACAAAGCTGGCATCAATCAAGCGACAGGACGCTTGAACGCCGCTCGCATAGCATCAATCTTGTCGCGGCAATGGCAACCATCAATATGATCATTGATCATCCCCATCGCTTGCATGAAAGCATAAACCGTTGTCGGCCCCACAAATGACCAGCCACGTTTCTTCAAATCTTTGGAGATTTTCGTCGAAGTCGCCGAGGTCGGATTGGCAATGAGCGTCGGGTAATCCATCACCTCAGGACGGTCTTTTTCATCCGGCTCAAAGCTCCAGAAATAAGCAGCCAACGAGCCTTTTTCCGCAACCAGTTCAATCGCGCGTTTGGCATTGTTGATGGTAGAGCGGATTTTGCCCTGATGGCGGACAATACCTGCATTGCCCAGCAACCGCGTCACATCATCTTCACCATAAAGCGCAATCTTTTCAAAATCGAAACCATCAAAGGCAGCGCGGAAATTTTCACGTTTGCGCAAAATCGTCAGCCATGACAAACCGGACTGAAAACCTTCCAAACAAATCTTTTCAAACAGGCGCTGATCGCTATCGACGGGATGCCCCCATTCATGATCATGATAATGGAGATAATCAGGCAGTGTTCCCGGCCAGAAACAACGAATTTTCTGGTCTTCACCTTTAATAAGTCCGGCTGCTAAGCCGTTCCCGCAGGTCTGCACACTATCACTCACGGACTACACCTTCAAAAATCACCATTTTAAAATCTTTTTAACCACAAATCATAAGATCAGGCTAACTACAATTCGCAAACTTGCTGATTATTTAAAATTTCACATCAGATCGCACAAAGACGTTTACTATTCGGTTGGGTTTATCAGCGATGATCATGTGATTACATCAGTGCTTTCAGGATTTACCCTCATGCAGCCAAGACATCTTTTATTAATCGCTTCAGTCTTTGCAGTCAGCGTTTCTGCGGTTTCGGCAACAGCTGTTCTGGCCAGTGCCACAACACAAACGGCACAGGTCGTGAAAATCACAACCCATGCCGCTCAGCATTAATATTTTAACTTTTATCGCCTGAATTAAGCCGCCAAAGCACTCAGTTCCACCGGCTTTGGCCCGCCATATGCCCAGTCGAGTAGCTCGACAGTGTGCACAATCGGCAAACCAGTGCCGCCCGCAATCTGTGTCATGCAACCAATATTACCTGTGGCAATCAAAGCTGCACCGGATGCTTCAATATTTCCCACTTTTCGTGTCCGTAATTTCGCGGCAATTTCCGGCTGCATAATATTGTAGGTTCCGGCGGAACCACAGCACAGATGCCCTTCCAATGGTTCGCGCACTTCAAAGCCTGCCTGCACCAGCAAATCTTTTGGCTGACGGGTAATTTTCTGCCCGTGCTGCATCGAACAGGCCGAATGATAAGCAACGCTTAAAGCTTTCGGGCTTTCCGGCTTCGGCAGTTCGAGCGTCACCAAATATTCGGTAATATCTTTGGCGAGTGCCGAAACGCGTGCAGCTTTTTGCGCATATTTTTCATCCAGACGCAGCATATAACCGTAATCTTTAATAGTGGTACCGCAGCCAGAAGCGGTGATGATGATGGCGTCCAAGCCGCCTGCTTCAATCTCGCGTGTCCACACATCTACATTATGGCGCGCCTGTTGCAGCGCTTCTTCTTCGCGCCCCATATGATGCACCAATGAGCCGCAGCAGCCCTCGCCCTTCGGCATCACCACTTCAATATTAAAACGCGCGAGAAGGCGTAAAGTCGCTTCATTAATGCCAGGTTTGAGCACCGGCTGGGCACAACCGTTTAAAATCGCCACACGTCCACGGCTCTGTTGCGGCTTTACAGGCTCAAGCGTAGATTTTGGCGCGATTTCAGAGGGTGCCAAGCGCAGCATCGCTGCATAAGGTTTCAGTGCATCGAATTTATCAAACACAGGCGCCAAAGGGCGGCCAAGCTTTGCCATGCGTAGTGCCAAACGGAAACGCGCCGGATAGGGTAGAATTTTCGCCAAAATACCGCGTGTGATGCGGTTCATCAACGGGCGTTGATAGGTCTTTTCAATATGGGCGCGCGCATGATCAACCAGATGCATATAATTAACACCGGACGGACATGTGCTCATGCAGGAAAGGCAAGACAGGCAACGATCGACATGACGCACGATTTCCTCATCCGCGTCACGGCCGTTTTCCAGCATGTCTTTGATCAAATAAATACGACCACGCGGACTGTCCAACTCATTACCAAGCGTCACATAGGTCGGGCAAGTGGCGGTACAAAAACCGCAATGCACGCATTTGCGTAAGATTTTTTCTGCTTCATTCACTGCCGGATCAAGCAATTGTTCAGGGCTGAAATTCGTCTGCATATTTTAAGCTCCAGCCTGATTTTCAAACGGATAGATACGACCCGGATTGAGAATACGCTCGGGGTCAAATTGCGCCCGCAACCGCTCACTCAGCAGTGCCATAGCTTTTGGCTGCGGCTCAAAAACGTCAACACTCTTGCGCATCTCTTCAGTGCCACGCACCAAAGTGGCGTGACCGCCACCATATTTGGCAATCAGTTTACGCAATAATACGGCTTCCGGATCAGCTTCCATACGAAGCCAGGCCAAGCCGCCCTGCCAGTCATAAAAAGCATCAACGCCAGTGTGAAGGCGCAGTTCCGCGACCATTTGATGCGCCATCATCGGCGTCATCGAAACCCGCCAAACCGCGCGTAAGCCTTTATCAACGAAGGGCAAAACATCCCTGATTTCACGCCAAAGCGTGACGGATTGTGCTTCATCCAGCACTTCTATTTCACCGCCAAGCAGATCTTGCAGCTGCTTGCAACGATGCTTGACCGATGGTGCAAAGCCTTCAAGCCGCAAGACGGTGGCGGATTTTGCGCCCAAAGCCCCATCTAAAAACCGCCAGACAACACTGACCGGCAAATGCGCGGCAGATGCGACTTCCTCGCATGAGCCCATCGCCATCGCCATGATTTTTGCGGCTTGCTCATCATCCAGCCCACGCACCGCCAATGTGGCAAATGTTTCCGGCACCGGAAGCACCTTAAATGTCACTTCAGTCAATGCCCCCAAAGTGCCCCAAGAATTGGCCATGCCTTTGGAAAGGTCATAACCGGTTACGTTTTTGACCACACGACCACCGGATTTAAACAATTCAGCACGGCCCGATACCACCCGCACACCCAAAATATGATCGCGTGCCGAGCCTGATTTGATACGGCGCGGGCCGGTCAGATTGGTGGCCAGCATGCCGCCAATGGTGCCTTTTCCCGAAGGCTGCCCCAGCAAAGGGCCATAATCCATCGGCTCGAATTGAAATGATTGATTGTTTTGCGCAAGCAGGGCTTCAATCTCTGTCAGTGGTGTGCCAGCCTTGGCGCTGATCACCAGCTCATCCGGCTCATATAAAGTGATGCCGGTAAGGCCGGACATATCCAGCACATGCTCGGTGCTGATCACGCGGCCTTGCGCCCGTTTAGAGCCTTGGCCGATAATTTCCAGTGTTTCGCCCGTGCCGACAGCATGGCTCACTGCTTCAATAACCGCGGCTTCGTCTTGAGGATGAAAAATCGTCATAATTATCTCGGTTCAAAAACGCGGTAAATCAGGAAATGCCAGTTTACCACGATGCACATGCATGCGGCCAAGCTCGGCGCAGCGGCGCAATTGCGGAAAAACCTTGCCCGGATTGAGCAAATGTTTTTCGTCAAATGCGCATTTCACCCGCATCTGGTGATCCAGATCAATCTCGTTGAACATTTCCGGCATCAGGTCACGTTTTTCAACACCCACGCCGTGCTCACCGGTCAACACACCGCCAACCTTGACGCAAAGGCGCAAAATATCAGCACCGAATTCTTCGGCTGCCTGCAATTCACCCGGAATATTCGCATCATATAAAATCAGCGGATGCAGATTGCCGTCACCGGCATGGAACACATTGGCGACACGAAGCCCGTGACGTTCTGACATTTCACGCATACCAGCCAGCACTTCCGGCAAAGCTTTGCGTGGAATCGTGCCATCCATGCATAAATAATCCGGCGAAATACGTCCGACCGCCGGAAAAGCCGCCTTGCGCCCTGCCCAGAACGCATTGCGTTCTTCTTCGGAGCGTGACAGCTGACAGGTGGTAGAGCCATTACGCTGTGCAATCGCTTCCACCATTTCAATCAGATAATCGACCTCAACCGGTGGCCCGTCGAGTTCCACAATCAGCAGCGCTTCGACATCGAGCGGATAGCCGACTTTAACGAAATCTTCTGCGGCTTTAATCGCTGGACGATCCATCATTTCCATGCCGCCAGGAATAATACCGGCACCGATAATTTCTGCGACACAGACACCCGCCTGCTCGCTGGATGGAAAGCCGATCAATACCGCGCGTGCCACTTCCGGTTTTTGCAAAATCCGCACCGTGACTTCTGTCACTACACCCAGCAAACCTTCCGATCCGGTCATCAGCCCCATCATATCATAGGCTTCGCTATCCAAATGCTTACCACCGATACGAAGCACTTCACCACTGATCAACACAACTTCAAGGCCGAGCACATTATTGGCGGTCAGGCCATATTTGAGACAATGCACACCACCAGAGTTTTCAGCAATATTGCCACCGATAGAACAGGCAATCTGGGAGGATGGATCAGGCGCATAATAAAAGCCCTCATGCTCCACCGCTTTGGTAATCCCTAAATTGGTGACACCGGGCTGCACAACAGCGACGCGGTTAGGGTAATCGACCTGCAAAATGCGATTGAACCGCGACATCACCAACAGCACCGCATCACCCAATGGCAATGAGCCGCCGGAAAGCGAGGTGCCAGCGCCACGCGGTACAACACGGATCGTATTTTCATAGCAATAGCGCAAGATTTGCGACACTTGCTCAACCGTTTCCGGCAAGACCACCACTAAAGGCAGTTGCCGATAGGCGGTCAGTGCGTCGCTTTCAAAAACGCGCATCGCATTGGTGCTGTCAACTACACCTTCTCCCGGTACAATCGCACGCAAAGCTGCAATAATTTCATCGCGTCGCGCCATGACCTTTTCATCAAGCGCAGGCATTACCAATCCACTCATGAGAGCCTCCTCACGCCAAAGTGCATTTGGCACGCTCGCCGTCAAGTGGTAAATTAATTTTACCAGCGGACAAACTGCCTCACTCCCCTATAGAAAAAGCAGTTTAGCCTGTTGCACGTCACATGAAAACCGGATGACTTGCACTCAAAGGAGGATTAAGTTTACATCTGACCCAATGTTATATTGAAAATGAGTTATCTTGAGCTGCACCAACGAGCGTAACCTTTAAAATCCTGACGGAGCAAAATGAGCAATCTGGCTGATATGGAAATTTTTGCGCGTGTTGTTTCCAGCGGCAGCATGTCGGCGGCGGCGCGCGAGTTGAGCCTTTCACCCGCCGTTGTTTCCAAACGCCTCAGCCGTTTGGAAGAAAGACTGGGCACACGTCTGTTGCAGCGCACCACACGCCAGATTGCCCTGACCGAGGCAGGACAGGGTTATTATGAGCGGATTTTAGGTATTCTCGCCGGCATTGAAGAGGCAGAAGATTTTGTGGCGCGGCGCTCACAAGATGCGCGCGGCACATTGAAAATCTCGGTTCCCACCTCTTTTGGCCGTATGCATATTGCCCCGCATCTCGAACCCTTCATGCGGGGAAATTCCGACCTCACCATCAATATGATGCTGTCGGATGAGTTGGTAGACATTGTAGGCGACGGCTATGATCTAGCCATCCGCATTGGTGAACTCTCCGATTCGACCCTTGTGGCACGAAGGCTCGCACCTGTTACACGCATTCTTGTGGCCTCACCGCATTATATTGCAACCCACGGAATGCCGCAAACGTTTGATGATCTTGGTCAGCATTCTTGTTTGGCACCACACAATAATGAAGCCTGGCGGCTGGAAGGCCCCAACGGCCCTGTCGTGTTGCGCCCGTCCGGCCCGTTGCAAACCAATTCAAGTGAAGTAGTGCGCGAAGCGGTATTAGCTGGCATCGGCATTGCCCAGCGCTCCACATGGGATATCGGCCCCGAATTGGCGGCCGGCAAACTGGTGCAAGTGCTGCCCGCTTATACTGCCTCGCGCAATGTGGCGATCCATGCGGTTTATCCTTCACGGCAATTTTTGCCGGCCAAAGTACGTTTGTTTATTGATTATCTGGCAGAACTTTATGGCACGGTGCCTTATTGGGACAGCGGCATTTACCCCGAACACCACCAAAAACAAACGCCGTCCATATGATTTTCAAAGTAAAGCTTAATCCATGACAGAGACCAGCAGTCCCACGATCTTTACCACGATCAAATCGAGCAAAACCTCGGATGAGGTGGTGCGCCAGATCGAGGCGTTGATTTTGGAGGGCGTGCTGCGCGGTGGTGATCGGCTGCCCTCTGAACGCGAATTGGCGCTGCAATTTGATGTCTCGCGCCCGATTTTGCGCGATGCTTTAAAACAGCTGGAGCTTTCGGGTCTGGTTGTCACCCGTCATGGTGACGGCACTTCCGTTGCCAATGTTATCGGGCAAGTGTTCAGCGAACCGGTGGTCAAACTTTTTACCGCTCACCACAAGGCAGCCGTAGACTATCTGGAATATCGCCGCGAGATTGAAAGTATCGCCGCACAATATGCGGCGGAACGTGCCACCAGCGCCGACAAAGCTTTGCTCACCGATTTGATGGAGAGCATGAAAAAGGCGCATCTGGCAAAAGACTATGTTTGGGAAGCAAAACTGGATGTGGAGTTTCACAATGCTGTGGGTGAATGCGCCCATAATATTGTGCTCTTGCACACATTGCGCTCGTGCTACCAGCTTTTGAATGATGGTGTGTTTTATAATCGCAGCATCGTTTACGACAGTGCCGAATCATCCACCCGTCTGCTTAATCAGCACAAAGCGATTTATTTAGCCATTATGGCCGGAGACAAAGAAGCCGCCGCAAAAGCCGCTGCTTCACATATCAGTTTTCTGGAAGTGCAAATGGATAAAAAGCAGCGCGCCATGATGCGCGAAAGAACTGCCCAACTGCGCGCTCTGCAAAGAGGTGTCGCAACAGAAAGCCCTGTCACTGATTGAGTAAACAGGGCTTTTAAATCTTTAATTAATGGCGGTGTGAAACCGAAACGCCGTAACCGTCGCTGGAAACCTGATCGCCGGCATCAACGGAAAAAATGCCTGCTGCCATGAATAGAATACCGGAAAGCATCAATACGGTTACTAAAGTCGCATGTTTAACGGTCATATCTTCAAACTCTCGGGCATCAAGTCATATTTGGGGGATTTGGGCTTATCAAACACGATCACGACAACTGTTTTCATGACGCTTCGCCATCATGTTTGAAAAACCTATGAGCCAGTTACATCGCAAAAAGATTACCGGCAACTAAACGCCACACACTTATACCGTTGTTTGAGCCAGCTTGTCACAAATAGCAGGCAGCTGTGGCAAGCTTGCAACGAAAACAGCGCTGTTGAGGTTCATTTAATCTATCCTTTTTCATCACTCCCCTCACCATCGTGCCCATATTCAACATTTTTTAAAACCAGTACCACGTCAGCACCGCGCCTGTAGCATTATTGATTCCTTTTCATCCACATAAACAGTCACTCTTGACCTGCCCTCATGCTTTCTGCCATCGATGCTTTCATGAGAGCAAATTACAAAATGCAACGACTATATCTGGATGCCGATCTTATAGCCGATGTGGTTATTGAAGCGCCAACCGAAGCCGCCCATTATCTAACCCATGTGCTGCGCTTGAAAGCCGATGCGCAGGTGCTGGTTTTCAATGGCCGTGATGGTGAATGGAAAGCGACTCTTAAGCCTGAGGGTAAAAAGCGCTTGAATTTACACATTACCGAGCAAACGAGGACGCAGCCGGAAGCCTCAAAGCTCATTTATTGCTTTGCACCGCTCAAGCAAGGACGCCTTGATTATATGGTGCAAAAGGCGGTCGAAATGGGTGCGGGTGTTTTGCAGCCTGTCATTACCCAGCATACGCAAGTGCCAAAGCTTGGGCTTGATCGCATCAAAGCCAATGCCACGGAAGCGGCCGAACAATGCGGCAATTTAAGCTTGGCCGAATGCCGCGAAGCTTTGCGGTTTGATGCGTTTTTAGAACAATGGGACACATCAATTCCGCTGATTTTTTGCGATGAAGGGCACGAATCAAACAACCCCTTGCCCCAGCTGAAAACACTGCCGCGCGGAACTTGCGGAATTATTATTGGACCTGAGGGTGGTTTTTCGGAAAGCGAACGCCAATATCTGCATAACCAACCCTTTGTGACCTCAATCCCGCTAGGACCCAGAATTTTGCGAGCAGATACCGCAGCAGTTGCAGCTCTCACTCTTGTTCAGGCCGTTTTAGGTGATTGGTAAGCTATGCTTATTTTACAAGGTCACATTTTCCCGCAACACAGTGTTTATCCGAAATAGACTTGCTTGATCAGGCAAATGCGTCTTATCACTCAACTAATCGCATATATTAATTTAAGGATCGGACAGCATGGCGCGCGATACAACTGACGAGACAGCTATCTCGGGCGTTGAAGATTTAGCCCTTTATCTGGCTGACGGCTGCAAGCCGAAAGACAAATGGCGCATTGGTACAGAGCACGAAAAATTTCCGTTCTATGCTCAAGAAAACAGCCCCGTTCCTTATGAGGGCGATAAAGGCATCAAAGCGATTCTTGACGGCATGCAAGCCAAGCTTGGCTGGGAGCCGATCATTGACGAAGGTAATATTATCGGCCTCGTCGAGCCAACCGGTCAGGGTGCTATTTCACTGGAACCAGGTGGCCAGTTCGAGCTCTCCGGCGCACCGGTTTCGACAATTCACCAGACTTGCCGCGAAGTAAACGCGCATCTGGCACAGGTTCGTGAAATTGCCGAACCGCTCGGCATACGCTTTTTAGGAATGGGTGGCAGTCCGAAATGGACCTTGGCAGAAACCCCAGTCATGCCGAAATCGCGCTATAAAATCATGACCAATTATATGCCTAAAGTGGGAACACAAGGGCTGGACATGATGTACCGCACCTCAACCATTCAGGTAAATCTCGACTTCTCCTCCGAAACAGATATGCGCCGCAAGATGCAAGTTTCGATGAAACTGCAATCAGTCGCAACGGCTCTTTTTGCTGCCTCGCCGTTTACAGAAGGCAAGCCGAACGGCCTGCAATCGTGGCGCTCAGACATCTGGCGCGATACCGATAATCAGCGCTCCGGCGTTTTGCCTTTCGTCTTCTCAGAAAATTTCGGTTTTGCCGATTATGTCGAATGGGCGCTTGATGTGCCGATGTATTTCATCCTGCGTGATGGCCATTATCATGATTGCACCCATGTCACATTCCGCCAATTCATGAATGGTGCCTTGAAAGGTGAAGTCAGTGATCCCGTGCCTAATCAGGGAGATTGGGCAAACCATATTTCCACGCTTTTTCCTGAAGTCCGCCTGAAGCGCTTCCTCGAAATGCGCGGTGCCGATGGCGGGCCTTGGCGTCGTATTTGTGCGCTTCCGGCCTATTGGGTCGGGTTACTTTATGACGATGAAGCACTGGATGCAGCCGAGCAACTGACCAAAGACTGGACATATGAAGAAGTGCTGGCACTTCGCAATATTGTTCCGGCAAAGGGTATGCACAGCCCGTTCCGTGGTCACAAGCTGCAAGAAATCGCTCGGGAAACGCTGCAAATCGCCAAGCTCGGCCTGAAAAACCGCAATAAACTCAACAGTGATGGCTTTGATGAAACCTTTTTCATCGCACCATTGGAAGAAGTTATTGCACGCGGCAGCACCGAAGCTGAAAAAATGTTGGAGGCTTATAACTCTGTTTGGGGCGGCTGTATCGAACCGGTTTTTCTCGAATATGCCTATTAGGATACTGATTTAATAAATCGGTTCTATCTTCAGCAAGGCCAAGTAACTGATGCCCCGTTGCTTGGCCTTTGTCATGCTACATTTCGGCTCATTGATTTATCAAAAAAATAGATGGATTATCCGTCATTCATAATAATAAAAAACGGAATAATCATCGATGAATACTCCGCTCGATCTGGATCAGCTGCAAACCTTCATTGCTATTGCTGACAGCGGCAGTTTTACCCGTGCCGCAGAAACGATTTTCAAGACGCAGTCGGCCGTTTCCATGCAAATGCGCCGTCTCGAAGAGCGGATCGACAAGCCGCTTTTTGAGCGCGATGGCCGCAACAACCGTCTTACTGAAGACGGCCAGAAACTGTTGATCTATGCACGCCGCATGCTCCGTCTCAGTCAAGAAGCCATCGCTTCATTTGATGACCAACAATTGGAAGGCCATATCCGCATCGGCATGCCGGATGATTATGCCGACCGTTTTTTGCCTGAAATTATGGCGCGTTTTTCACGTTCGAACCCGCGCATCGAACTCTCTGTTGTATGTGAACCATCCATCAATCTTAATGAACTGATCAAAAAGGGTGAACTCGATATTGCGCTGGTTACACAATGCGATCAGGTACATCCATCAGAAATTTTACGCACCGAACCTTTATTATGGGTTTCTTCCGCCAGCCATAATATTCATGAAGCCGAAATATTACCATTAGCCGTCGGACGCACAACTTGCGTTTGGCGCCGCTCGGCCATTCATGCTTTGGTGGAAGCGCAACGTGATTACCGCATCTTGTTTACCAGCTGGTCTGCCAGTGTGCTTAGTGCCGCGGTTTTGGCAGGGCTTGCCGTGGCAGTCTTGCCGGAATGTGCACTGCGCCCAGGCATGCGTGTGTTGACTGAATCGGAAGGTTTCAACAGTTTGCCAAAATTCGGCATCGGCATTTTACGCGGTGCCAGCAAGCAAGCCGCCATTATGGATGCGCTGGTGCAACATATTGTGGCAAGCCTTGAAAGCATTACCGCTCCGCCGATTACGCCTTTGAATACAGAACGTCAGTTGGCCAATCATCAAAAGCAAAAGAAAAGCCATGTACAATATCTTGCTATAGATTGGTAAGTGAAACAGCATCGTGGCTTGACCTCCAGCCCTGAAAACTGACCAATAGAGATATGAATAATTTATTCGATTCGCCAAAGCCCGCAACGGATGCTGCCCAAAATGCCAGCTCCAATGTTGCCGAATATTCTGTCTCTGAAATATCGGGCGCGCTCAAACGCTCGATTGAAGAGCAATTCGGCCATGTGCGGGTGCGTGGTGAAATATCCGGTTATCGCGGGCCTCATTCATCGGGGCATGCTTATTTCGCGCTGAAAGACGATAAAGCCCGCATGGAGGCGGTTATCTGGCGCGGATCAATGAGCAAATTGCGTTTCCGCCCCGAAGAAGGCATGGAAGTGATTGCCACCGGCAAGCTTACCACCTATCCCGGCTCATCAAAATATCAGATTGTCATTGAGCAAATGGAACCGGCAGGAGCCGGTGCGTTGATGGCGCTTCTGGAGGAACGCAAACGCAAGCTCGGCGCTGAAGGGTTGTTTGATCCTGCCAACAAACAACTCTTGCCATTCATGCCGAAAGTGATCGGCGTGATCACCTCGCCAACCGGTGCAGTGATACGCGACATCATCCATCGTATCACTGATCGTTTTCCGCTTCATGTACTGGTTTGGCCGGTGCGTGTACAGGGTGAAACCAGCGGCGAAGAAGTGGCTGCCGCGGTTCAGGGCTTTAACAATCTTCCCGCCGGAAGCACCATTGCGCAGCCTGATCTTTTGATTGTGGCGCGTGGTGGCGGCAGTCTGGAAGACCTTTGGGGTTTTAATGATGAGGTGGTAGTGCGTGCCGTTGCGGCCTCCCATATTCCGGTGATTTCTGCGGTTGGTCACGAAACCGACTGGACACTGATTGATCTGGCTGCCGATATACGTGCGCCAACGCCAACGGGAGCGGCCGAAATGGCGGTACCCGTGCGCGCCGATCTGCAAGCCGCCCTTGCCTCCCATGCGGCACGCCTTTCATCTGCTATATCGCGCTATCTGGAACAACGTCGTCAAATGCAACGTGCGCTTGGTCGTGCCATGCCCAATGCCGATCAATTACTGGCAATGCCGCGTCGCCATTTTGATGAGATCAGCAGCCGTCTTGAGCGCAGCCTACAAACACTGACCCAGCATAAAAAGATGCAGCTGGATGGATTGGCACGTCAGTTTTCACCACTTCTGCTGCGCCGTAAAATTGCGGAACACAAACGTACGACCACGCAACTGAAGGAACGCCTGCCGCGCGCTTTGGCAAGTTATTTGCGCGAACGCCGCACATCTTATGCCTATCGCGTCGAACGTTTAAATGCCGAGCCTATCTTGCGCGAAATAAGCCAATATAAAGTAGCGCTTGGCCAATTGGATCGCCGCCGCGATCAAGCCATCGGATTGCGCGTTGAGCGTATCAAACGACGCTGTCAGGAGCTGGAACGTTTGATGCGGACACTGTCGCATGAGAGTGTGCTGGAACGTGGCTTTGCAATTGTTTTCGATAAAGAAGGTCACCCCCTCAAACGTGCTGCCAGTATCGATGATGGCGCCTTGTTGAACTTGCGTTTTGCTGATGGGGAAGTGGGCGCAACTGCACATAAAGACGGTATGCCGGTGGTTTCTCAACCGCCTAAATCTGTTACGCCATCAAGGCCAAAGCGACCTACAGCAGCTGCTAAAGACAATGGCAATCAAGGTTCTTTATTTTAAGCAGCGAGCGCTTTGCAGGCATCATTCATCTTTCCTTAACCATAATCACACCAATACTGTGTCATTAACGCAACGCTATTCGTGACATAAAAGTCACTATCATCTGCTGTCTGTTTTTTCGGCCATAAGCTGTCCTTATCTTAAGGCTCACTTAAGCTTGCTCCGGCTTGTTAGCCGCAATCCCAAGCACAGACTTGCGTTTTGAATTTAAAGTGAAAGCCCGATGAAGAATAAAAAACAAAACATGACACAGCTTTTGACCCGCAGAAATTTTCTGATTGGTGCCAGTGCCATTACGCTTTCAGGTTGCGTTTCAACCAATCCCGATATGCGCCCCGCAGCAGATTTAACACCAGCCAAAACCGCCAAGGCTGAAGTTCCGCCGATGTATGAGGCACTCCCTTATGAAGACTTCCCGATCCCTGCGGTTGATGTCTCGAAAGTGCCGCAAAAATACTGGCGCACAGAAGTTGATTATTTCACTGATGAAAAACCCGGCACAGTGATTGTCGATACCCCGAATAAATATCTCTACCATGTGCTGAATAACGGCCGCGCCATGCGCTACGGAATCGGCGTTGGCCGTGACGGCTATGCATGGTCAGGCCATGCAATCATTGCCTATAAGCGCAAATGGCCACGCTGGACGCCACCGGATGAAATGGTTGCCCGCCAGCCAGCTTTGGAACCATACAGTATCAAGAACGGTGGTATGGGGCCGGGCTTGAAAAACCCGCTCGGATCGCGCGCACTCTATATCCATAAAGACGGGCGCGACACCATCTACCGTATTCACGGTTCGCCTGAAGCATGGACCATCGGCAAGGCGGTATCTTCCGGCTGTATCCGCATGCTCAATCAGGATGTCATCCATCTTTATGACAATGTGCGCGACGGCAGCAAGATTGTGGTTATACCCGATCCAAAGGGAAGCCTTGCTATCTCGGCATAAAATAAAGCTAAATAAAAAGCGGGCTTTAAAGCCCGCTTTTTATATCCTAATGACTTGCACTTTTAAGGCGAAACAACCGTCGCCATGTACTGACCGGCGGATTGACCAAAGCACTTAAAGCGCGCGCATAATCGAGCACCAAACCCGGTGTCCATGCCATGGTTTCGGCACGTTGGCGCATCAGTCCGGCAGCCCATAATTCCGGATAGGAAATGGCACCAAGTGCCGACAAAAGCGGCCAGCGACGCTCACGAAAACCACCTTCAAAAGCCGCATCCAGTGCATTCGCCACCGATGAAGAACAATTACGGTTGGTCAGATTATAGGTAGTATCCTGACTATAGCGCTTCCAGTAGCTACGCAATTTTTGTATATCAGCACCAACCAGATGCACTTTGACAGTTGATTCACACCAGCCATCAGCCTCCTCACGATAAGACGTCAAAAAGCGACCCGGCACATCATTATCAACGGTTGCACGTAAAATCCGACCAAACTCATCCGGTGAGCGATCAATTTCAACAGCCGGATAATGGCTGATATAAATATCAGGCTGCACTTCCAATGCTGCGTGTCCAGTGGAGATCACTCCTTCTGCATCGACAGCCGCAATATAACGGTTGATCGCGCGCTGGCGCAGCGGGGTGGTGGCATTACCAGTTGGCGTCCAGACATGTACGATCAGATCACCGCGTGTTGTCTCACCTGTTTCTTCAACATATTCGCCGTTAAAGAGCGTCAGTTCCCCTCTGAACAAAGAGGTGATTGATGCGCCAGGATGCAAACGGCGGATACGAACTGCAATGCTGATAACACCCACACTCGCCATCATCATCACTGCGCCTACATTGCAACCAATTGTCCCCTCATACCAGGTCGGCCAAGGTTGAAGCACAAAAATCGCCAGAATAATTTCTATAACACCGGCAACCACGCCCGCCTTCCAGCGAGAATAGCGCACCACATATGCGCTGCCGATACGCATGCCGCCATCAACCAAAAAGCAAAAGCCAAAAATCATCGCCAATATGAAATTGGCGGCAAAGGACGACATCAGTATTAAAATGGCTAAAACAAAGAGCAAAATCCCCTGAAAGAGGCGCATCTGTTTGGCGGTACCTTGACTGCCAAAGGCAGCGATCACACTGACAATGGCTTCCGGCAACAGGAAGTAACCAAATGCATATGAGGGAATGAGCGTTTTACCATCAATCGCATCAATAAAAATCGCCAATCCGGCAATGAACCAGAGGATGCCGACAACACACAATTTTCTCCAATGATGCTGGATAATATCGCGCCCCAGCAAAAGCAGCATAATCCTTACCACGTTGTCGCCTCATCCGTATTCTTTGCAAATCGGCCAATAAATAAAATAAACCCGAGAAATACGACACAAGCCGCGCCGACAAAAAGCGGCAAACCATGTGTTGTGATGTCCATTGAGATGCCTGCCAACGTCGGGCCGAACAAGGCGCCTGCACCCCAAAACAGACCCATTGCGGCATAAATGCCGACCAGATCGGTGCCGCGGAACTTGCTGCCGATAATTGCCAGCATGGTGGTGTAGATCCCTACAAAAACACCACCCCAGATAAACAAGGCGGGATAAGCAACCCAACCTGCCTGCAAGATCAATGGCCAGAAAAGAGCGCCTGCAATCGACAAGACGCTTAAAATCACCATCAAGCGGAAACGATCCATCTTGTCACAAATCCAACCAATCGGCAGCTGCAGTAAAATAGCGCCGACCATCAAAATCGTAATCAAATGGGTGCCGCCCTGTTCGCTCCAGCCAAGGTGCACCGCGTAAAGCGATAAAAATGACAAGCCCGCCGTTTCAATACCGGCATTTAAACCTGTTGTGCCCATCGCAATAGGTGCTGCACGCATATAACGCAGCAAATTCAGATTATGGGTCTTTTGCATAACCGGTATTTGAATATGGCGATAACTGATAAAAATAAGTGCCAACAAAGCAACACAGCTGCCAATGAAAAACGGCAAAACACCATCAACACCGGTGAAAGACAAAATCAGCGGCCCGCCCGCAAATCCCAATGACAGAAAGGCGGTGTAGGTAGCCATAATGCGACCGCGCGTGGCATCGGTACTCAACTCGCTCACCCATGTTTCAGTAAGCACAAACAGGATTTCGGCAGCTATGCCTAGACCAAAACGCAGCGGAAACCATAGCCAAAAACTCGGCATGGCCGGAAACAATGCCAAGAGAACGGCCGTCATGACGAGAGCGACAATAATGAGCCTGCGCGCTCCATAGCGACTTGCCCATCGCGGCAATATAGGAGC
Source organism: Paenochrobactrum sp. BZR 201-1 (assembly GCF_044987585.2). Classification (NCBI taxonomy): domain Bacteria; kingdom Pseudomonadati; phylum Pseudomonadota; class Alphaproteobacteria; order Hyphomicrobiales; family Brucellaceae; genus Paenochrobactrum; species Paenochrobactrum sp. BZR 201-1. The sequence goes on along the minus strand of NZ_JBJDRZ020000005.1, from coordinate 242,905 downwards.
GACACAAAGCACACCAAGCGCGTGCATTGCTGCATTAATGCCGATAAGAGTTTCAGTCACGCCCTGCTCTGTCAAGGACATGGCTACCAGAGGTGCCGTGAGACTATATGTCAGACCGAAGACCGCCGCAGTCGCAATCACTGCCGCAAGTGACAATAATAATCTGCCCGCATTTATATCCGGCGCAGATTGTTGCGACGCATCAGTTATTCTATCACTCAATGAGCCTCACCCGGCAGCAACCATTTTGATAGACTGCCCTCAATCGATTTTTGAAATACCCCTGAACCAGCTATAGAACTATAGCGTCGTATAAGCACTATGAAAAACAAAATAGATCAGAAATTTATAATAAAAATTGAAATTTGTTTCAAAAAAAATGCCGGAAGACTATCATCTTCCGGCATTTTCACTACAACACTGTGAAAATTACTTGGCAGCAGCCTGTTCAAGCAATGGCAGCATACGCTCTTTTGCCTTAGGAGGCATTTTCGCATTTGGAGCTGTATCAAGATTGCTCAGGTCATCGCCAACAACAACGAGAGCGACCATGCCCATTGCAAAGTGTGGCAGGCACTTAACGCCGTAAACACCTTCTTTATCAAAAGTAACTTTTACTTCCTTGTTGATCTTGCCCTTAAAGGTGGTGCCACCTTCTGGCATCATGTCCTTCATGCTTTCAGCATTGTGTGAAGGGTCAGAAGGCACAAAAGTAACTGTGTCGCCAACAGCAATTTTGGTGAGCGCTGGTTCAAAAACCATATCGCCGCCTTCACCTTTATTGAGCATCTTAACTTCAAAATCTGCAGCCAGTGCAGATGCGGTGGTTGCTGCGAAAGCAATCGCAGCTGTAGCGAACAATGTAGAAATTTTCAATTTTCTGCTCCAAACTCGGAACTAGTAAGAAACTTACTTAGCTTCATTTGACAAAAATGGTTTCAACCATGCAATCCGGGGGAGGTTCGATGCATGGCCCATCTCTTGGTCAAGTAGGTAAATAGTTTAAGAAAGTCAATAAATTCTGCAAAAACTTGATCAATATACATAAAAATTGAAGTATTTTTGATCTAAAAAAGCCCGGTTTTGCAGCAAAAGGATTATATTCTTATAACAAAATCGTGACTGCTTGTAATATGATCTTAATTTTTTTTCTTAGCTCGACGCTCCAAAACTGAGGTCAATTGTAATGAGCAGAGCACAATGGCAGAACCAATAATTATTTTCAGTTCCGGCACATCACCAAAAAATACATAACCGGTAATCGCCATCACCACGATTGAAAGATAACTGATCGGTGCCAACACACTGGCATCTGCCAAACGATAAGCGCGCAAGAAACAATATTGCCCGGCTTGCGCCAGCAATCCGATGCCAATCAGCGGTATCCAATCCATTGCCTTCACCGGCTGCCAAGTCATGATCGCCGGAATGGCGGTCAGTACCACCAAGCCAACCGTATAAAACACCATCATCACCGTAGTACTTTCTTCACGAAGCTGACGCGTCTGAATGGTAGCCAGCGATCCAAACACCACATTGATGGCAATCGCCGCCAAGCCGACGCTCCAGACGAAACCTCCGCTTGGATTGAGCATGATCAGCACACCGCCAAAGGCGATACCGGCGCCGATCCATTGAATACGGCTCACTTTTTCTGACAACATCACCACAGCCATCAGCATAGTGACGAGCGGCCTGGAAAAACTTAAAGCATTGACCACCACCAGCGGCATCAGCGCATAGGCAAAAAACTGGCTCGTTAATGCAATCGCATTACAAACAATGCGGGTGAGATTACGCCACGGATGGCGAATATGCAGCATCTGTTGCCGCTCACGCCAAATGAGCGGCAGAATGAAGATCAACCCGATCAGCGCACGGATGAAAACCAGCTGAAAGGCCGGATAAGCGACACCTTGCGCCTTCACCAGTGCCGACATAGCACCGGCAACCAGCAGCATATCCGCCAGAGACCAAATAATGGCCTCTCCGGTCGAGTTTTTGCCCGATGTTGCGTTTTTCACGCGTGAGTTATCGGTTGCCGTCTCAGGCCGGTTGAACAAGATTGGCCACCAATCGGAAAGCGCCCGGCACCAGTTTGTCGAGCTGATGATGCAAAACAAGACTTGTATGCGTATGGCGCCCCTGACCAATTTCCGCACTCAGCAATGCGCCAAACAATGGCTGCTCATTGGCATCGTGCATGGATAAAAGCGGTACATAGGCATCATCCCATCCGGAGATGAAATAAAGTCCGCGCTCTTTGTCCCAACCGTCAAAATCATTCATGTCAATATGGTTTGGACCTTTGAGCAATTTATGCTCCGGCTGCAAGATCGTCACATCTGAGGCCGGATCGGTCACACGCCAGCGTAAAGAAGGTGTGCCGATATTCAGACGCAGCGGCGGCGTTGTTTCCGGCACCCAGCCATCTGATGGACGATGATACAAAGTAACCAAATGGCCGCCTTTATGCACAAAATCATGGAGTTTAGCAGTGGCTGCCGCCAAGTCTTTGCGCAAACCAAAGGTAAAAATACCAACGACAATGGTGGTGAATTGCGACAGATCACCTGCAAAATGCTTCTCATTCAGCATGGTGACATCAAGTCCCATGCGTGAAAGCCACAGACCCACACGATCCGCACCGCCACCGACATAGCCGATTTTGGCCCTCTTCGGCAGCGTCAGATCAAGCGCCAACACCTGCAACAATTCCGGCTCGCGATAGCTCACCGCACCAATATGCGGATAACTGATACGATCCACTTTAAAAGCATCACGTCCATCAATTTGCGGCGTAAAACGCAACAAGCCTTGCTCGGTCTTTTCAGGCCGCGCCAGTGTCACTTGTTCGCCTTCTTGGCTCACGTTCCAACCTGCCGGCGCACTGAACCGCACTGGTGCTTGTGCACCATTGATGGTCATACGCGTCGTCAAATTTTCAGTAGTCTTATCTTGTATGGCCAAAATAAAGGCTGGCGGATCAAGGGTCAGCGAACTTGCAGGAAGGACAGCAAAAGGCTCTTCGAGATCAAATTGCGCATTAGCCTGATAACCGGAGAAATCCGCACTCAATACAATATGCGCCTGACCATTGCCTTGCAGCGATGTCCAATTCGGCTCAAAAACAGGTGAAAATGCAGCTTCAGTTTCGGCAATCACATCAAAATTGAAATATCTGCCATTTTGTCCGGTCGCAATAACTTCAACACGATCAGGGAAAACCGCATCAACGCGCACTTTATAGCGGCGATGCTCATCACTGAGGCTGACCTTCAACTCGGTTGCCTGCCCCGGCGTTAAGGTACGTGAAGTTAAAGCCGCATTTTCAAACAGATCTGCGGCTTCAAAAAGCGCATGATGAATTTGCATCAGTTTTCTGGTCAGGCGATGATCATGCAGTTTTAAAAATTCAGCTGAAGCATGTTCGCGCGCGGTTTCAATGGCTTTTGCTGCTTCAACCAAACACGCCATAATCGCACCGCGATCAGGAAAGGCCGAAATCGCATGATCAAGTGCATCCTGCGCATCACGCAAACTGCTGACAGTTTTTGCCGACAATCCGGAGAATGACGCCAATTGTTCCAAATTGGCAGGTAAACCATCCAGCACCGATGTTTCGCTGCGTGTTTTAACGCTATTCAGCAACAGGTACAGCGGCCATTCTTGCTTTGGATTTTCCGGCCAATAGCCCATGCCTTGGCTGGCATGGTAATAACGTGACCATTCACCGATACGAGCATAATCGGCGCCGGTTGCAACATCGCGCCCCTCAGCGCGTATCGTGACAGTAGCTGTTGGCGGCGGCACTTCATCATCATAATAGCCATTGCTGCCACCAGTCCATGCAGGCAGATAATATTTGCCTACCTGCCAAACGCTCAGACCTTCATCAAAATGCTCCGGATAGGCTTTAGGGTCGGCAGCCAAATGAATCGCTTTTTCAGCCGCGCGTGTCATCGCGCGGTGATGGCCATGCTGCCCCGGAACATCAAGAAAGGTCGGGATCACAATATCCGGACGATCGGTGCGATAAGCACGGACAAGGCGCTCAATGGTGCGGTCTTCGCCCCAATGCATAAAAGTGCCGTCGCCATCTTTGGAAAAGCCGAAATCATGGATCCTGTCTTGCGGGCCATGACCAAGCCATGTCACGTCACTGTCAATGGCACGTGCGGCTTCTTCCAGTTCACGGCTGCGCACCGCACCCAAAGCACCGCTGCGCTCAGGCCCCAGCACATTCTGTCCGCCCTCGCCGCGGGTGGAACAACCGATAATTACCCGCATGCCCAATGCAAAACGCAAATATGCCAGCATTCCGCTTTGCTCATCATCGGGATGCGCGCCGGTATTCATCATGGTAACGGTTGATTGCAAACGGCTTAGGCTGCGATGCAGACGCACTAATGCTGGTGCAGCCATCTGCTTTTCAATTTTTTGACGCGCGTCAAGCATAGTAGTCCTCCAGATATTTAGTTTTTAAAGATCAGTCGCCGTATCAAGCTTCGGCGTCATAACCTCGAATAGCGGCAAAGCAGCAGCGCCCAAAGCTGCTGTGTACTGACCGGTTGCCCCGAGAATCACCCGCGGCATCACCCGTTTCTGACGGCTTGCCACCGAAATCGGCAGCGCTCCCATTTGCGTCACCAGTTCCTGCAAAATCGAATCCGGCAGCATACCGCTTAAAATGACGGTCTGCGGATCCAGAATATTTTCGATCATTGCAATCATCGGTGCCAAATGGGCGGCGGCCTCATGAATCCAGTGCATAAGAACCTGATTTTTCTTTTTATAGAGCTCGACCAGATCATCAAATTCAGTGTTTTCAATGCCTGCCTGATGCAGCGCTTCACAGAGCGAATAATGCGACGCATAGCGCTCAAGACAGCCCTGCTGCCCGCAGGCACATGAGCGCCCCAAAGGCGAAACAACCACATGACCGATTTCGCCCGCATTGCCGAAAGCACCGCGAAACGGCATGCCGTCCACAATCATGCCAAGGCCGATACCGCCACCGAAATAAATCATCGCAAAGCTGGAAATACTATGTCCGGCACCAAATAAACGCTCGCCCACGGCCGCAGCGGACGCATCATTTTCAATGATAACTGTCTCGCCACAGGCTTCACTTAAAAAAGCGGACGCATCAATTTCTGCCCAACCGGGCAAAGTTGTGGGCCCCACGGAAGTCATGCCTTCCACATCAAAAGGCCCCGGCATCACAGCACCAACGCCCAGCAAAGGCGCAGTAAAACTTTGTTTTATTTCAGCAATTTCACTTGCAAACTGCTTGGAAAGCTCTGCGGGGCTGGTGTCTTTCACCGGGATGATACGGCGCAAGCGTGGCTGACCGGCAAGATCAAGCACTGTTGTCACCATATGATCGGAAGCCATTTCAATCCCGATCGTCATCGCACCATCAGGATTAACCGCAAATTGCTTGGGTGGCTGTCCGCGTCCGGCGCGCAAACGCCCCGTCTGCATCAATAGGTTTTCACTGACCAGTTCGTCAACAATATTGGCGATAGCTTGTGCGGTCAGATGGGTAAGGCGCGCAATATGCATACGCCCCAATGAGCCATGCTGGCGGACGACATCTAAAACCACGCGACGATTATGATCGCGAATCCTCTCCGGATTTTTACCCAGAGTGATCTGATGGGTTGTTTGTTGATCATTATCGAGCTGGAAAACCATTCTATTCACCCTGCTATCCCCTGAAAAAGTGATAGCGCAAATACCTCAAACACAGCAATAGATTAATTCAAGTAAATTATCTTATTGACAAAACCATGTTTTATAGGGAACCGTAAGGACTAACACTTTGGTGTTTTCTGTAGCACATTAACGCAAGCATGCGAACAAATGTTCTGCGGAAGAAATAAGTGACGGAATAGTATATTGTTCAAGTTGCGACAGTTGAAGTCCGTTCATTTACAACACTGGAATGAAGGTTCCGGGCAATTGGTTCAGCATCCTCTTCGCAATCAAAAAAAAGCGAGGCGGCGCTTAGGGAGGTTCTAATATGCGTAAACTTATGTTTGCGAGCTTGGTTGCTGGTTTCAGCACGATGGCTTTTAATGCAGCTCAGGCTGTTGAAATTGAATATTGGCAGTATATTTTCGAAACCCGCGTTAAAGCTATGGACAAGCTGATCGCAAATTTTGAAAAAGCCAATCCAGATATCAAAGTCAAACAGACCACATTCCCTTATGATGATTATCAGACGCGAGTTATCGCTGCCAAAATGGCCGGCAAGACCCCTGATGTCATGCAGCTTTTCTATGGCTGGCTCGACAAATTCGTAGCTGGCGACATTCTGCAACCGCTGTCAAAAGAAACATTTCCGCACGATAAAATCGAAGCAGATTTCTTCTCCATCACCGATGCTATGAAGCGCGGCGATGAATATTATGGTCTGCCGACTGCGGTTCGTTCATTGGCCGTATTCTACAACAAGAAATTGTTTGAAGAAGCCGGTCTTGATCCAAACAATCCACCACAGACGCTGGAAGAATTTGTTGAAGCGGCAAAGAAAACCACCAAGCGTGATGGTGCGGGCAACCTCACCACTGTTGGCGTGACCATGGATATGGCTGGTCAGGATCACCATTGGTGGCGTGAAGTGCTGGTTCGTCAATTTGGCGGCGTGCCTTACACCGACAATGACCGCAAAGTGGCTTATGACACCGAAGCCGGTGACAAGGCTCTGAAATTCTACACTGACCTGCAGCTTGAACATAAGGTCAGTGAACAGAAATTCATGGATGAAGGTCAAGCTGCATTCCGTGCCGGTATGGCTGCAATGACGATTGACGGTACTTTCCGTCTGGGTTCATTTCGCACCATCGAAGGCTTTGAATGGGGTGTAACCGAACTTCCGGCTAATGCTGAAGGTGTTCGTTCAAACTATGCCAGCTATTTTGCCAATGGTATCGGTTCCGGTGTGACGGGTGAAAAGCTGGTCGCCGCTGAAAAATTCCTCAACTATATTTCCTCACCGGAAGCGATGGAAATCTGGCTGGAGGAAGTCGGCGAATTGCCTGCACGCCGTTCTGCGGCTCAGACCGAGAAAAATCTGGCAGACCCGATCTATGGTCCGTTCCTCAAAGGTCTGGACTATGCTCACACCACCATGTTTGTGGATGAAGCAGCCCAGCGCCAGACCGCAATTGACATGGTCAACCGCGTGGCACTTGAAAAGCAGCCGACCAAAGATTCACTCGCTCAGGCTGCAAAAGCTGAGCAGACTGTAATCGACGACGCACAATAAGACTGCAAAATAGAAAGCGTGGACTTCAATATTGAAGTCCACGCTACATTTTAATTCATAAATTTGCGTCTGCTTTTAAAGCATGTCTCCCAAAAGTGGACACCGGTTTTGGGATAGTGACATGCGTTAAAAACAATGAGGCAGAGCGAGTGCAATGGATCAGATTAAATGCAAAACGCTCTAGTAAAATATTACGCTTATCCCGAACCATACCAAAAGGTATTGTGAGCCATGACTGTGACAACAGCCCGACCGGATGACACTTTTTGGAACCGCTTCCCCATGCGGGTAAGACGGTTGATCTGGGTTTGGAGCTTCCTTGCCCTCCCCATCCTGTTTTATTCGGTTATCCGGTTTTATCCGACAATTGAGGCTTTCTGGCTTTCATTGACGGACTGGAATTTGATGAAGCCGCCAAAATTCATCGGTTTCGCCAACTACACCAAGCTTTTTTCTGATCCGCAATTCTGGAAAGTGTTTAAAAACACATTCAGCTATTTGCTGATCGGTACCCCTATCAGCCTCATTCTGGCCTTTACGATTGCGTTTTACTTAGATCGCGTCCGCTTTATGCATGGCCTGATCCGTGGCCTTTATTTCCTGCCATATCTGACCACCGCTGCCGCAATGGCATGGGTTTGGCGCTGGTTCTACCAGCCTGCCCCCATCGGCGTCATCAATAATGCGCTGGCGCTGGTTGGTATTCCGCAGCAAGGTTTCATCCGTTCGGTTGAACAGGCATTGCCATCCATCATGGTGACATCGATCTGGGCTGGCCTCGGCTTCCAGATCATCATCTTCATGGCCGGTCTGCGCGCTATTCCGAACACATTCTACGAAGCAGCCCGCATTGACGGTCTGGGTGAATGGGCCATTTTACGCAAAATCACCATTCCGCTCCTGAAGCCGACAACCGTATTTCTGGTTGTTTTCTCCTCAATCGGATTCTTACGTATCTTCGATCAGGTCTACAACATGACCACCAATGATCCGGGCGGCCCGCTTGGCTCGACCAAACCATTGGTGCTGATGATTTATCAAACGGCCTTCTCATCTTATGCGATGGGTTATGCCGCAGCACAGACAGTTGTCCTGTTCACCATCCTGCTTTTCGTATCGCTCTTACAGCTCTGGATTTTGAGGGAAAAGAAATGAGTACCACTGTTCAATCGCCCTCAATCAATTACAAAAACGTCAGACCAGGCCGTGTGCTGACATGGACATTATTGTTCATCGGCGGCGTAATCATGGTTATTCCGCTGGCATTCATGTTTTCAACATCGCTGAAAACAGCCAGTCAGGTTTATGATTTGCGTCTGATCCCTGCCGCACCATCATTCCAGAACTATGTCACCATTCTGGCTGACGGACGCTTCCTGCGCTGGTTTTTCAACTCGATGTTTGTCGCAGTCGTCGTCACGCTTTCCAACGTGTTTTTTGACAGTCTCGTCGGTTACACATTGGCGAAGTTCAAGTTCCGCGGCCGTAACTTCATCTTCATCGCCATTCTGTCGACACTGATGATCCCGACAGAAATGTTGGTTATTCCTTGGTATGTCATGTCATCAAAGCTCGGCTGGCTCGATAGTTATTGGGGCATTATGTTCCCGGGCCTGATGACTGCTTTCGGAACCTTCCTGATGAAACAGTTCTTTGAAGGTGTGCCGGATGACTTCCTGGAGGCTGCACGCGTCGATGGTCTCAACGAGTTCCAAATCTGGTGGAAAGTGGCCATGCCGCTTGTCACCCCTGCGCTCTCGGCACTCGCCATCTTTACCTTCCTCGGTAACTGGACAGCCTTCTTCTGGCCGCTGATCGTCACCACCAGCAAAGAACTTTACACCTTGCCGGTTGGTCTTTCGAGCTTTGCGGTTGAACAATCCATCCAATGGGAAATGATCATGACAGGTGCTGCGATTGCGACGCTGCCGACCCTGTTGGTCTTCCTCGTGCTGCAACGCTACATCGTGCGCGGTGTGATGCTTGCCGGACTGAAAGGATAAATCATGTCAGACCTAGATCCACGCTTGAACGACAAAAGCGTCTTTCCTGATCCGACCTATAAAGAAACGGTTCTGAAACCGCTCTTTGATGGCGCTAAAACCCACCATGTCGACGGTTTCCGCCGTATCGACCGCGCCCATCTGGTGATGCTGGTGGAAACCGGCATTCTGGATCGCACTCAGGCTTCGGCCATTGCCGGTGCATTGGAAGCTATCGACCGTGATGTTGATCCGTCTCAGCTTGTTTACACCGGTGAAGTGGAAGATTTCTTCTTCCTGATTGAGAAAGAGCTAAAAAGCCGTCTTGGTGCCGATATTGCCGGTCGTCTACATACGGCACGTTCGCGCAACGATATCGACCACACTCTGTTCAAACTTGGCCTGAAAGAGCGCATTGACGCCCTGATGGCCAAAGCACAGAACCTGCTGGAAGCGATGATCCGTGCAGCGACCCGTGAAAAAGCAACTCTGATTGTGGCTTATACCCACGGTCAGCCGGCACAGCCTTCCACTTTCGGTCATTATCTCTCTGCCGCTATTGAAGTGCTCATCCGTGATATCGAGCGCTTTGCAGAGGCACGCAAAATCGTCAATCTGTCGCCAATGGGCGCAGCGGCGATCACCACATCCGGCTTTCCGATCAACCGTGAGCGTGTTGCGGAACTCTTGGGCTTTGCGGCGCCTTTGCGCAATTCCTACAGCTGCATTGCAGCTTCCGACTACATCACCTCAACCTATTCTTCCATCGAGTTGATGTTCATCCATCTTGGCCGCCTTATTCAGGACTTCCAGTTCTGGACAAGTTTTGAAGTTGGCCAAATGTATGTGCCAAACGCTTTCGTGCAAATTTCTTCCATCATGCCGCAGAAGCGTAATCCGGTACCGATTGAACATATGCGCCATTTGTCCAGCCAGACGATGGGTCGTGCCCGCACGGTTCTTGATGTCATTCACAACACACCATTTACCGATATGAATGACAGTGAAGGCGAAACCCAACAAATGGGTTATGAAGCCTTTGCAACCGCCAGCCGCGTGTTGGATTTGCTGGCAGCTTTCATCGAAGCTGTGCGCATTGATCCAGCTCGTGTTCAAGACAATATCCGCCGCTCCTGCATCACCATTACAGAGCTTGCAGATTCACTGGTGCGTATCGAAGACCTCTCCTTCCGTCAGGCGCATGAAATTGCGGCAACCGTTGCCAAGGCCGTTGTTGCGAAAGGCGGCGGACTGGCCCAAGACGGTTATGAACCGTTTCTGGAGGCATTCAAGCATGCAACAGGTAAAGAGCCTTCTTTTGACCGTTCCAAGTTTGAAGAGCTGGTTTCGCCTGAATATTTTGTGCGCATCCGTGATCGTACCGGCGGCCCGGCCGACAAGCCAATGATGGAAGCTCTTGCCCATTATAAAGCAACAGCCCAAGCATTTGCGGCTCAAACTGCCAAACAATCTGCCGACGAGGCCAATGCCGCGCGCGCGCTCAATGAAAAATTCCAAACATTGGTGGAGACACGCTGATGGCCACAATCGAACTCGAAAAACTGGTAAAGCGCTACGGCAATGTTGAAGCTGTCCGCGGCATTGATCTTCAAATTGCCGATGGTGAATTTGTGGTTTTTGTCGGCCCTTCCGGCTGCGGTAAGTCCACCACCTTGCGCATGATTGCAGGTCTGGAAGACATTTCCGGCGGCACATTGAAAATCGGTGATGAAGTCGTCAATGAACGTGATCCGAAGCAGCGTAATATTGCGATGGTTTTCCAGAACTATGCGATTTACCCGCATATGACTGTGCGCCAGAATATCGGTTTTGGTCTTTATACTTCGAAACTCTCGAAGGAAGAAAAGAACAAGCGCATCGAAGAAGCCGGCAAGATTTTAGGTCTGGAGCCTTATCTCGATCGCCGCCCTGCTGCCCTTTCAGGTGGCCAGCGTCAGCGTGTTGCCATTGGCCGTGCGATGGTGCGTAATCCGTCGGCATTCTTGTTTGACGAACCTTTGTCCAATCTGGACGCACAGTTGCGTGCCCAAATGCGCATTGAAATCAAACGCCTGCATCAGCGCCTGAAAACCACCACCGTTTACGTGACCCACGATCAGGTGGAAGCCATGACCATGGCTGACCGAATTGTGGTGATGAAAGACGGCAACATCCTGCAGACAGGCACACCGACCGAGCTTTATGAAAATCCGGTTGATGTGTTTACCGCCCGCTTTATCGGCAGCCCTTCGATGAACCTCATCAAAGGCCGTCGTTCCGGCGATGCAGTTGAATTCACTGAAAGCGGTGACATTCTCATCGGTGTGCGTCCGCATGATCTGATTGCACTGGCTGATGGTGAAACTGCTCCGGCTAACGGCATCAGCCTCACCGGTACCGTGCTGGCTGTTGAACCTTTGGGCCCTGAAACACTCATCCATTTGAGTGTTCACGGCACAGAAGTGATCGCCACCGCACCAGCCAAGTTCATTCCGGCAGCAGACAGCACCGTGACTGTTCATGCACCAAGCGGCAGCCTTTATCTGTTTGATGCAAAAACCGAGAAAAGCTTAGGCCGACTATGAGTTCTGCATCATCACCCTGTTCATCAGGTGTAAGGTCGGCTGTCTTAAGCATCGGACGCATATATTGTGATTTGATTTTCACCGGTCTGGATGCACTTCCTGAACTCGGCAAGGAAACATTTGCACAAGATATGAATATTGCTGCAGGGGGCGGCGCGTTTATCACCGCCGCTCACCTTGCCCACAAAGGACGAGCTTGCGCATTGCTGGCACGTCTCGGGCTTGATCCGCTATCCGTCGGTATTCTGCCGGAACTGGAAGCCGCCGGTGCTGATCTGCGCTTTCTGGAACGCTGCGTGACTGCCGGCCCACAGGTCACTGTCGCAAGTGTCGTTGATAATGACCGAGCCTTTCTTTCACGCCGCGCCGGTACTGCGCTGCCAGCTACGCTTGAAGACGCATTAAACTGGAGTGATGCTGGCCATCTGCATATTGCAGAATATGCCACTTTGCATGAAATCCCAGACCTGATTACGCGCGCCAAGGCTAAAGGGCTGACGGTTTCGCTTGATCCAAGCTGGGATGAAACGCTGATCTATGATCCGGCATTGCTGAATGCTTGTAAGGGGGCAGATATTTTCTTGCCCAACCAGGAAGAAGCACTGGCGATCACCGGCCATAAAGATCCGTTTGCAGCCTTAAATGCGCTAGCCGAACATTTCCCCTGTGTGGTGCTCAAAGGCGGAGCGGATGGTGCATGGCTGAAGGCTGGCGATCTGCAATTGCATAAATCAGCAGAAGCGGTCACCGTTGTGGATACAACCGGTGCCGGTGATGCGTTTAATGCAGGCTTTATCGATAGCTGGATGCAAGGTGTCGGGCTTGAAGCGGCACTCAGTGAAGGCATTATCTGCGGTAGCCTCGCTGTGCAAGCTGCCGGCGGCGCCGCTATTTTAGCGGCAAAGCCAGAATCAAACAAAGCGGCGCTGCTATCTTAGCGGCGAAACTTTAAGCTTTTTAAACATTTTCAGCCGCTTCGCGAATTGTCTGGATCAGAATTTGCAAGGCGGCTGATTGCGTCATATCGGTGCGCATAGTCAGCCCCACCGGCCCCTTGGTTTCATCCGTATCAATATCAAGCGGCACCAGTTTACCTTCCGCCACATCCGCGGCAGCAACCCCTTCAGAAATAATCCAGACCGCATCACTTTCGCGTACGAAAGCGCGACCGAAAGCATCCGACACCGTCTCAATCTGGATCGGCAAAGCACCGATGCCATTGGCGATCAACAAACGGTCAACAAAGGGGCGAATGATTGATTTTCGCGTTGGCATCAGCACCGGAAACTGAGCGATATGATCAAAAATCAGCGTGTTTTCATGTGCCAGTGGATGTCCGGCACGCACCAGAAACAAGACTTTTTCCGAATATAAATGCTCAAAGAAAAATCCTGTCATTTTTTCCGGTGCCGCCAAACGTCCGACGACCAAATCCAAGTCACCAACGCGCAATTGCTCCAACAGAACCGAATTTTCACCGGTGACGATTTTAATGCGGCTGCCAGTTTTCTCCGACAAAAACAAGCTCATCGCGCGCGGCATGATGCGGGTGGAAACGGTCGGTAAAGCGCCAATGCGAATTGGCGGGCCCGAACCGTCCACCTCCTGCGACACAGAATCAAAACCCTGCCGCAGCGCCGTTAGGGCTGTTCCGGCATGGCGCAAAAAGACATCACCAAAACGGGTAATTTTAATGCCGCGCCCGTCACGCTCCAACAAAGGAACACCTAAAATTTCCTCAAGCTCACGCATTGTTTTCGTGACAGCAGGCTGACTGACATGCAGGATTTGCGACGCTTTCATCACACTTTTCTGACGTGCGACTTCCACAAATGTGTGCAAATGACGGAACTTGATACGGTTGCTGACCATATTCACATAACCTCCCAGTTATGAATATACGCGTTAATATCATTTTACTTAACCAGATGAAAGCGCCAGATTAAAATCGTGAGGAGACAATCAGTGCAATTTATTCGTCTAAACAATCAAACCACCCATTACGCGCTCGCAAAGCCCGAGCGTAATCACGCATCCGATGCGACAATTGTATTCATCAATTCGCTCGGCACAGATATGCGGATTTGGGATGATGTGAAGACAACATTGGCTGGCGAATATTTGCTGCTGACTTACGACAAGCGTGGGCACGGTCTTTCTGATACTGGTGCCACACCTTATACAATTGACCAGCTCGCTGACGATCTGATCGCATTGCTCACTGCATTGAACCTTGATCGTGTCATCTTATGCGGTCTTTCGGTTGGCGGTTTGATTGCTCAAGCGGTATTTGCCAAAAAGCCGGAGCTTGTAGAGGCACTCATTCTTTCCAACACAGCCCATAAAATCGGCACTGCCGATATGTGGCGCACACGCATTGATGCTATTCGCCAAAACGGTTTGAGCAGCGTATTGGCGCCGACAATGGAACGCTGGTTCACCCCGACTTTCCGAACCGACGATAATGCTGCCTTTGCCACCTATTGCAATATGTTCACCCGCCAGCCGGTTGATGGATACACCGCCACCTGTGAAGCCTTGGCACATGCAGATTACACCGCAGAAGCTCAGTTGATTTCAGTGCCGACCTTATGCATTGCCGGTGATCAGGATGGCGCCACCCCACCCACACTTGTGCAGGAAATGGCTGATCTCATTCCGGCAGCTGAATTCATCATGCTTGACCAATGCGGACACATTCCTTGTGTGCAACAGCCGCAGGTTTTTGCCGACACCATCTCGAAATTCATAAAAAATATCTGAAACGGAGAATAACCCATGGCCGAGAATTCCGCGTCGTCTTCGCGCTATGAGCTTGGGATGCAAGTGCGCAGATCAGTGCTTGGTGATGACCATGTTGATCGTGCTTCGGCATTAATCAACGATATGGATCGTCAGTTTCAGCAACTGATTACGGAATCGGCATGGGGCACAGTCTGGGCAAGCGAAGGCTTGACCAAACGTGAGCGCTCGATTGTCACAATTGCTTTGCTGGCAGCGCTCGGTCAGGATGAAGAACTGGCCATGCATATTCGTGCAACCGTCAATACGGGCGCCACAAAACAAGATGTTTGTGAAGCCTTGATGCATGTCGCTATCTATGCAGGCGTTCCGGCATCAAACCACGCTTTTAAAATTGCGAAAACAACCTATCGGGGAATGGAAGAAGCGGGAGGGGAACAATCGTGAAAAATATGAAACCGGACAACGGGGCTTTTTACGGGCGCGATCATTCAATTCATGCGCCAGCCTATACGCCCCAATATAAAACATCAGTCTTGCGTTCGCCAACCCGCGCACTCCTGTCCTTAGAAGGCACAAAGAGTGAAATTACCGGCCCAGTCTTTGGCCATAATATGCTCAATGAACTGGATAATGACCTGATCCTCAATTATGCCCGCCCAGGTGAAATGGCGATTGGTCCGCGTATTTTAGTGCATGGCCGTGTGCTGGACGAAAACAACCGTCCCGTTGCCGGTGCTTTGGTCGAATTTTGGCAAGCCAATGCGGGCGGACGCTACCGCCACAAAAAAGACAGCTATCTGGCAGCGATTGACCCGAATTTTGGTGGCGTTGGCCGCACCATCACCGATGAAAACGGTTATTACTGGTTCAAAACCATTCAACCCGGTGCCTATCCGTGGCCAAATGGCGTGAATGACTGGCGACCAGCACATATCCATTTTTCGATCTTTGGCTCCGGCTTCTCGCAGCGTCTGATTACGCAGATGTATTTTGAAGGCGATCCGATGATCTGGCGCTGCCCGATCGTTACCACAATACCGGATAAAGCAGCAATTGAAAGACTGATTGCCGCACTCGATATGAATGCGACCATGCCGATGGATATGCGTGCCTATAAGTTTGATATTACCTTGCGTGGTCGCCGGTCGACCATGTTTGAAAACCGCATGGAAGGAAACTAACATGGTTCAGCCACTCGGTTATTTAAAAGAAACAGCCTCGCAAACAGCTGGGCCTTACGTACATATCGGTCTGACACCGAATTTTGTCGGCATTCACGGAATTTTCAAAGATGATCTCGGTTCCGGATCACTTGTGAATGACAAGACCCGCGGCGAACACATTACCATCACAGGCCGTGTTTTTGACGGTATGGGCGCTGTCATGAAAGACGCTTTGATCGAAATCTGGCAAGCCGATGAGCAAGGGCTTTATAATAGTCCGGTTGAAACCAACGGTACCGCTGATGAAAACTTCAAAGGCTGGGGGCGTTGCCCCGCCGATATGGATACAGGCGAATTTACCTTTGAAACCATCAAGCCCGGCAAAGTGGCGTTTAAAGACGGGCGCGTGATGGCACCTCATGTCACTTTATGGATTGTGGCACGCGGTATTAATATGGGGCTGCACACCCGTATGTATTTCTCTGATGAAGAAGAAGCCAATGCACAGGATCCAGTGCTTGCCCGCATTGAACATAGATCACGCGTTGATACATTGATCGGTAAGCGTGACGGTAACAATTATCACTTCGACATTCATATTCAGGGCGAAAAAGAGACCGTCTTTTTCGATATTTAACGCATGAGCATCTGTGTTTTTGAGCATCCGTTTCTCTCCGGCCTTTTCAAAGATGAGGCTGTGGACAAGCTGTTTTCAGCTGCCTTTGATGTGCAGGAGATGATCCGGTTTGAGGTAGCGCTGGCAAAAGCACAAGCTGAATTGGGCTTGATCCCTGAAGCGGCCGCTTTGGCACTTGCTGAAACTGCATCAAGCTTTCGGGCTGATATGGCAAAGCTCAACCAAGCAACAGCGCGTGACGGCGTGGTGATACCGGAGCTGGTCAGGCAATTGCGTGCCCATGTCGGTGAAACATATGCCCATTATGTGCATTTTGGTGCCACCAGTCAGGATGTGATTGATACAAGCCTGATGCTGCGGCTTAAAACCTTCACACAAATTGCACAACAAAAACTGGCACAATTGCTGCAACAATTTGATGCGCTGGATAAAGCCCATGGTAAACGGGGGCTTAGTGCCTATACGCGAATGCAGGCAGCGCTGCCTGTCACTGTCCATGACCGGATGGTAAGCTGGATAGAACCCTTAAAACGCGCTCAATACCGTCTCGATCATTTACGTTTTCCGCTGCAACTGGGCGGAGCGGTTGGCACATTGCAGGGCTTTGGCGATCAAGCGACAGCTTTACGTGGAAATTTAAGCCTTATGCTCGCGCTTGATGATCTACCGCAATGGCAAAGCACTCGTGATATCATCGCCGATATAGCTAATGCCTTTGTTACTTTAAGTGGTAGTCTGGGTAAATTTGGACAAGATATTGCCATGATGGCACAAAGTGTTGAAGAGATTGCTTTGTCGGGTGGCGGGGCATCATCCGCCATGCCGCATAAACAAAATCCGGTGAATGCAGAAATTCTGGTGTCGCTGGCGCGCTTTAATGCGGTGCAAATTTCAGCCATCCAGCAATCGATGGTGCATGAACAGGAACGCTCCGGCGCAGCTTGGAGCCTTGAATGGATGGTACTACCGCAAATCTGCGCAAGCCTTGCAGCAGCATTAAATGTCAGCATCCGTCTCGTTGATCAGATTCAATCGCTTGGAAAGGATCTCTGATCGCGACATACATAACCTAAAGGTTATCGTTTCCCGCGATTAATTCATTTTACATTACCAGTTTCACAGTCAAACTAGGCTGGAGAATTCATTTATGACGTTGCTGTATCCGTTCATTTGTTCCAACATTTTCCGGATTATATACATAGGTTTTCTCGGGAGGAAAACATGAAAAAACTGACACTTACCGCTCTGGCTGTTTTTGCACTCACCGCAAGTGCCGCTTATGCCGACGTTATTAAGGTCGGTATCATCGGCCCGATGTCGGGGCCCTTTGCCTTACAAGGTAAAAATTTTAAGGCTGGTATTGATGCTTATATTGCCGAACACGGTAATAAAATCGGCGATGATACGATTGAAGTGATCTATCGTGACGTACCACAGGCTGATCCGGCACAGTCGAAATCACTGGCACAAGAACTCATCGTTAAAGAAAAAGTTCAGTATCTTGGCGGTTTCTTTTTTACCCCTGATGCGATGGCAGTCACCCCGATTTTGCAACAGGCAAATGTACCGATGGTGGTTATGAATGCGGCCACGTCATCCATCGTTACCAAGAGCCCTTATGTGGTGCGCACATCCTTCACCACATGGCAGACATCTCTGCCGATCGCGCAGGTGGCACTCGATAAAGGTGTGAAAAAAGTCATCACCGTTGTCAGCGATTATGGCCCGGGCATTGATGCTGAAAACGCTTTCAAAGCTGGCTTTACCAAAATCGGCGGCGATGTGGTTGAAACCATCCGCATGCCGCTCAACACCAATGATTTCAGCCCGATCATGCAGCGTGTGAAAGATTCCGGCGCTGAAGGCGTATTTGCTTTTCTGCCTGCCGGACCAACCACACTTGGCTTCATGAAAGCCTATGTTGACAATGGTTTGAAATCCTCTGGTGTCCAGCTTTTTGCACCCGGTGACCTAACGCAGGAATCCGATCTCCCGGCACTTGGTGAAACCGCACTGGGCGTGCTGACCACCTTCCATTATGCGCTGTCGCATGATTCAGCCGAAAACAAGAAATTTGTTGAAGACGCCAAGAAAGCCATCGGTAATCCTGAAGAACTCTCTTTCCCTTCAGTCGGTGCTTATGACGGCATGCACGTCATCTACAAAATGATTGAAGCTACCGGCGGCAAACAGGATGCAGCAAAGGCAGTTGAAGCTGTCAAAGGCATGGAATGGATAAGTCCGCGCGGGCCTGTTTCCATCGATCCTGAAACGCGCCATATGACGCAAAATATATATTTACGCGAAGTGGCAAAAGCCGATGACGGCAGTTTCTATAATAAGGAAATCCAGACCTTCGAAGCTCAGGGAGATCCAGGGCTGGATCCCCAGTAATTTTAACCGTAAATGAGCTGGCATGCGGCCTTTAAAGATTTCAGGCCGCAGGCTTCCTTTGCCCCCGTTTAGAGATGTTGCACAAGCTTGTTTCCAGTTGCCGCGTATGCACAATAGTGAAATAATTTTAGTGAACTCTTCAGGAAAATACTGATGCAAACCGTGCTCAGCATAGCTGTCGATGCCCTCGCATACGGCATGGTGCTTTTTGTCATCTCCATCGGCCTGTCTGTAACAATGGGTCTGATGCGCGTTGTCAATCTTGCCCATGGTGCCTTTGCGATGATCGGTGGTTATTTCGCTTCTTATGCCACCCAAGCACTCGGCCTTCATTACAGCCTTGCGATTTTACTGGCTGTTGTCTGCACTGTCATTATTGCAATTCCATTGGAAAAATTGCTTTATCGGCGTATTTATGGCGCACCGGAACTCACCCAAGTGCTGATGACCATCGGCATCACTTTTTGCATCATCGGGCTTACCAATTATATTTTTGGCCCCACTCTTAAAACCGTACCGATTGCCGAAACCTTGCGCGGCTCGGTTGATCTGGGTTTTCGTTCAATCGCCAAGCACCGGCTTTTTGCGATCCTTTGCGGGCTGATTGTTGCCGGCGGTCTCTGGTATTTGATTGAGCGCACCAGCTTCGGTATCAAATTACGTGCAGCCGTCGACAATGCCAATATGGCCGCAGCTTTGGGCGTGCGTACAGAGATTATCTATGCAGTCAGCTTTGCACTCGCCATCGCATTGGCCGCTTTTGGCGGCGTCGTGGGAGCAGAAATGCTGCCATTGGAACCATATTATGCCCTGCGTTATATGGTGACATTTCTGGTAGTTGTTTCTGTGGGTGGCCCAGGCTCCATTCCGGGTGCATTGATTGCCTGTCTGCTACTTGGCGGCATCGACACCACAGCGCGCTATCTCGCCCCTGAATATGGTGAATTCTTCTTCTATCTGGCGGTTATTATCATCGTCACATTATTCCCGCGCGGGCTGGCAGGGAGATTGAAAAACAAATGAACACATTCTCTGCGACCTCAATACCACGTCGACCACGCCTCGCCAGCTTGATCGGTCTTGGCATCATCATTTTATGCAGCATTGTCGCTTACTTTCTGTTTCCCGACAATCTGGCATTGCTCACCCGCATTGTAGCGATTGCCCTTTTGGTACTGTCACTTGATCTTGTCACCGGCTATTGCGGCATTGCCACGCTTGGCCATGCCGCGCTTTTTGGTGCCGGTGCCTATAGTGCTGGCATTGCCTCTGCCCATTTCGGCATCCATGACCCGATTTTGATGACACTGATAGGTGCGACTGGCGGCGCGATTGCAGGATTTTTTTCCGGCTTCATCATCCTGCGTGCCCATGGGCTTGCACAATTGGTCTTGTCCATTGCAGTGGTACACCTCTTCCATGAAGCGGCTAATAAACTCTCCAGCTGGACAGGTGGCAGTGATGGTTTGAGTGGTATCATGCCGTCACCATTGCTTGGCATATTCGAATTCGATCTCTGGGGGCGCACGGTTTATGTTTATGCCATCGTGCTTTTGGTCATTGTCTTTGCACTGCTGAAATTAATCGTGCGTTCGCCATTTGGCATGTTGTGCCGTGGCATAAAAGAAGATGAAATTCGCATATCTTCCATGGGGGCTTCAGTCCAACAAGCCCAGTTGCAGATGTATGTGATCTCCGGTTTTGTCGCTGGTATCGGCGGCTCGTTAAACGCGATTTCCACGCAAGTGGTCGGTCTCGACAGCCTCTCATTCACCATGTCGGCCGAAAGTCTGGTCATGCTGGTTTTGGGCGGCACCGGTTCGCTTTATGGCGCATTGATCGGCACCATCTCCTTCATGTGGTTTGAAGATGTGGTCTCTGCCGCCAATCCATTCCATTGGCT
Source organism: Paenochrobactrum sp. BZR 201-1 (assembly GCF_044987585.2). NCBI lineage: Bacteria > Pseudomonadati > Pseudomonadota > Alphaproteobacteria > Hyphomicrobiales > Brucellaceae > Paenochrobactrum > Paenochrobactrum sp. BZR 201-1. The sequence goes on along the minus strand of NZ_JBJDRZ020000005.1, from coordinate 222,220 downwards.
CACCATGGTTGGCGCATTGCTCATCGCTGTTGTTCTCTTTGCACCCCGCGGCCTTTACGGCACAGCCGTGCAGTTTATTTCCAACAGGAAAGGTCGAAGCTGATGAGCACGATCTTTGAAGTCAGCAATTTACGTAAAAACTTTGGCGGATTGGCTGTCACCAATGATGTATCCATCTCGATTGCCAAAGGTGAGCGCGTAGCACTGATCGGGCCTAATGGTGCCGGTAAAACCACCTTTGTTAATCTTGTCACCGGTAATCTGGTACCCTCCTCCGGTTCTGTCTCGTTGAATGACAAAGACATCACTCATTTAAGTGCGATGCAGCGAGTGAAGCGTGGTTTGGTGCGATCCTTTCAAGTGACACGGCTTTTCTATGAAATGACACCGGAGGAACATGTCGCACTGGCAATCTTGCAGCGCGAAGGCAAAACCTCGCGCATTTTCGGCAATTACCGTCATATGGCTGCTGTCATGGATGAAACGCACGAAATCCTCCATATTCTTGGCCTCTCGGAACTGGCACAATTGAGGGTCAGTGAAATTGCCTATGGTCAGCAGAGATTGCTGGAAATTGCACTGGCATTGGCGCTGCGCCCAAAAGTTCTCCTGCTGGATGAACCTGCTGCCGGTGTGCCGCAAAGTGAAACCGCCCGCATCGAACAGGCACTGGATGAACTGCCGTCCGACCTTGCCGTGATCATGATTGAACATGACATGGAGCTGGTTTTCCGCTTTGCCAAACGGGTGATCGTGCTGGCCGCAGGTGCTGTTATTTTTGACGGCCTGCCGGAAGATGTCGTGCAGGATGTGCAAGTGCGTGCCGCTTATTTAGGGAGTTATGCGCAATGAGTGCTGCATCACTGGAAATCCGTAATTTAAGCAGCGGCTATGGCCCGACCCGCGTCATTGAAAATATCTCTCTCAAAGTCGAACCGGGTGCGCGGTTGGCCATTTTAGGACGCAATGGTGTGGGTAAAACCAGTCTTTTCGCTTCCATTGCCGGACAAACCAAACGCTATAGTGGCGAGATTTTATTAGGTGATAAAAACATCACCACATTGGCACCTGCCGCCCGCGCACTGGCAGGGCTTGGCTATGTACCGCAGACACGTGATATTTTCCCGACACTAACCGTTGAAGAAAACCTGTTTGTGGGTTTAAAAAAGCGCCCGCAAATAGCAATTGAAGAAGCCTATGATATGTTTCCGCGCCTTAAAGAACGGCGCAAGAATTTGGGTTCGCAATTGTCGGGTGGCGAGCAGCAAATGCTCTCCACTGCGCGCTCTATTTTAGGCAACCCGACTTTGTTGTTGCTTGATGAGCCATTGGAAGGTTTGGCACCGGTTATCTGCGAAGAGCTGATGGCCGCCTTTTCCTCACTGGCGCAATCAGGAAAAATGACTTTACTGCTGGTAGAGCAGCGCATTCAAAGTGCTCTCGATTTTGCTGATCGGGTCGTTATTCTGGAACGTGGCCAAATTGCATGGTCAGGCAGTTCTGCGCAATTATCAGCGGATAAAGAAACAGTTGAACATTTATTGGGTGTCGGCGGGCTGCATTAAACCCGTCTCCCTCAATTCTGCTCATGCAAAAAGAGTTAAAATTTATAATAAGGATATAAATCTTCCTGAAATCCTGCTATTTAAAAAATACTCATAAAGGAATATTTTTCCATTCTATGCACGGTATTTAGTAAGCTAATCCTGATCTGAATGTCCAAAGGATATTTCAGTGAGGATGAGAAACAGGGTTCTACAATGTCCGATCAAGCGCTCGCGCGCCGCAATGTTATGGTGCTCACCGCCGCTCAGGCTTTAGGTGCAGCCGCTCCGCCAATTATCATTTCACTGGGCGGCATTGTCGGACAAATGCTTACCCCTGATCCAACCCTTGTGACACTTCCGGTCAGCCTGTTCAATTTAGGCCTTGCTGCCGGTACAATTCCAGCCGCCATTTCTATGCGCTATTATGGCCGCCGTACCGGCTATTTATTTGGTGCAACTATCGGATTGATTTCCGGTCTGATTGCCACTTTTGGTATTGTCAGCCAAAGCTTCCTGATTTTTTGTCTCGGTACATTTGTGGCCGGTTTTTACGGCTCTTATGTTCAGAGTTATCGCTTTGCTGCGGCTGATGCTGCCACCGGCGAATTTAAAGCAAAGGCCATCTCTTATGTGATGATCGGCGGGCTTGCGGCGGCGGTGATCGGGCCGCAACTTGTGATATGGACGCGTGATGCCTTTATTACCGCACCATTTGCCGGAAGCTTCTTAAGCCAGGCCGCTTTGGCAGCGCTTGCGATTCCTGTCATCATGATGCTCAAAGTGCCGCGCGAGAAAAAACCTGCCAAAACGGATGTAAGACAAGGACGCCCATTAAGCGAAATCATCAAAAGCCCGCGCTTCGTTCTTGCGGTTGCCGCCGGCATGGTTTCCTATGCTCTGATGAGCTTTGTCATGACCGCCTCGCCTATTGCGATGGTCGGCTGCGGCTTTACCGTTGGTGAAGCTGCCATGGGCATCCAATGGCACGTGCTTGCGATGTTTGGCCCAAGCTTTTTCACCGGCAGCCTGATTGCCCGCTTCGGCAAAGAAACCGTCACCGCTGTTGGCTTGTTGCTGATTGCCGCTTCCAGTGCTGTCGCACTGGCCGGTCTTGAACTTGGCAATTTCTGGTCATCGCTCGTGCTGCTTGGTGTCGGCTGGAATTTAAGCTTTATTGGTGCCACCGCACTTGTTACCGAATGCCATACGCCAGAAGAACGCGGCCGTGTGCAGGGTGCCAATGACTTCCTGATTTTCGGCACTGTCGCCGTTGCTTCTTTCTCCTCCGGCACATTGCTTTCAGCATCCGGCTGGGAAGCGATTAACTGGATGGTGTTCCCGATTGTCACCGTCATCATCATTCCTTTGATGATTCAGGCTCACAACAAAAAGAAAGTGCGTCAGGCCATCGCCTGACACGCAGACACAAACAAAAAAGCGCAAGGTTTTGATGAAACCTTGCGCTTTTGTACGTTTAATTAGCGCAACTTATTCGCGTTCCAATGCAACCGCGATACCCTGCCCAACCCCCACACACATAGTAGCAAGTGCATATTTTTTGCCAGTCAAATGCAGTTCCAATGCAGCCGTACCGGTGATACGCGCACCCGACATACCAAGCGGATGACCAAGTGCAATCGCGCCACCATTCGGATTGACTTCAGCCGCATCATCCGCCAAGCCCAGCTCGCGCAAGACGGCCAAACCTTGTGACGCGAATGCTTCATTGAGCTCCACCACGTCAAACTGGTGCGGTTTGAGGCCAAGACGTGCACAAAGTTTTTGGCTGGCAGGCACAGGCCCCACGCCCATAATGCGAGGGCTAACACCGGCAGAAGCACCACCCATAATGCGGGCAATAGGTGTCAGCCCATATTTATTGACCGCTTCTTCAGAAGCGATAATCAGCGCGGCGGCGCCATCATTGACGCCGGATGCATTGCCGGCGGTTACACTGCCCCCCTCGCGGAAAGGTGTGCCAAGTTTGGCCAGTGCTTCCATGGTCGTTTGGCGCGGATGCTCATCCACCTCCACCACAACCGGATCACCTTTACGCTGCGGAATAGAAACTGGCGTGATTTCTTGTGCCAAGCGGCCATTATCTTGTGCTGCCTTGGCCTTTTGCTGGCTGCGCAGTGCAAAAGCATCCTGATCGGTACGCGAAATACTGTAATCAGCCGCAACATTCTCACCGGTTTCCGGCATAGAATCGACGCCATATTGCTTTTTCATCAATGGGTTGATGAAGCGCCAGCCAATGGTGGTGTCATAAATCTCGGCTTTACGCGAAAAAGCACTCTCGGCCTTCGGCATCACAAAAGGCGCTCGGCTCATGCTTTCCACGCCACCTGCAATCATCAATTCCGCTTCTCCGGCACGGATAGCACGGGCTGCATAAATCACCGCATCCATGCCGGATCCGCAAAGACGATTGATGGTGGTTCCGGAAATATTAACCGGTAAACCGGCTAGCAACAAAGACATGCGCGCCACATTACGATTATCTTCACCCGCCTGATTGGCAGAACCGTAAATCACATCATCAATAGCTTCCCAATCCACATTGGGATTGCGTGCCATCAGCGCACGCAGTGGAACAGCCCCTAAATCATCCGCGCGTACAGAAGACAAAGCACCACCATAACGGCCAATTGGTGTGCGGATATAATCGCAAATATAAGCTTCACTCATGATAGCTTTACGCCTCCCCTTGGTGCGCACGTTTGGTACGGGCATGGATATCACGCAACACGCTCAATTCATTTTCCGTTGGCACCGGTGTTTCCACCACATGATCGGCAAAACGAATATCCCAACCGCAATTCTCAACGATCTCTTCACGGCTGACACCATGATGGATGGATGTCACCGTCAGCTCTTTTGTTGTCTCATCCGGTTCCAGAATACACAAGTCCGTAATCACACGGGTCGGACCTTTTGTTTTTAGCCCCAAACGCTCGCGGTAATTGCCGCCTTCGCCATGCCCCATCGAGGTAATAAAGGGAAGTTTTTCAACAAAACCGCGTTTGCTGAGCGCCATAGTGATAAAAATCTGGCCGCAATTTGAGGCAATTTCCGGCGCGCCACCACCACCCGGCAAACGCACTTTTGGCTGATCGTAATCGCCAACCACAGTCGTGTTCAAATTGGCAAAACGGTCGATCTGCGCGCCACCCAAAAAGCCGGTCGTGACATGGCCACCCTGCAACCAGTAGCGGAACATTTCCGGCACCGAGACCGTAAACAAAGCTGTATCGCATAATTCGCCGTCACCGATAGAAAGCGGCAACACATCCGGCTTGGTGCCAACAGTACCGCTTTCATAAATCAAAGTAATGTCGGGCGCATGGGTCAACCGCGCCACATTGCAGGCGGCAGACGGCGCACCGATACCGACAAAACACACGTCTTCATTGGTCAACGACCGTGCAGCAGCAATGGTCATCATCTCATTTGCAGCAAAATCAGACATTACGCTCTCCCGCTTAATTCTTGGCCGCTTTGGCATATTGGGCAAAATCTTCCGGTGTTTTTTCCAGAATATTTTTCTTCACCCATTGCTGGAAACTATCGCGATCACGCGCGATTTCATCCCATGCCAGATAAAAAGCATTGTTGCGCTTGTAATAACCTTGCGCATAAGACGGGAAAGCACCGCCCGGAACAGCAACGACAGCTGTGACCGCCCATGACGGCAAAACCAGCGAGTTGGGAGAAGCCGGTTGCAACTCGTCAACGATTTCTTCAACTGTTATAACCGAGCGTTTCGCTGCCAAAACCGCTTCCTTTTGCACACCGACAATGCCTTCAATCAACACATTGCCCTTGCGGTCAGCACGCTGCGCATGGATAAGTGTTACATCAGGGCGAATAGAGGGAACGGCTGCCAGTATTTCACCGGTAAACGGGCAAGTGACAGATTTAATCGCTGGATTAACTTTGGGCAGATCAGCGCCGATAAACCCCCGCAACATCGCAAATGGTAAATTCGCTGCCCCTGCTTCATAAGCATTGGCCATTGCTGCATGGGAGTGTTCTTCCACTTCCAACTTATTGGGCCAGTGTTTTTCCACCGCATCACGGAAACGATGCAACGAGCCAACGCCCGGATTGCCGCCCCAAGAAAATTTCATCTTTTTGACAGCGCCAACACCAATCAGCTGATCATAAAGAATGTCCGGAGTCATACGAATAATGGTCAGGTCTTTGCGCCCCTGACGGATCACTTCATGACCTGCTGCATAAGGAATAAGGTGGGTAAACCCTTCCATTGCAACCGTATCACCGTCTTTGACATTCTCTGCAATCGCTTGGGCGAGCGTCATTATACGCGCCATAACTGATTAACTCCCGATTTCAAATCCGCCCGCAATACCTTCCCTTATCGAAGGTCAGCACTGCCTCTTGAGCCCAAGGTTAGGCATTATCGCTCTTGTGGGTCAAATAATTTGTGCGATAATTGACACTTGTTCAATAATCGCACAAATTAAACGCAACCAAATCAAATAAACAGACCACGGATTACGGAGAGAAAAATGCAAAAAACAGATTTTATCGGTGGTCTTGCCAAGGGTTTACAGGTGATTGAGGCTTTTGCAGCCGATAAACCAAGGATGTCGATCACTGATATTGCCAATGCAACCGGCCTTGATCGCGCCACCGCCAGACGCTGCCTGCTAACGCTTGCCCATCTGGGTTATGCTGAATATGACGGCAAATTCTTCATGCTACAGCCAAAGATCCTCCGTCTCGGCCATGCCTATTTATCGGCAACGCCATTACCAACGATTCTCCAGCCCATACTCGATCAACTCTCCGAAGAAATTGGTGAAAGCGCCTCTGCATCCGTGCTGGACGGCAATGAAATTGTTTATATCGCACGCGCCGCACAAATGCGGGTGATTTCGATCAATCTAACATCCGGCAGCCGCCTGCCGGCCTATTGCGCCTCGATGGGACGAGTATTGCTCAGTGCCCTGCCGGAAGAAGAAGCACTCAATATTCTTGAAAGCAGCGACAGAACAGCCAAAACCGAATTTACCCGCACATCCATTGCCGACTTAACGGCGGAGCTTCATCACGTGCGAAGCCTTGGTTATGCGATTAACGATCAGGAGCTGGAACTTGGGTTGCGTTCCATTGCCGTGCCGGTTTTCAATCATCGCAATCAAGTGGTTGCCGCCATCAATATCGGCGCGCCCGTCGCTCAAGTTTCTGTGGAGGAATTACGCAGCCGCTTTTTACCCGCCATGCTGAAAGCGCAAAAAGACTTGCGCACTTTGCTTGGCTAAAAGAGATCAAACTTCCGCTGCCTGCTCACTCAAGCGCTTATGTTTGCTTAAACGATATTGCTTTGGTGTTTGGCCGGTTTCGCGTTGAAAAAATCTGGAAAAATATGCGGGATCGCTAAACCCAAGATTATAACTGATTGTCTGCACCGAATGCGGCATCGCCACCAGTTCGCGCTTTGCCGCCTCAATCAACTGTGCGCTCAGCAGTTCCTGCACAGTCTGCCCCGTTATTTCACGTGATACGCGGTTGAGATGGATAGGCGACAGGTGCAGAGCCTGCGCATAGAAGCCAACCGGCAGATGCTCACGAAAATGACGGCGGATCAGCTCCAAAAGCTGCTCCATGCGCCTGCCATTTTGTGATATGACAAAGCCTGTCCGTTCGGAATGAACCTTCACGGCATGACGACCAACCATGAGCAAAGCACTGGTGAGATGTATTTCCAACATGTGATTGCGCAGATGATTGCGGGCGGAAAACTCTTCATAAATCAGCCGGATAGTTGCAGCCAGGTAATCCTGTATATGGCTTGACGCATTATGCATCGGCACCAATTGCGGCTTGTTCAGCCAATCCGCTGATGATCGACCATCTTGTAAAACCGGCATTTCCGACTGTAAAATCGTGGTGATATGCCCAACAATATCACGTGAAAAAGCAAAGCCGTGGCTAAAATCCGGCGGCATCAAAATGGCGCATGGGCCGGTGAATTCCAGTGCTTCATTCTCCAGAAACACACTGCCATGTCCGCTTTCAATGTAAAGAAACTGATAGAAATTATCATGCCGGTGCAATTTAATTTCAAACTGATGCAGGCTGCTTCGGGAGAAAATAGTCTCACAATGCAGCCAAAAATCCGGCTTTTCGTCCGATTTTTCACCATAAAGCTCATATGTGGGCACAATTTCAAGCATACGTTAGCCTAGCATAATGATAAAAAAGTACAACTTTATGCGTGGAAAATGCATTGTAAGAAAACCAGCTTCAATCAAAATAAGTACTTCAGTTTGCGTGGGAGGATTAAATGCGCACACAAGTGGTTATTATCGGGTCGGGACCATCAGGGCTCTTGCTGGGGCAGTTACTCACCAACGCCGGCATTGATAATATTATTCTCGACCGTGTCAGCCCGGATTATATACTCGGGCGTGTGCGTGCAGGTGTTTTAGAAGAAGGCATGGTTGACCTTATGGATCAGGCCGGAGCATCGCAAAGATTACATAATGAAGGCCTGCCGCATGAAGGTATCTCGCTGGCCTTTGACGGGCAAGACCACCGCATTGATCTGACCAAGCTGACTGGCAAACGCGTCGTGGTTTATGGTCAGACAGAAGTGACCCAAGACTTGATGGACGAGCGCACAAAAAGTGGCGCCCAAGGCTTTTGTGAAGCACAAAACGTAACGCCACATGATTTCGACAGCGATCAGCCTTACGTCACTTTTGAAAAAGGCGGTGTCACCAATCGTATTGATTGCGATTATATTGCGGGTTGCGATGGCTATCACGGTGTTTGCCGCAAATCGGTGCCGGAACAATCCATCCGGAATTTTGAAAAAATTTATCCGTTCGGCTGGCTCGGCATTTTGATCGATCAGCCACCTGTCGATCATGAGTTGATCTATGCCAATCATCCGCGTGGCTTTGCGCTTTGCTCCATGCGCTCGGAAACCCGCAGCCGCTATTACATACAATGTGCTCTGGACGAAAAAATCGAAGAATGGAGCGATGAACGTTTCTTTGACGAGTTGCGTCGCCGCTTGCCTGAAATTCACGCCGATAATTTAAAAACCGGCGCTTCCTTTGAAAAATCCATTGCGCCTTTGCGGTCGTTCGTGGCTGAACCGATGCGCTTTGGCCGCATGTTTCTGGTGGGCGATGCGGCGCATATTGTCCCGCCAACTGGTGCTAAAGGGCTCAATCTTGCCGCCAGCGATGTGCATTATCTGTTTGAGGGCTTGCGTGAATTTTATGCAGAAAAATCCAAGGCAGGTGTGGATGCCTATTCAGCCCGTGCCTTGGCAAGGGTGTGGAAAGCCGAGCGCTTTTCATGGTCAATGACCACAATGCTGCATCGCTTTCCGGATATGGGAGCGTTTGATCAGAAAATACAGGAAGCCGATCTTGAATATCTGGTTCATTCAACTGCCGCCTCTACCGCACTGGCAGAGAATTATGTCGGACTTCCATATTAATTTACAAATATACCTTTAATTAAACACAATAACCGCACTTTATTGCACAATTATCACGCAAGAAAAGTGCGGTTAAATTCAAACTATTGAATTTTAAAATAAAAATACTATATATTAAACGTTATATGGAGTGTTTTTATGTCAAACAATACAACTGAAAGACCAGAAAACAAGCATGATCGTGCCGACAGAATAGCGCGTGAACTTATTGATGCAGAACGCAACAAAGTACAAAGCAAAACTGAACGGCTGCGTGCTTTGCGTTTAGAAATGGAAAAATGGGACAATTGATCTTTTAAACCCATGCGGGCTTGTTGAAAGCCAACACAATGCCGCGGCGCTACAAAAGCGAAGCGGCATATTTTTTTACAGGCACCACACAATACGAGCACCGCACAATGCTGTCAGATAAAAGCTTCATTCTTAAAGGATGAATTATTTCGAAATGGTACGGTCGAGTGGATTTGAACCACTGACCTCAGGAGCCACAATCCTGCGCTCTAACCAACTGAGCTACGACCGCGTACCTTTTCTTCATCATCAGGAGCATGTGCTGCACTGTTGATAGGGGTCACATACGGAGAATCGCTCCATATTGCAAGCCATTATCGTGCTCTTTCCTGTGAAATATTGTAAGAATTTCAAAGAAGCACCTAAAATTCACAGCAAAAATCATGATCGCTGGCAAAATCGCTCACAAATTCCTTTGCCAAACACGCGCGTTAACTAAGCTTCGAGAAACACCGCCTCAAAAGAGCTGTAATTATAGACCAGCAAGGGGATAAGCTTTATTAAGAGAATATTAAGGTTTTGATCTGAGTAACGGCGAGAGTTGAGCATGCAGGGACAATATCCCTTTATCGACATTGTAGCACTGGATAAAATCCGTGCCGGTTTTGCCAAAGCAAATGCTCAGGCAGTTTTTAGTGCTGACCTCGATGCTCTGATCTGGATCAATGCTGCGGGTGCCGCGCTTTTTGGTGTTGCACATATTTATAGCCCTGATGAGGCCAAAGATATTCTCAATGCGACAAGCCAAAGACAAATAAGCAGTCAGCTCAATTCATTGTCGCCGGATGAAAAACGTAACATTTCACTGCGGCTTGGCAGTCATTTGCAGCAGTTTCAAATTTCTCAGCTCATCTTGCCGGATGGTAAAAAGGCAGTTTTGCTTGAGGCAAATGATTTGGCGATGCGCGCCTCATCACCAAACGATCATCCGGCTTTACGCGGACTTGACAGCGCACATAGTCATGCAGCTCTACTCGATGCTGAAGGCCAGATCATCGCCAGCACCAAAAATTTTGTCAAAGCAGGTATTGCTCAAAGCACATTAGCGGATATGACCGTTGAGGTGGCAGATGCAGCCGATCATATGCTCAAACGTCGTATCCGTGCCCGCAACCATTCCATTCCCGGTGCCATTATTCGCCTTGAACATGAACCGGCGTTGCACCTACTTTATATTGTAGCAGACGAGGCCGATTTCACCGCCGAGCCAATGTCGGCGGCGGCTGCTCCGTTGGTAGCACATGTGCAAACGCCACAGCAGCTACCCTTTACCTTCAACCCTGAAGCGCCGATTACGCGCTTTGTATGGAAGGTGGACGCAGATCACGTCTTCACCGAATTGTCCGACAATTTTGCCGAAACGCTGGGGCCAAAAGCATCCGACATTATCGGCCGGTGTTTTCAAGATGTCGCCAATGTTTTCGGTCTTGATCCGCACAATGAAATTGCACAATTGCTGGAAAACCGCACAACTTGGTCGGGGCGACGTGTCATGTGGCCGGCAGAAGGCACTCCCTTGCATGTGCCGGTAGAGCTTGCCGCCCTGCCGGTTTTCACGCGTGACCGCAAGTTTGCGGGTTTTAATGGCTTTGGGGTCGTGCATATAGCCGATGCAGTGCCAGATCCTGAGAAAATAGGCCTCTGTCTTTCGGGTGATTTGCCGCCGCGCGAAGTTAAAAAAACAATCGAATTGATCGAGCATGAGGCTCCCTCACCCGCGGTTGTCGCGGCACAGGTACAAGCTATTTTGCCAAAGCGCAGTGAAGAACTGATTGCTGAACTTGCCAGACAAAAAGCTCAGCAAACTGCCAAGCAAAACGAAGAGCCAAAAAACACAGAAATCCCTGTACGCTCAGAGAGCGGTTTAAGCGACACTGAGCGCAATGCTTTTCGTGAAATTGCCGACCGCCTGCGTCGTCAGGGTTTGGCCAGCCAGCGCGATGATTCGCCTTTTGCCAACACACCGGCACCCGCTGATGCAGTATTGCATGAAGAGGCTGTGCCACAGCAGCCTTCATTGCCTTTGCGCAATGATACAGCTTCCAGAATTGAACGTCCGCTGTTGAACTTGCCGGAGTTCAACAAGAAACCACAGGCAACGGAAACAGTTGATGAGATTGAAACCAAGCCTGTAACAGCTGCGGCCACAGAGCATAAGTCTCTATTTGAAGTACCGAATGAACCAGTTGCAGAAAAGCCTGCGCCTATCACCAGCCAAGACGCTGATGAAGCAAACTTGCTGGCGCATGTACCGTTTCCGCTGATCCTGCACACCCATGGCAATGTGGTCTATGCCAATCCGGCTTTTCTTGAACTAACCGATTATTCATCAATGGATGCCATTAATTCTATCGGCGGTATCGACGCATTGTTCAACACCGAACGCGACGATGACAGCCAGGACGCTTCTATGGTGCTGCGCCATCAAGATGGCAGCGAACATCCTGTCGATGTCCATCTTCAGTCTGTGCCGTGGAACGGACAAAAAGCTTTAATGCTGAGCATTATGCCAAAGCCGGTTATGGTCACGACTGTGCAAGCGGAAGAAAAAACCGATGGAGCAGGCAATGATGCAGAGCGTAAAGACGGTGAAAATGCCCGCCGTCAGCTACAAACACAGGTTGAGGAATTAACCTCCATTTTGGACACCGCCACCGACGGCGTTGTTTTAATAGATAATGATGGCCTTATCCGTTCACTCAACCATTCAGCAGCCGCTTTATTCGGTTATGAAGAATCCGAAATTCGCGGTAAAAGTTTTTCAATGCTTTTTGCCATCGAAAGCCAGCGTTCAGCGATGGATTACCTCAACAGCCTTTCCGACAATGGCGTAATGAGTGTGTTGAATGACGGGCGCGAAGTGATTGGCCGCGAAGCACAAGGTGGTTTCATTCCGATGTTCATGACATTGGGAAAACTGCCGCGCTCCAATAGTTTTTGTGCCGTTTTGCGTGATATTACCCAATGGAAACGCGCTGAAGAAGAATTGACATCCGCACGTCGTGAAGCTGAACAGGCATCAAGCCAAAAAACCGAGTTTCTGGCACGTATCAGTCATGAAATCCGCACACCACTCAATGCCATTATCGGCTTTTCCGAACTGATGGCTGATGAAAAATTCGGCCCCATAGGCAATCAGCGTTACCGCGATTATCTGCGCGATATCAACCGCTCAGGCAATCATGTGCTGACACTCGTCAACGATCTGCTTGATATTTCCAAGATTGAAGCCGGTGCGCAGGAAATGGATTTTGAGGCCGTTTCCCTCAATGATGCGATTTCGGAAGCCGTTGCCCTGATGCAGCCGCAGGCCAATCGCGAACGCGTCATTATTCGCTCAAGCTTTGCCTCCAACCTGCCGGAAATTGTTGCCGACACCCGTTCGATCAAACAAATTGCACTTAATCTGCTTTCCAATGCCGTGCGTTTTACACAAGCAGGCGGACAAGTGATTGTCTCAACCAGTTATGAGATGAATGGTGACGTTATCATGCGGGTGCGTGATACAGGCGTCGGCATGGATAAAAGCGAAATTGAACAAGCGCTCAAACCATTCCGTCAGGTTCATCGCCGTATGCGCCGGACAAGCGAGACGGCAAAAGACTGGCGCGATGAGGGCACCGGTTTGGGCTTGCCGCTGACAAAAGCCATGGTTGAAGCCAACCGCGCCCAATTGACCATCAACTCCAATCCGGGCCAGGGAACCGTGGTGGAGATTACCTTCCCGCCGACCCGTGTGCTGGCTGATTGATTTTAAATATCCGCAACAAAAGATGTTGCTTGATTTACCTCCGCACCGCCTTTGAGAGAAATTCACTCTCAAAGGCGTTTTTTTATCGTGTTTTGCTATATTTCTTCGATTTTAAGACTAAAGTTTAAAAAATCGGCTATAAGAGGTTTTCGCTTTTAAACATTGATCCACTATCGACAAAACTTTCAGGACATTCATGCCCAAAACGCTGCGCCTTATTTTGGCAATCATCGTTATGATCAGTGCGGCTGCAATCGCAGCTTTAACCGCATTGCCTTATATCGTATCAACTGATGCCATTCGCATACGTGTAGCACAAGAATTAAGCAGCTGGACGGGTTATACCGTTGAACTGCGTCAGGCACCGCAACTGAAATTTTTCCCGACATTGCGCGCTTCACTCAACGATGTAATCTTAAGCGATTATAGCGATACCGCCACCAAAAAAGTCATGAGCGTCGAGCGTATCGATGTCGAGCTTTCACCCTTTGATGCGCTGCTCGGCCATATTTCATTTTATGAAACCCAATTGGTGCGCCCTGTTTTTGATATAGGCGAACCAGTGATTGATCCACAGCAAGTGCTGGAAGGTTTGGGCAAGTCCGACGGGCGGCTGGGTGTTGCCATTCGTGCTGCCAAAGAGCTGATTTCTGAACAAAAAAGCGATGTTGCGACCCGTCAGCAAACATCACAGCCTTTTGGCCGCATTGTTGTTCGTGACGGCACCCTCACTTTCCGCAAATTTGGCTCGGATGTCGATGAGGTGGTCAACAATATCAACGCCACCCTGAACTGGCCGCAAACCACACAAGCCGCATCACTCAAAGGCAATCTGCGCTGGAAAGATGAAGTGGCAGAATTTGATCTCTCCGCACCTCAACCTTTACAGCTTTTTGCCGGCGCAACCTCTGCGATTAACGCATCAATCACCGCCAAACCACTGGAATTGAGCTTTAACGGCAAGGCCAATATTTCCAATGATTATATGTTTGAGGGGGCGCTCAATGTCAAATCGCCTGATCTTAGCCGCACCATCTATTGGCTTGGGGCACCTCCTCCACCCGGCTCTGCCCGTGTCGGCGCATTGACGGTTGCAACCACTTTGTCCGCCAATCATCAGCATATCAACCTCAATGATCTGGTGTTGGACAATGAGAATAATCCAGCCAAAGGTGCGATTGAATTCATACGTCTAAGCCCGCGGCCTTCGATCAGCGGTACATTGGCATTCCAGCATCTCAATTTTCGCGGCCTTATCAGTGCTTTCATTCCGCTTCCGGAAAAGCCTAGCACCAATGTTTTTTATGATTTTGAACGCGGCATTGATGACAAGCGTGACGTGATCAACACCGATTTCATGCAATTGGCAGAGGTCGATCTGCGCCTTTCCGCCCAAACCGCCAGTGCAGGCCCTTTGAGCATGAATAATGTAGCGGCAGCGGTACAGGTGCGCAATGGCCGGGCACTTTTTGACATTGGTGATGCCAAAGCCTTTAAAGGCAATGTCTCGGCCAGTGTGCAAATTCAGCGTGATCTGCAAGGCACCAATGCCGAATTGCGCTTCAATGGCAGCGACATCGACAGCACCGATTTTACCAAAGTATTCGGCCTCAGCAGCGGCTTTATTTCTGCGCGCGGCAATATCGCACTTATCATGAAAGCACCACTGACAAAGTGGTCAAAATTGCCAACCAATGCCGATGGCGAAATCAGTATCAATTTCGGTAATGGCAAATTGCAGGGTTTCGACATTGATAACTTCATCAAGAATGCCAGTTCCGAGCGTTTCTTCGCACTCGAACGCAAAGAAAATATGGCGCTGAATTTCAAACGATTGGATGTGCAGGCAGGACTTGCCGATGGTGTTGCCACACTTAACACCGCAAAGCTTGAAACAGAAAGCGGCACCCTCTCGCTTGCAGGTATTGTGCCATTTCTGGATCGCAGTCTTGCTCTTTCCGGTACACTGACCTTACCGGCAAAAGACACGGAAAACACCGAGACAGCTGAAACAGAACAGGCGCCGGAAAAACCAGCGCCTGCCATCCAGTTTTTTGTCGGCGGCTCATGGGATCGCCCGTTTATCTCACCGATGAATACACCTTAAACCGTCTGATACATGGCCCGCTCATCACGCCGGCGCTGCACTTCGCGGCGCTTGTTGACAAGTGAGACAATGATCACAGCTGTGGTGACCAATGCGATCAAAATAGTGCAGATCGCGTTGATCTCAGGCGTTACGCCCAGGCGCACCTGCGAATAAATTTTCATCGGCAAAGTCGTTGCACCCGGGCCGGAGGTGAAACTGGAAATCACCAGATCATCCAGCGACAAAGTCAGTGCCAAGACCCAACCCGACAAAACCGCAGGCAAGATCAACGGCAATGTAATTTTCATAAAAGTTACAACCGGTGTAGCGCCCAAATCTTGAGCCGCCTCTTCCAGTGAGCGATCAAAACCCATCAGGCGTGATTGCACCACCACAGCCACAAAACACATGGAAAATGTGATATGCGCCAGCAGCAATGTCCAAAAACCACGATCAAAATTAATTGCCACGAATAACAGCAACATCGACAGGCCGGTAATCACTTCCGGCATCACCAGCGGTGCATAAACCATGCCGGAAAACAGCATCCGCCCACGAAAGCGCGTGTAACGGGTCAATGCCAATGCCGCCAATGTGCCAAGTACAGTCGCAATGGTTGCTGATAACAGCCCCACGCGAATAGTAACCCATGCGGCATCCATTAAAGCGCGGTTATTGAAGAGCTCCACATACCATTTGGTTGAAAAGCCAGACCAGACGGTGACTAATCGCGATTCATTGAAAGAATAAACCACCAGAAGCACAATCGGCAGATAGAGAAACGCAAAACCGAGAACGACCGAAACAATATTAAAACGTGACCATTTAGCATTCATCTTATCAGCCCTTTTCCTGCGCCCGTGCCTGCACTTTCTGGAATACCACAATTGGTACAATCAGAATAAGCAGCAAGACCACGGCAACCGCCGACGCAACCGGCCAGTCACGGTTAGAGAAAAACTCGCTCCAGATGGTTTTACCAATCATCAGCGTTTGCGAACCGCCCAAGAGATCGGGAATAACAAACTCGCCCATTGCAGGAATAAAGACGAGGAAACAACCGGCAGCCACGCCTGATAAAGACAATGGAAAAGTAATCTTCCAGAAAGCCGCCAATGGCGGACAACCTAAATCTTGTGCGGCCTCAATCAAGGAATAGTCCAGCTTTTCCAAAGCGGCATAAAGCGGCAATACCATGAAAGGCAGATAGGAATAGACAATACCGATATAGATCGCGGTATCCGTGTTCAGAATGGTCAATGGTGTATCAATGATATTTAACCACATCAAAAACTGATTGAGCAGACCTTCCGGTTTCAAAATCGCAATCCATGCATAAACGCGGATCAAAAAAGATGTCCAGAACGGCAGGATCACCAGCATCAGCAAGACTGGCCGATAATTGAGCGGTGCCCGCGCAATGCCATAAGCCATCGGGTAACCGATCAGCAATGTCAGCGCTGTGGAAATCAGCGCAATCTTAAGGCTCGAAAGATAGGCTTTATAATAAAGCGCATCTTCTATCAGCCAGAAGTAATTATCGAAGGAAAGTTCTTTCACCTTTGCCCAGATTTCAGCCAGACTGTCGGTGAAATTAAAAGCGGGCGCATAGGCGGGAATGGCCATCGCTACCTGCGAGAGCGAAATTTTAAAAACAATAAAGAACGGCACCAGAAACAGCACCAGCAGCCATAAATAGGGCACTGCAATAACCAGACGGCTGGTGAGACCTGTGATCAGTTTTTGCATCGGATCACCCTCCTCAGGCGGTCAACACCAGACCGGCATCGGTGTCAAAAGATACCCATACACGATCATCAAAAGCAAACGGATCATCGGTTTTACGCACCGCATTGAGACTGGAAGCCTTCATCGTAAAGCCATTATCCAACCGCACATGGAAAACAGTCATATCGCCGAAATAAGCAATGTCCCATAATTCGCCTTCAACCGCATTGATGGATGCATCCTGTGGTTTCTCACGCTCAATACGGGTTTTTTCCGGTCGCACTGCATACCACACTTTTTGACCGGCAGTCAGGGTTTCGCGGGTTTCCGTTGCAATGGTTGTGCTCAAATTAATGGCTGCAATCTCTGCCATACCATTGGCAGATTTTACCACTTCCCCTTCAATCAGGTTCACATTGCCGATAAAGTCGGCGATGAATTTCGATTTCGGCGCTTCATAGACTTCCGCCGGTGTTGCCACCTGCATGATCTGGCCTGAATCCATAATCGCAATCCGGTCAGCCATCGTCATGGCTTCTTCCTGATCGTGGGTGACAATGATAAATGTCAGCCCCAATTTATACTGCAAATCCATCAGCTCGAACTGGGTCTGCTCGCGCAGTTTTTTGTCCAATGCGCCCAATGGCTCATCCAACAGCAGCACTTTCGGACGTTTGGCAACAGCACGCGCCAAGGCAACACGCTGGCGCTGGCCACCCGATAATTGATGCGGTTTGCGCTTGGCAAATTTTTCCAGCTTCACCAGTTTCAGCATTTCTGCCACACGGTCATCAATCTCTGATTTCGCCATACCGTCTTGTTTCAGGCCAAAAGCAATATTGGCCTCAACGCTCATATGCGGAAACAAAGCATAGGACTGGAACATCATATTGACGGGGCGCTTATAAGGCGGAATGCCGGTCAGATCCTGCCCATCCAGCTTGATGCGGCCGGAAGTTGGTTCTTCAAAGCCCGCCAGCATGCGCAGCAAAGTGGACTTACCCGAACCGGAAGCGCCCAAAAGTGCAAAAAATTCGCGGTGAAAAATATTCAACGACAGATCGTCCACCACAGTGGTATCTGCAAATTTCTTCGTCACATTTTCAAACGAAATAAACGGCTTTGCTGCCGGATCACTCCACGGCGCAAATTTACGGCGAAAGCTGCCAAAAGATTCCATATTCTTCACCATATATCCGGTTCAACGGTTTGGAAGGTTTAAACTGCCATAGGTTTGCCTGATGGCTGCAAGCATCCGTTAAGGTACTGATCTTTTAAATAAATGTGACAGTTGAAGCTGAACACAGGATTTAAAAAAACCGCCCCGTTTTTGACGGGGCGCTTTCTCTTTGATTTCGTTACTGGCCGGTGACGATTTTTGTCCAGGCGCGTGTCACAAAACGCTGCGTTTTTGCGTCATAGGGTGTGGGCACAAACAGCTTTTTCATCACATCTTCATTGGGGTAAACTTCCGGATCCTCCAAAAGTTCCTTATCCAAAAATTCCTGTGATGCTTTATTGCCATTGGCATAGAAAACATAATCCGATGCCTTGGCGATAACTTCCGGACGCATCATGTAATCCATAAAGGCAAAAGCTTCATCGACATGTTTGGCATCTGCCGGAATGGCCATCTGGTCAAACCAGATCAAAGCGCCTTCTTTCGGGATCGAATAGCCGATTTCTACGCCTTGGCCTGCTTCTGCTGCACGGTCACGCGCTTGGAACACATCACCCGAATAACCGACAGCCATGCAGATATCGCCATTAGCGAGCGCATTGATATATTCAGAGGAATGGAATTTGCGGATATTCGGGCGAATGCTCAAATAGAGTTCCTGCGCTTTTTCCAAATCGGCCTGATTGGGTGAATTTGGATCAAGACCCAGATAATTCAGTGCCGGACGCAGCATTTCACTGGCGGAATCCAGCAAATAAATACCGCAATCTTTAAATTTTGCCGATTTTTCCGGATCAAACAGCACATCCCACGAGTCGATCGTGTCGGTGCCTAAAATTTCTTTAACCTTGGCCTTATTATAGCCAATGCCGGTGGTGCCCCACATATAGTTGACCGAATATTCGTTGCCCGGATCGTAAACCAACGCGCGCTCGGAAATATCGTCCCACATATTCTTCAAATTCGGCAGTTTTTCCTTATTCAGTTTCAGGAAAACACCGGCTGGAATCTGACGCCCAAGAAACTCGCCAGACGGCACCACGAGATCATATCCGCTCCCACCCGCCAGCAGTTTTGTTTCCAGAATTTCGTTGGAATCGTAAACGTCGTAAACGACTTTAATTCCTGTTTCCTTGGTAAAATCTCTCAGGATTGAATCGTCAATATAATCCGACCAATTGTAGATATTGACGACTTTTTCCTGCGCCATAGCCGGCAGAGCAGCTGCCATTACAAGCCCGGATAACGCACCAACTGTCAGAAGAAAAGGCTTCAGTCTCATAAGGCACTCCAGTCTGCATATTGTTGTACTATGCAGGTTAAAGACAACGAGATTATTTCTCTCGGCTACCTTTTTAGATAACGAAGCTTTCGTCAACAGGAAGCTTCCGCACAAAGGGCAAAATACGCCCTTTCGCCACAAGAAATTGGGGGCAGAAAAGCAAAATAATCCGCTGATTGATATTTTTGCCGCAAGAATATCCATCGCAGCATTTTTTGTTTCTTTACTGGAAGTCGAAAGCCGACAATCCGGAGACAGATTCATCCAGCGCCAAGGGCCTTGTCAGTGGGGGTTCGGCACGTGCAATACAGCCCTGCCGCTCACATAAACGACAGGCTTTTCCGACTTGTAAAACCCTGTCTGACGGCACGCCGCGGCGATAGATCACTCCCTCTCCCTCAGGCATAGAAACACCCAACATTAGGGCAGTGCGACGCGGTCTTTCCTCATAGCCCGCCTGCATGCCTTCAACCGTGCGACTGATGGTCAGATATCGGCTTTGATCCGGCATTTCCGCCACATCCACCAGCACCTGCCCATAATGGGCAAAGCTTGCATAAAGCCCTAATTTGGGACATTGCCCGCCAAAGGCTGAATGCGGAAAACCCTGCGCCCCGACTGCGCGAAAAATATTACCGGCATGATCGATTTCCATCAGGAAAAACGGCTGCACCGATACGCCTGTTTTTTGCAGACTTACCAGCCGGTTGGCGGCTTGCTGAAATGACACCCGAAAACGTGCAGCCAACACATCAATATCATAATGCACGCGTTGTGCAGCTTCACGAAAATTGCGATAAGGCATCATCAGCGCACGCGCTGCATAAAGCGCCAGCTCTTGGGTGACAATACGCCGTGCCTCACGCGATGTCAGTTTCAGTGCTTCTGTAGCCGCAGTAATTGCCACCTGCATGCGCAACATCACTGCGGCGCAAGCAATTTCCTGCAACTGATCTGTCAGCGGCAAACGCTCGGAAATAAACAAACGCTGCGAATGACGATCATAACGGCGGCGCCAATCCGGCATGGTTGCAACAGGTAGCGTGCGTACCATAATGCCATGCTCCGTCCGCAGCCAGTTTTTTAAACTGGCTTGCAGATCGTCACCCGCATTCAATAATTTCAAAAAAGCATCCGCCTCTTCTTCCAGCGATGCATAATAATAAGGATGGCGCGCCAACACATCCTGCACTTCATCAAAAGGCAGACGCGTTGCCGTCAATGCTGTCGGGCGGCCATCTTTGACCAGCATATCCGACAAATCCGACAAACGCTGGCGCTGCTCTTTATAAGCGCGATAAAGTTTGATCACCCCAAGTGCGGCATTGGGTGCCGCTTCGCCGATTTCAATCAATTCCTGATCGCCGGGTAATTCGCCGCTTAACAACGGATCGGAAAACACTTCCTTTAATGCCGAAACCGCAGTGCCGCTTTCGCCCTGCAACTGGTTGATATCGAGTTGATAAACCGATGTGAGTTTAAGTAAAAGCTGCACCGTCAAAGGGCGCTGATTGCGCTCGATCAAATTGAGATAAGACGGCGAAATACCGAGCGCTTCCGCCATTGCGGTCTGCGTCAGTTCACGCTCGTTGCGGATGCGGCGGATCCTTGGTCCGGCAAAAATCTTACGCTCGCTCATCAACTCCCCCATCGATTGAAACTCGAGATTGACACGTTTTTACAAAATTGTGAAACAAAAAACTCATGACAATTTTTACAAATTTACATCTACTCCCAGTCAAGGTTTTGACAGAGTTACTTCAATTATTTGGCTAAAAACATGATTTTTCTGGCTGTTCAAGTCAGCGAATTGTAAAAAAAGTAACAGACGGCCAAGTAATTTTGTTTTGGTCTTACAAAAGTTCATTCATGTGAGGAGACAAGAAATGACTGATTTTTACAACCTTATCCCATCCGCCCCAAAAGGTCGTTTTGAAGGGATCCAGCGCGCACATAGTGCCGAAGACGTAAAGCGTCTTCGCGGCTCTGTAGAAATCAAATATTCGCTGGCCGAAAATGGTGCCAATCGTCTCTGGAAGCTGATCCACGAAGAAAATTTCGTCAATGCACTGGGCGCGCTTTCAGGCAATCAGGCCATGCAGATGGTTCGCGCAGGCTTGCAAGCCATCTACCTTTCCGGCTGGCAGGTTGCCGCCGATGCCAATACGGCTTCCGCCATGTATCCGGATCAGTCGCTCTATCCGGCCAATGCCGCACCGGAGCTAGCCAAGCGCATCAACAAAACCTTGCAGCGCGCCGACCAGATTGAAACCGCAGAAGGCAACGGCCTTTCAGTCGATACATGGTTTGCGCCGATTGTTGCCGATGCAGAAGCAGGTTTTGGTGGCCCGCTTAATGCGTTTGAAATCATGAAGGCTTTCATTGAGGCGGGTGCGGCCGGTGTTCACTTTGAAGACCAGCTGGCATCCGAGAAAAAATGCGGCCATTTGGGCGGCAAGGTTCTCATTCCAACAGCGGCACATATCCGCAATCTTAATGCAGCACGTCTTGCAGCTGATGTGATGGGCACACCAACTTTGGTGATTGCACGAACGGATGCAGAAGCCGCCAAGCTTTTGACCTCGGATATTGACGAGCGCGACCAGCCATTTGTTGATTATGACAAGGGCCGCACCGTTGAAGGCTTCTATCATGTCAAAAACGGCTTGGAACCATGTATTGCCCGTGCGGTCGCCTATGCTCCGCATTGTGATCTGATCTGGTGTGAAACATCAAAACCTGATCTGGAGCAAGCACGCAAATTTGCCGAAGGCGTTCATAAAGCGCATCCGGGCAAGCTTTTGGCTTATAACTGCTCGCCGTCGTTCAACTGGAAAGCCAATCTGGACGATGCGACAATTGCCAAATTCCAGCGTGAATTGGGTGCAATGGGTTATAAATTCCAGTTCATCACGCTCGCCGGTTTCCACCAGCTCAATTACGGCATGTTTGAACTGGCCAAAGGCTATAAAGAGCGCCAGATGGCCGCTTATTCCGAATTGCAGGAAGCTGAATTTGCAGCCGAAACACGCGGATATACAGCGACCAAGCACCAGCGCGAAGTCGGCACCGGATATTTCGATGCCGTATCCATGGCAATCACTGGCGGCCAGTCTTCGACCACCGCCATGGGTGAATCCACCGAACATGCACAATTTCTGCCCGCAGCTGAATAATTTTTTAAAAGGGGAATAAAAATGTCAACCGCTTCACCTGCCCGCGTTAAAGAAAGAGCCGAGGAACAATCCTCTTCGATGAATAGTGACCAGCAAACAGTTATCCGCATGCTGGCCAATGACTTACATCGCCTCAATTATGCGGTGATGAAAGCGGTTGATGCCGGTGTTTCGGTGGAGCTGATCCGCTCAGCCCGCCATCACGGCGGAGACGGCAACTGGGGCGATCTCCTCATCCCTGTTATCGTTTCCAAATCTGCCTGATCAAAGCCTGAAACGTATTGAATACACTTTGATACTGTTTTGAATGTTTCTGTCATACAATTATTGCTCCGGCGGCTGCGGTTGCCGGAGTTTTTCTTTTACTTTTTGTTTTTTAGCGTCAAAAAATATTCATATTTGTATCGCCATTTCCCTATTTGTAAATCTCAAGCGATAGGGCTATCATGCGCCTCTATAGTTCATATTTTGGTGATTAATGTCTGCCGATACACCTGAGAAAAAAATTACTAAGCCCACAACCAGACGCCGCACTCCGCCACATGTCAAATCCTTGCGCGGCGTTAAAAACTGGAAGCAAGTTTCCGAATGGCTGGAATGGCGCGATATTGAAGATATTGAATGTATCACTCCGGATCAGGCCGGTGTTGCGCGCGGCAAAATGATGCCGTCGAAAAAATTTACATCCAATACATCTTTGGCGCTGCCTTCCGCAGTTTTCATGACGACAATTTCAGGCGATTATCCTGAAGACGGTCACGGCTTTGCCTATCCGGAGAATGACGGCGATTTAAAATTAGTGCCGGATTTATCGACGCTTTGCGTTGTCCCTTGGGAATCCGATCCGACTGCACAAGTCATCTGCGATCTGGTTAATCAAAACGGCAAGAATGTTGAATATACGCCGCGCAATGTGCTGCGCAGTGTGGTTGCCGCCTATCACAAGCGCGGCCTCAAACCAGTCGTTGCGCCGGAAATTGAATTTTATCTGGTCAAGAAAAACCCTGATCCTGATTATCCGCTGACCCCGCCTGTCGGGCGCTCAGGCCGTGCCATTGGTGGCGGACAAGGTTATTCAATCGCCGGCGTCAACGAGTTTGACGAGTTGATCGATGATATTTACCATTTCTCCGAAGCCCAAGGCTTGGAAATTGACACGCTGATCCACGAAGAAGGAGCAGCACAGTTGGAGATCAACCTGCGTCACGGTGATCCGGTTGAGCTTGCCGATCAGGTGTTCATGTTCAAGCGCACAATCCGTGAAGCCGCGCTCAAACATGATATGTATGCAACCTTTATGGCCAAGCCGATACAAGGCCAGCCGGGTTCGGCCATGCATATCCATCAGTCGATTGTCGATAAGAAAACCGGCCGCAATATTTTCAGCAATGAAGATGGCAGCGAAAGCGATCACTTCCTGCATTTCATCGGTGGCATGCAAAAACATGTGCCCAATGCACTGGTGATGTTTGCGCCTTATGTGAACTCTTATCGCCGTCTGACACCGGATGCTTCTGCGCCCGTCAACGTCAAATGGGGTTATGACAACCGCACCACCGCTTTCCGTGTTCCGCGCTCGGAGCCTGGCAGCCGCCGTGTGGAAAATCGCATTCCGTCCTCTGATGCCAATCCTTATCTGGCGTTGGCAGCCTCACTGGCTTGCGGCCTGATCGGTATCATTAATGAGATCAAGCCGGATGAACCGGTTGCAACATCGGTGAACCGCAATGAAATTGAACTGCCACGCGGCTTGATTGAAGCGGTGGAATTGTTTGAAAATGACAAAGAACTGCAAAAGTTCTTAGGTGAATCTTTCGTCACCACTTATGCCGCCATTAAACGTGCAGAATTTGAAACTTTCATGGAAGTCATCAGTCCGTGGGAGCGTGAATATCTGCTTCTCAACGTTTAAAAGGCCACCACTACCCCATATATAAAAAATATAAAGTCAGAGAGGTTTTCATGGATAAATATCCGATTTTGATTACCCTCTCTGGCCTTCTTCCGCTCTGCTTCACACGTCAGATTTATATTTGATACGATAACACTCTAACGGGACAACCCGTATGTTGCAGCAAAACCCAATCTATCAAAGCCCGATTTCGCCTGGTGTATCATGGTATGAGGCGAGTGTTTCAACGAGGCCGAGCTACCCTGCTCTTGATGGTTCAAGACAAGCAGATGTCGTTATTATCGGCGGCGGTTATACGGGACTTTCTGCAGCCTATCATTTGGCTCAAAGCGGTGTCGATGTTGTGCTCATTGATGCCGCCCGTTTTGGTGACGGCGCATCGGGGCGCAATGGCGGCCAATTTGGCACCGGACAGCGATCATGGGCAGAAGAACTTGAAAAAGAATACGGCTTCACCCGTGCCAAAGCCCTGTTTGATCTGGCTGAAGACAGCAAGCCGCTGATTAAAAGCATCTGCGATCAACATAATATCGACATCGAGTATGCGTCCGGCCAGATGTCGGTAGCGCATAAAAAACGTTATCTGAAGCAATATCAACGCCATGTGGAGCTGATGCAGACACGCTACAATTATCCACATATACGGATGATAGATGCGCAGGAAGCCGCCGACAAGCTTGGTTCAACACGTTATTATGGCGGCACCTATGATAGCGGAACCGGTCATATCCACCCGCTGAAATTATTGGTCGGCATGGCCAAAGCAGCATCTCAGGCGGGTGCTTCGCTTTTTGAAAATACCAAAGCCACCAAACTGGAAAGTCAGAACGGACGTGTAACCGTTACCACTGACAACGGCACCATCACCGCTAATCATTGTTTACTGGCGGTCAATGCGCATGGCGGTTTGCTTGAACCTGTCAGTGCTGCGCATGTGATGCCGATCCGCTCTTTCATGGGCGCAACTGTACCGCTGGACAAGAAATACGGCGTTTTGCAGGGCGGTGAAGCAGTAGATGATTCGCGCTTTGTGGTGCGTTATTTCCGTCTCACCCAAGATGGCCGTCTGTTATTTGGTGGGCGTGAAGCCTATACGGCAGATAATCCGCGCGAAATCAGCCAGCATATTCGCCGCCAGATTGCAGAAATTTATCCGCAATTGGCCGATATTGAAATCACCCATTCGTGGGGCGGCTCGGTTGGCATTACCATGCCGCGCCAGCCGTTTGTGCGCGAAGTGATGCCCAATGTCATTTCAGCCGGCGGTTATTCCGGTCATGGTGTGATGCTTGCCAATTTGATGGGGCAGCTTTACGCTGAAAAACTTGCCGGCAAAGGCGAAAGACTGCAATTGCTGCAAGACTTGCATATTCCGGCATTCCCGGGTGGCCGTCGCTTCCGCGCGCCACTTTTATTTCTAGCGCTGTCGTGGTTTGCATTGATGGATCGTATCTAAATTTAAAGAAAATAAAAATGTCAGCATTGAATTTCAACAAAGATAAATCCGCTTTGATTATTATTGATGTGCAGCAAGCCTTCAGTGAAATGGCGGCCTCCGGCAGTCAACGCAATAATCATTCAGCGGAAGATAATATTTCCCGATTGCTCAGTGTTTTCAGAGCAAAAAATGCAGCTATTTTTCATATCCGACATCGCAATGATGCGGAAAACTCACGCTTCAACCGTAAAAATAGCGGTTTTCAACCCATAGAATGTGCTTTGGAGCAAGCCGGTGAACCGGTGATTGTCAAACAGGTGAACAGTTCTTTTATCGGCACCGATCTGGAGGATCGTTTACGGCAAGCAGGCATTGAAAGTGTCATTATCTGTGGCGCCACCACCAATCATTGCGTCGAAACCACGACGCGCATGGCCGGAAATTTAGGCTTCGACACATATCTCGTCCATGATGCGACGTGGACTTTCGACCGGACAGGACCGGACGGCACAGTGCATAAAGCTGATGCCATTCAGGCTATGTCACTTGCCAATCTCCATGATGAATTTTGTACGATTGCGGATACAGCCAGCCTGTCACGCTACATGGCATCATGACAAATAGCCCGTCAGATCAAAATGCAGGTTCAGATTTGAATCGTGAAACAGACCAATATTGGCGACAAAATCTGCTGGTGAGCTTCTTTGGCTCATTTACAACGATTGTGGCGATGACGCTGCTTTTGCCTTTCTTGCCGCTTTATGTCGAGCAATTGGGGATCGAAGATCACGCGCAAATCGTGCAATGGTCGGGCATTGCCTATGGGGCAACTTTCTTTGCCGCCGCACTCGTTGCCCCTCTTTGGGGACGTATGGCCGACCGCTATGGCCGCAAGCTCATGTTGGTACGCGCCTCGCTTGGCATGGCCGTTGCGATGTCGCTGATCGGCATGGCCACCAATGTCTGGCAATTAGTGGCGCTTCGTTTATTTGCAGGGCTTGCAGGTGGTTATGCCTCGGGCTCCACCATTTTAGTTGCCAGCCAAACCCCGAAAGACCGCACCGCTTGGGCACTTGGTGTTTTGTCCTCCGGCATTATGGCGGGCAACTTGGTTGGCCCGTTGATCGGCGGTGCTTTGCCACCGATTATCGGCATCCGCGCCACATTTTGGTTGGCTGGCGGGGTTATTTTCTTCACATTTCTGGCGACAAGCTTTTTCATTCGTGAAGAAAAAAAGCCGCAAAACCCAAAAGCAAGTGATGCAACTCAAGCATCACAAAGTGCATGGAAACAAATTCCCGACAAACGACCGATCATCGCCATGTTGATTACCGGCACTTTGCTGATGGTTGCCAATATGTCGGTGGAACCGATTATCACGGTTTATGTAGCCCAATTGCTGGACGACCAGAAATCGCTGACAATGGTTTCCGGTGTTGTCATGGCAGCGGCCGCTTTGGGCAGTATTTTATCAGCATCAAAACTAGGTAAAATTGCCGACCGTATCGGTCACACAAGAGTGATTATTGCAGCGCTTGCAGTTTCTGCACTGCTGCTTATCCCGCAGGCTTTTGTCACACAAAGTTGGCAGCTGATCAGTTTACGTTTTCTGATGGGGCTTTCGCTTGGCGGTTTGCTGCCCTGCATCACCAGTGTGATCCGGCATAATGTACCCCATGCGGTTTCCGGCGGCATTCTGGGGCTTTCCACTTCAGCACAATATGCCGGACAGGTGATCGGCCCCTTATCCGGCGGCTTCATTGGCGGCCATTTCGGCATGCGGGCGGTGTTTTTAGGCACCTGCCTGATGATGGCGGCGGGTGCTTTTTATAACTGGCATAT
Organism: Paenochrobactrum sp. BZR 201-1; assembly: GCF_044987585.2. Lineage (NCBI taxonomy): Bacteria > Pseudomonadati > Pseudomonadota > Alphaproteobacteria > Hyphomicrobiales > Brucellaceae > Paenochrobactrum > Paenochrobactrum sp. BZR 201-1. The sequence continues at coordinate 194,498 of NZ_JBJDRZ020000005.1, read as the reverse complement.
TTTTGCCCGAAACAAACAAAATCAGGCTTAAATACTGTAGCCACCATCCACATCAATGGCAGCACCGGTGATGAAAGCTGCTTCATCGGATGCCAGCCACAAAGCGGCATTGGCCACATCTGTTGGCGTCGACAAACGTCCCATCGGAATTGTGTCGACCAGTTGTTCACGTGCTTCTGCCGTGTCTTCAGACAAGAATAATGGCAATGCACCACTATCGCTTTCCACCGGACAAATGCAGTTCACACGGATTTTCTTTTCCGCCAATTCCAATGCCAATGCTTTGGTGGCGCTGATAACCCAACCCTTAGAGGCACTATACCATGCCAAGCCTTTGCGCGGGTGACGCCCTGTGGCAGATGCCATATTGATGATCACACCTCCCCCCTGCTGCTCCATCAAAGGTGCAAGTGCAAGGGTCGAATAATAAACCGACTTCATATTGACGGCGCTGATCAGATCAAAATTGTCTTCGCTGACTTCCGTCAATGGCTGATTGCGATGGGTAAAACCGGCATTATTGACCATAATATCAATATGGCCAAAGCGGTCATAAGCGGTCTGCATAATATCTGCGACACTGTCTTTGCGCGAGACATCTCCACGCACCGCGATTGCCTCGTCAGATAAATCATCCAACTGATCTTCAATATGTTTGGCGTTCAAATCCACCAAAACAATCCGAGCACCTTCTTGTGAAAAACGCTTGGCCATTGCAGCACCAAAGCCTGAACCTGCGCCGGTAATGATTGCGACTTTTCCAGCTAACCGTTGCATAAATTTTCTCCTTGATGCCTGATATAAAAATTCTGCCCGATTATGCGGGCAAATCACTTAACAACATCTATATTCGTCTCTATGGCTTAAAGATGAACCACAGCGATGAACAAGAAGCAAATGCCTGTCATTTTTAATGAGAGTCTCAGTGGTAGTTTTGACAAGACTGACATCAAAGCGCACTATAAATTCATGCAACCTGACAATTGGACAGTTGAATTTAAATCGATTTAATATTATGCATGCAGGTGTTAAATCGTGATAATCACTGTCAGAACAAATGATGGAAGAGAGCGACCATGACTAGCCAGATAATTCCGGTGGACCCGTTTGACTGTGTCGTCTTTGGCGGTTCCGGCGATCTGGCGGAACGCAAATTGCTTCCCGCCTTGTATCAGCGCGAACGCGCCGGACAATTAAGCGACCCGACACGTATTATCGGCGCTTCCCGCTCTGAAATGAATGATGAGGAATATCGCGCGTTTGCCCGCAAAGCAATTGAAGAACATGTGAAGCCTGAGGAAGTCGAGCCACAAATTCTGGACAGCTTCATTGCACGCCTCAGCTATGTCACCGTTGATGCCAAATCAGATAATGGCTGGCAGGAGCTGAAAGCATTTATTGATGAAGCACCAGCCACGTTGCGTGCCTTTTATCTGGCTGTGAGCCCAAGTCTTTTTGGTGATATTGCCAACCGTATCAAAACAACCGGCCTGATAACCGATGAAACCCGTATCATTGTTGAAAAACCGATCGGTCGTGATCTGGCTTCTGCCCAAGTGCTCAATGACACCATTGGTAGCGTGTTCCGCGAAGATCAGATTTTCCGTATCGACCATTATTTGGGCAAAGAAACCGTCCAGAACCTGATGGCGCTGCGTTTTGCCAATGCGCTTTATGAGCCATTGTGGAATTCCGCCCATATTGATCACGTCCAGATCACGGTCGCTGAAACTGTCGGCCTTGAGGGACGTGCGGGCTATTATGACACCGCTGGCGCTTTGCGCGACATGGTACAAAACCACATGTTGCAGCTGTTGTGCCTTGTGGCGATGGAGCCGCCATCATCGATGGATGCAACCGCCGTTCATGATGAAAAGGTCAAGGTTTTGCGCTCGCTTGCCCCGATTACCGAGGCCAATTGCGAAGAAATGACCGTGCGTGGTCAATATCGCGCCGGTGCATCGGCTGGTGGCCCTGTTAAAGGCTATCTCGATGATCTGGGTGCGCAAAGCAGTAATGCTGAAACTTTTGTCGCCATTAAAGCAGAGATTAAAAACTGGCGGTGGGCAGGTGTGCCTTTCTATATGCGCACGGGCAAAAGGCTGGCAGCACGTGTTTCGGAAATAGTGGTGACCTTCAAACAGATCCCGCATTCAATTTTTGGTGACGAAGCCGGACGCGTCGTGGCCAACCAGTTGGTTATTCGTTTGCAGCCGGATGAAGGCGTCAAACAATGGCTGATGATCAAGGATCCGGGCCCGGGCGGTATGCGTTTGCGCCATGTGCCATTGGATATGAGTTTTGCAGCATCTTTCAACGAACGTAACCCCGATGCATATGAACGTCTGCTAACTGACGTCGTACGTGGTAATCAAACTTTGTTTATGCGCCGTGATGAGGTAGAAGCGGCATGGCGGTGGGTTGATCCTATCCTTCAAGGATGGAACAATAGCGGCCAGCAGGTACAAGGTTATACCGCAGGAACGTGGGGCCCGAGTGCTTCGATCGCTTTGATCGAACGTGACGGCCGCACATGGCACGACAGTTTGTAACGTTAATGTAAAGGGAAAGAAATGAGCATCGAACGGCACGATTTCAGCAATAGTTCTGATCTGGCGGAGGCGCTGGCAACTGCTATAGCTGAAAAGCTTGACGAGGCTATTCAGGCACGCGGCCATTCTGTGCTTGCCGTTTCAGGCGGCACCACGCCAAAGCGTCTGTTTGAAATTCTTTCCCGCAAGAATATTGACTGGAATCTGGTCACCATCACACTGGTTGACGAGCGGTTTATCAGCCCTGATCACGAGCGCTCAAACGAGAAGCTGGTGCGGGACAATCTGCTCAACAATCAGGCAGGTGTTGCCAAGTTCATCGGCCTTTATAACCCTGCTGCCACTGCCGAAACGGCAGGCATTGCTGCGGCAAACCGTATCAGTGCAGTGCCGCGTCCGTTTGACGTGGTGGTTTTAGGTATGGGGCTTGATGCGCATACGGCTTCATTCTTCCCAGGTGGTGACCGGTTGGATCAGGCACTTGATCCGAATGAAAAAGCATTGGTGGTTCCGATGCAGGCAGAAGGTGCGGGAGAGCGCCGCCTGACATTGACACTGCCATTGCTGGTCGAAGCCAGAATGTTGGTGATGCACATTGAAGGCAAAGACAAACTAACCGTACTGGACGAAGCGCTGGCCTGCGAAGATTCAATGAAAAAGCCGGTTCGCGCTGTCTTCCAACACGCCAAAACACCGGTTCAGCTGTACTGGGCGCCATAGCGCCCTCCAGTCTCTAACAGTTATGGCCGGCATTTTTAACTGTCCCCGTTAGCCAACACGGGCGACGGACGAGGAGGTATTGATGAACGCCCATAAAACACTGTTAGAGATCACCAGCCGCATTGTGGAGCGCTCCAAGCCGACCCGCGAAACTTATCTTGATCATATGCGGGCTGCGGCCTCAAAATCTCCTAAACGCGGCGCATTGGGCTGCGCCAATCTTGCCCACGGTTTTGCCGCCTGTGGCCCTTCCGACAAGGCAGCACTTGCTGCTGATATCGTACCAAACTTAGGCATCATCACCGCCTATAATGATATGCTTTCGGCGCATCAACCTTTTGAAACCTATCCGGCGCTGATTAAACAGGCAGCACGGGAAGCTGGTGGCGTGGCGCAGGTGGCAGGCGGCGTGCCTGCCATGTGTGACGGCGTCACCCAAGGTTTTGCCGGTATGGAATTATCACTCTTTTCACGCGATGTGATTGCGATGGCAACCGCCGTTGGCCTCTCGCATGATATGTTTGATGCGGCCATTTATTTGGGCGTTTGCGACAAGATCGTGCCGGGTCTGGTGATCGGTGCTTTGTCATTTGGCCATTTGCCTGCGGTTTTTGTGCCAGCAGGGCCAATGACTTCCGGCCTTTCCAATGATGAAAAAGCCAAAACCCGCCAGCTTTATGCTGAAGGTAAAGTGGGACGCGCAGAACTTCTCGAATCCGAATCAAAATCCTATCATGGCCCCGGTACCTGCACTTTTTACGGCACAGCCAATTCCAACCAGATGCTGATGGAAATCATGGGGCTGCATATTCCAGGTGCTAGCTTCATCAATCCGGGTACGCCCCTGCGCGATGCTTTGACGAAAGAAGCCACCAAACGGGCATTGGCAATCACCGCTTGCGGTAATAATTACACGCCAGTTGGCGAAATGCTGGATGAACGCGCTTTCGTCAATGGTGTTGTCGGCTTGAACGCCACCGGCGGCTCCACCAACCACACCATCCATCTGATTGCGATGGCGGCTGCGGCGGGCATCAAGCTGACATGGCAAGATATTTCCGACATTTCCGATCTCGTGCCATTGCTGGCGCGTGTCTATCCAAATGGTTTGGCCGATGTGAACCACTTCCATGCTGCTGGCGGTATGGGTTTCATGATCCGCGAATTGCTGGATGCAGGCCTGCTTCATGAAGATGTACGCACCGTCTGGGGCGAAGGTTTGCGTGATTATACCATCGAGCCAAAGCTTGGCGATCATGGTCAAGTGGTGCGCGATGCAGCGCCAATATTAAGTGGTGATGCTAAAATTCTGGCCAAAGCCGATCAGGGCTTTCAGCCTAATGGCGGCATCAAAGTGCTGAGCGGCAATCTCGGCCATGCGATTATCAAAATCTCGGCCGTAAAAGCTGATCGTCATATTATCGAAGCGCCAGCAAAGGTTTTCCACGATCAGGAAGATATGCAGGAAGCTTTCAAAGCGGGTGAATTGACCGGCGATTTTATTGCCGTGGTGCGTTATCAAGGCCCCAAGGCCAATGGTATGCCGGAATTACACCGTCTGATGACGGTGCTGGGCATTTTGCAAGATCGCGGCCAACGCGTGGCACTTGTCACTGATGGTCGCTTGTCCGGTGCATCAGGCAAAGTGCCTTCCGCCATTCATGTCACACCGGAGGCGCTTGATGGCGGTATTATCGGTAAGATTGAAAATGGTGATATCATCCGTCTTGATGCACAAACCGGCACATTGGATGCGTTGGTGGCAGGTGATCAGCTTAATCTTCGCAGCATCAATACGCCGGATTTATCCGCCAATCAATTTGGCATGGGACGCGAATTGTTCACCGCCTTCCGCAATATTGCCGGACGTGCGGATCTGGGTGCCAGCGTCTTCTGACAAATAAAAAGGCGGCTTATGAAAAACCATAAGCCGCCTTTTTTTAACTTATAACTTAGAATTTAGGTGCAGGCATATTGGCTGCACGGCAGGCAGCAACCAGCGTGTTGGCCATCAACATTGCAATCGTCATTGGCCCCACACCACCCGGAACAGGCGTGATCGCACCGGCCACGGCTGAAGCGCTGTCAAAATCCACATCACCAACAAGGCGGGTTTTGCCCTCACCCTTTTCCGGCGCATCAATACGGTTGATGCCCACATCAATCACAGTCGCACCAGGTTTGACCCAATCTCCTTTGACCATTTTTGGGCGACCAACAGCAGCGATGAGAATATCGGCGCTGCGTGCCAGTTCTTCCAGATTTTTGGTGCGGCTATGGGCAACGGTTACGGTCGCATTGGCGCTTAAAAGCAGATTGAACATCGGCTTGCCCACAATATTTGAGCGGCCGATAACCACGGCGGTCAGCCCGGAAAGATCGCGACCATGCTGGCGCTCGATCATGATCATCGCGCCAGCAGGCGTGCATGGTACAAATGCAGAGGCCGCGTCACCCGCGCCGAGCTTGCCGACATTGATGTAATGGAAACCATCAACATCTTTGTCCGGATTGATTGCCTGAATGACCAGACTTTCATTGATATGTTTCGGCAATGGCAGCTGCACCAGAATACCGTGAATGGCAGGATCATTGTTGAGCTCATCAATCAGAGCCAGCAATTCCTGCTCGGTAGCTGTTTCTTCCAATGTGTGCTGCACGGAATGAAAACCACATTCCTTAGCTTTGCGCCCCTTGGAGGCCACATAGACCTGAGAGGCCGGATCTTCGCCAACGATGACAACAGCGATACCCGGTGTTACCTTGGTCGAGGCGACCAGCTTTTCCGTTTCACTTTTGACAGTTGAAATTACATCCTCAGCAAGCAACTTGCCATCGATCAGTTTTGCCATATCCGAAACTCCGTTCACGGCTTGGTCTTGTGATCTTAGATTTAAGAATAGAAAAAGGCCTGAACGCATAAGGCGACAGGACATGACGATTCCACTCTCGATTGATTAAGTATTTGCCATACGCCGGAAGCCCGAAAATAACAACTCCCCATTCTTAAACAGTCGGCAAGAAAGCTACACGCTGCCCAAGCACACTCTTGACCCGCTCCCGCCATAGCGTCAAAGTGAGGCTTGTTTTTGTAGTGCGGAAATAATGATCATGAATCTCAAGGTTGTGCTGGTTGGTTGCGGGAATATGGGTTTTGCCATGCTGAAAGGCTGGATCAACCAAGATGCATTAAAGGCTGATGATATTTATGTCATTGAACCAGCTGAAATATTGCGCCAGAAAGCCCAAAGCCTTGGCGTTCATGTGATGGCTGACGCAAATGGTTTAAGCGCGGATTTCGACCCCGCCTTCATCATTTTGGCGGTTAAGCCGCAGGTGATGCCTAACGTTCTGCCTGCCTATCAGCGCTTCGCGCAAAAATCTGCTTTTTTAAGCGTTGCTGCCGGTATTCCGGTTGCACAATTTGAAAAGATTTTAGGTGACGGTACAGCGATCATACGCTGTATGCCGAACACCCCTGCCGCCATTGGTCAGGGCATGATGGTGACTTTTGCAAATAAAAATGTGAATGCCGCACAGGCTGAATTTGTCAAAGCCCTGCTTGGAACCAGCGGAGCAGTTGCAAATATTGACGATGAAACGCAGATGGATGCCGTCACCGCCGTTTCCGGTTCAGGCCCAGCCTATGTGTTTTATTTCATCGAAGCCTTAACAGAAGCTGGCGTGAAGGCCGGTTTACCGCGTGAAACCGCCAGCCTGCTTGCCATGCAGACCATTGCCGGTGCCGGTGCTTTGGCAGCTGCATCAAACGAAGATCCGGCAGAACTGCGCCGTCAAGTCACCAGCCCGAACGGCACCACGGCCGCAGCATTGGATGTTTTAATGGCGGGTGACATGCAAGACATCATCAACAAAGCTGTCGATGCGGCACGCTTACGCTCGGAAGAGTTAGGCCGCGGCTAATTAGAGTGTGTCGCATTTACTCATACCGGCTGCGCTCACTCTAACATTTTTTTACGCATGTCTTTATCCTAAAACCGGCACCCACTTTTCGGAGACATGCTTTAGCGTTTCAATCGCGGTGATGCGGCAATCAATGCTTTGGTAATGGCCGCTTGCGGGTGCTCAAGAATTTCGTCTGCCCGCCCGCTTTCAACAACCGTGCCATCGTCAATCACGGCAATGTGGTGGGCTATTTTCTTAGCGACCGCCAGATCATGGGTGATAAAGAGATAAGAGGTTTGGTCTTGCGCCTGAATTTCTTGCAGCAAATCCAAAATATGGGCGCGCACCGATACATCAAGCGAAGCCACTGCTTCATCCAGCACTATGAGATCAGGTTTTGTCGTAATTGCACGGGCAATGGCAATGCGCTGACGCTGCCCGCCCGACACTTCATCCACCCGCCTTGAGGCAATCGCCGGATCAAGCGCCACACGCTCCAGTAATTGCGCGATCAGCGCTTTGCGCTCATCAACCGGCACAATATCATGGATACGCAATGGCTCTTCCAGCAAAGTGCCGACATGCGCATACGGATTAAAAGCCGCTAACGGGTCTTGAAACACCATCTGCATTTTTGCCCGCGCATGGCGCAAAGCCTTGCCTTGCAATGCCAGCCAATCAATATTGTTAAAGGTAATTGAGCCTGTCTGTGGCTTGGCCAAGCGCAACAAAAGCCGTGCCAATGTTGACTTTCCACTGCCCGAACGACCAACCAATGCCAGTGTTTCACCTTGGGCAATTGTCAGATCAACATTGTTTAATACCGGCTTTGTCGCATTGGAAAAGGTAAATTTCAGCCCTTCAGCCTGCAAGATCACATTACCCGTCATTCAGCTTCCCCGTCATCCAGTGTCAGGCAATGGGCAATCAACATCTTGGTGTAGTCATCCTGCGGATGATTGATCACTTGGCGGGTTGCGCCACTTTCAACCAAATGTGCATGGTTGAAAACAGCCAATCGATCAGCAAATTGCGAGGCCAGCGCAATATCATGGGTGATGAAAAGCAAAGTCATCTTTGTCTCTGTGACCAAGCCATCGAGAAGTGCGACAATCTCACCTTGCACAATCGTATCCAATGCACTAGTCGCCTCATCGGCAATCAGCAATTTGGGGTTTCCGGCAATGGCCGCAGCAATGGCGACGCGTTGTTTTTGGCCGCCCGACAACTGATGCGGATAGCGGTTCAATGCAGCTTTCGGCTCCGGTATCTGCACACGGTCGATGAGGTCTGCGGCATGAGACAGCGCTTGGTTTTTGGCCAGCCCATGATGGGTGATAATCACTTCTGCCAGTTGATTGCCGATAGTCATCACCGGATCAAAACTGGCAGATGGATTTTGAAAGATAAAGCCGATATCGCGTCCTGCTTTTGGGCGGCCTTCAAAGCCGAACCAATCAACACTTCCGCTCATGATACTGCTTGACGGCAAAAGGCCGGCCAAGCCCAGAGCCAATGTGCTTTTGCCGGAGCCACTCTCGCCGATAATTGCCAGCTTTTCGCCTGTCCTAATATCAAGCGTGATATTTTGCAGCGCATGAACATCACCATAACGCACCGACAGATTGTTGATTTCAGTCAGATTACGCATCACGCTTGAAACCTTCGCCTGTCAGATAAACGCCGATAACGGTCAACACCAGCGCAATACCCGGAACGATGGAAAGGAATGGCGCCGAGCGCAAGACGGTGCGTCCTTCTGAAATCATCGCGCCCCATGTCACGCGGTTAGGATCTCCCAAACCTAAAAAAGACAATGCCGCTTCGGTCAAAATTGCCCCTGCCACAATGACAGGTGCGAGAGCAAAAACCGGTGCCAGCGCATGAGGCAGAATTTGTTTGCAGGCAATTTCCACCGGATGCATGCCGATCACTTTCGCGCTGGCGACAAAATCACGTTCTCGAAGCGATAAAACCTGACCGCGCACCAAACGCGCGGCTTGCGTCCAGCTCGATAAAGTAATCGCCACCACGATCATGCCGATGGAGGGACCAAAAAGACTGACCAGCGCCAATGCCAGCAAGAAACCCGGTATTGTCTGGAATGCCTCAGTAATCCGCATCAAAATATTATCAATCAGACCACCGGCAAAACCGGCGGCAACGCCCACCAGACTGCCGACCAAGATAGCAGAAAAACTAGCGGCCAATCCGATCAGTAAAGATGTCCGCGCCCCATAAAATAATTGCGCCAACACATCACGGCCAAGGCGGTCGGTGCCAAGCGGAAAACTATTATTTTCAAAAGGCGACAATAAAGATGTTGCCGCAATACGCAGTGGATCATCGGGATAGATAAATGGTGCCAGCAAAGCTGCTAGTACCAACAGCGCCAGCAAGCCAAGCCCCAACCAAAACTCGATCGACAGGTTGAAAGCTTTGCTCATACTGTTTCTCCGGTGTTGCTAATGCGCGGATCAAGCCATGAGTAAAAAAGATCAATGATAAAATTGACGATAATAACCATCAAAGCGCTGACAAGAATAATACCCATCAACAAGGCTGTATCGCGGGCTGTCACTGCCTCTTGCGCCAAACGCCCGAGCCCCGGAATAGCAAAAACGCTTTCAATCACCACCGAACCGCCCAGCATCGTGGCAGCCTGCAGCCCGAGCATGGTGACGAGCGGCAGCAAAGCATTACGCACTACATGCCGCCATAGGATATGGCGCTCGGGTATGCCGCGCGCCCGCAATGCCCCGATGAAATCCATCTGCCAGACCTGCCCCATCGCGCTTCGCATGACCCGCAAATAAAGCGCCAGATAAATCATCGACAGCGACAAAACCGGCAAAGTGAGATGGCGCAAAATATCAAAGCCACGCGCCAAGCCATGCTTGCCGGAGGCAATGGTCTCTACCCCGCCAGAGGGAAACCAGCGCAAAGTAATTGAGAAATAGATAATCAGCACTAAAGCCAGCCAAAATCCCGGCACAGCATAAAGTGCCAATGAGGCCGCAGATAGAAACCGATCGCGAAAACTGCCAGGTCTCGCTCCGGCATAAATGCCGAGCAGCGAACCGATAAAAAACGACAAAGCCGTGGAGGCACCCATCAGCAAAAATGTGTTGGGCAAACGCTCCAGAATAATATCGAGAATAGGACGTGAAAAAGCGACCGACCAGCCAAGATTGCCCTGCGCCAGACTGGTGAGATAGGTGATCAAGCGTTTGAGAAGAGACTGATCCAAGCCCCATTGCGCGCGCAATTCATCCATCATCGCCGCGTCACCGCCAAGCGACACGGCATAAGCATCCACCGCATCACCCGGTGCTGCCTCCATCAACAAAAATGCGCCGATGACGACAACCAGCAGCACAATAAGGCTGCTGGTCAATCGGCTCATCAGGCGTCTCACTCGTTGAGAGCGTATAAGGGGCTGATTGGATGTCACGCCTGCTCAATTCTCAAAATGCTATCAGCCTTTAATTTTGCCAGTCTTTACTATGATCAGCCGTTAATCCTGCTTCAACCACACATTCGACCAGTTTGACGTCGCCCAGCGCGGATTGTCGGCAATATTTTGCACACGGTCACGTGCAACTGTAATAAAGCCCCATTCTGCCACATTGATCAATGGCAGATCATCTTCAACCAATGCCTGAAACTGGTGATAAAGCTCGGTGCGTTCTGCTTCATCAATGGTTTTTGCCGCTGTCGCGATAATTTTATCCATTTCTGCATTGGCATAGCCGCCTTGATTGGAGAACGGAACGCCAGCAGGTAAACCGCTTTCCATCAGAATTGTTGTCGAAATAGCCGGATCACCACGATAGACCGGTGGCGCTACCGCCAGATCAAAATCATGATCGGTATAAACTGCCTTTTGATGTGCAGCGGAATCATTATTCACCAAGCGTGCATCAATGCCGATGGCCGCCAAAGCCTGACGCAAATAATCGCCAAATTGTCTGGTTTCATTGAAATAAGGGGCTGGCAATAATTTCAGCGAGAAACGCACGCCGTCACTGCCACGTTTATAACCGGCATCATCAAGCAGCTGATTGGCCTTTGCCACGTCAAATGGATAGCTCGCCACTTTATCAGTATAGAATTGTTTGTCATAGCGCGGTACAGGTCCCGTTGAACTTTGCGCATAGCCCAAAAAGATCGTGTTGACGACAAAATCACGGTCGATGGCATGGGCAATGGCACGACGCACATTTACATCCTCCAGCTCTTTGCGGCGATGGTTTATTTCCACCACCAACTGATAGGTCAGTGCCTCATAACCTTCAGAGATAACACGCAACCCCGGCACTTTTCCAATGCGTGCCAAGTCTGCCAGCGGCACGGCAGAAAACGCCGCCAGATCAATTTCTTCCGCCTCCAAAGCGCCCGCTGCGGCAGAGCGATCCGCCAGCACGCGATAGATAATTTCATCTAAGTAAGGTTCGCCCTCGCCCCAGTAATTTTCATTGCGGGTCAAGCGATAATATTCACCGGCCTTATGTTCGGCATATTTAAACGGCCCAGTGCCGACCAACTGCTCATTAGCCGGATTAGCGGCAATATCGGTACCGGCAAAAATATGTGCAGGCAACACACTGCTTAAAGCCGGCAGTGCATTGCGGATGAGCTGAAACGGCGTTGGCGCAGAAAATTTAAAGATCGCGGTATGTTCATCCGGCGTTTCAACAGCTTCCAGATCCTTGAAAACCACACGGCCCAGATTTTGTAACTTTTTCCAAACTTCCAATGCAGAGAATGCAACATCGGCAGAGGTAAACGGTTTGCCGTCATGCCAGGTAACATTTTCGCGTAATTTGAATGTCGCGCTCAAACCATCATCCGAACCTTGCCATGAAACGGCAAGGCGCGGCTCCAAGCCATTTTCGCCGTCAAACGAAGCTTCCGCCAAAGGTTCAATAACTTTACTGGCGACAAAGAACACACCATTGGATGCAACAATTGCAGGATTGAGATTACGCGGCTCTGAATCTGCCGCCACCACCAAACGGCCACCACGCGTTACCGCCTCACTCTGGGCAAATACGTTGCTGCTCAAAGAAGTGGACGCCAAAAGCGCTGATGCGCCAATCAAAAAAGAACGCCGTGACAGGATTAAATCGCGCATAATCTTTAGATTCCCCACATATAAAAGGCAGATACACTATCGGCCACATTATTGCCTTATAGCTGTACCGTCCAAATCAAAAGTGCCATAGCAAAATACTGCTTTTTTCACGCATTTAGATGGTCCGATTTTGATACAATATTCCAGCCGGAAAACATGTCTTAACATCTTGTTTACTATCTGCAATCAGTGCTGAAAAGCAAAAATATCCTAGTCTAAACCATTATAAGAGTTGGCTTTACCTATTTACAAAAGTCCTCTTTTTTGTTGCGCGAAAGCTTATAAACGCGTTTAATTATCCCTGTCGGCAACTGGCCGGATTATAAACTGAAAGGCATTGCCGCAACGAAACTTCCTATAGCACACCAGAAGAGAGGACACGAAATGACGCATTTAATGACAAGTTTGCTGCCCCCGCTTCATGAAGGTCATGCACCGATTTATCTTCATCAGGCTTTTCACCATGCAATTGAAGCTTACGAAGACTGGGAAAGCGGTCAGGCCGAACCAAGTGTGATCATTAACGGAAAGCCAACCCGCATCAGTGTTATTTTCAGACGCCTTTGGAATTGCAATGATATCATTCCCAATCACACATTAGATGCGATGCGTGATGTGGTGCCATATACCTATGTTGGCGCCAATGAATGGAGCACGATTGAACGTTTTTCCCACGGGTCGCGTATCATGCGTTTTGTGCTGCAAACCAGAAGAGCGCCCCATCTACCATTGGTTATCTATCTATAATCAAAAGCAGCAATTGTCGGGAAAGCGGTTCTTTCAAACCGCTTTCTTGTTTTTTCAACAACACTTGGCTATCTAAACTGAACAAACATCACGTCAGGATAGAGCTGCCATGCAGATCAAAGCTTTTATCATCCATCTGCATCGCGCCACTGACCGCCGTGGGCAAGTTGATTATTTGCGCCAACAATTGCCGGTTGCGACCGAAATTCTCGACGCAGTTGATAATAAAGATTTATCCGAGCAAGATATTGCACACGCCTATCAGCGCCGCCTGCACAAACCTTATTATCCCTTCCCGTTAAGCCGCAATGAAATTGCCTGTTTTCTCTCCCATCGCAAAGCATGGCAGGCCATTGTTGATCAAAATCTAGATGCCGGTTTTGTGTTGGAAGATGATGTGGCTTTAACCACCGATTTTGAACCAAGTTTTGCGGTTGCTCAAAAAATACTGCAACAACAGCCGGATTGCTTCATTCGTTTTCCGTTTCGTGACCGTGAAGAAGGCGAGATTGTTGTTCATGACAGCAATGTCAAAGTGCTGCGCCCGCGCCATATCGGCCTTGGCATGGTTGCACAAATTGTCAGTCGGCAAGCAGCCATTAAACTGCTACAAGCAACTGAACAGTTTGACCGTCCTGTCGATACATTTGCCCAGATGAACTGGATCACAGGCGTCGACATGCTCAGCCTGAAACCTGGTGGCGTCGCGGAAATCTCGCGTGATCTGGGCGGCAGCACTATTAAAAATAAAAAAGGTCTGTTTGACAAATTGAAGCGTGAAATCTTGCGACCGCTTTACCGCAGCCGATTACGCAAGAAAATCGACAGCCTGCCAAAGACTACCGGATAAAGGGTGATTTCGTGTCTGTTCCTATTTTATTGTACCATCAGATTGGCCAATTGCCGCGACGCAAAATGTCCGGACGCAGTCTGATTGTGGACCCAAAATCCTTCTATAGCCAGATGAAATGGCTAAAAAAGCTCGGTTATCGGGGGATCTCCATGCATGAAGGCATGCCCTATATTCGCGGTGAAAAAACCGGTAAAGTGGTGATCATCACTTTTGATGACGGCTTCGTGAATGTCTTGGAAAATGCCGCTCCCGCATTGGCCGAATTTGGCTTTACCGCCACTAATTATTTTGTTGCCAACCAAACCGGCGGCAGCAATGAATGGGATCAGAAATCGGGCGCGCCATATGTCGCTTGTATGACCAAAGAGCAAATCCGCAAATGGGCGGCTCTTGGTCATGAAGTCGGTGCACATACTTTAGACCACGCACGCCTGTCACAATGCTCTGAAGATGAAGCACGCCGTCAGATCACCGACAGCAAGACCATTCTGGAAGATATTTTGGGCGCTGCAGTGCCAAGTTTTGCCTATCCTTATGGTGACAATAATGCGACTCACCGCAAGATTGCGGAAGAAGCAGGCTATGAAAGCGCCACCACAACAGTGCGCCGCCGTGCGATGTCCCAAGACGATCCGTTCGGTATTCCCCGCATTTACATACGCCGCAATGATATATTACCACTATTTTTGTTCAAAACCTTGTTACAACGACGCAAGTAATTTCAAATTTATTAGATAAAACTAATGAACTAGTCCGGATAAAATCAAAACGCAGTGATTTTGATCGAAATCAATGCGTTTATGCCTTTACCCGTGGCAAATTGACCAAGATGTCACAATGGACGCTGCGCTTCAAACGCGCTAATTAAAAGCGAAGAATTAAGGAGCGCATGATGGATTATCGCCGTTTTTTCCAGGAAGCGATTGATCAGTTGCATGCTGAGAAGCGTTATCGTGTTTTTGCTGATATGGAACGTATTGTCGGCAAATTTCCGCGCGCGCTTTGGCGAAATGAAGCAAATGCACGTGAAATCACGATCTGGTGTTCCAATGACTATCTCGGCATGGGTCATCATCCCGACGTAATCAAAGCCATGTGCGACACAGCCAGTAAAGTGGGTACCGGCGCAGGCGGTACGCGTAATATTTCAGGCAACAACCATCCTTTGGTTGAATTGGAAAATGAACTGGCAGACTTGCATGGCAAAGAAGCCGGTTTGGTCTTCACTTCCGGCTTTGTATCCAATGAAGCATCCATTTCCACCATCGCCCGTTTATTGCCTGATTGTCTGATCCTTTCGGATGAGCTTAACCACGCTTCGATGATCGAAGGCGTGCGCAAGTCCGGTTGTGACAAGAAGATTTTCCGTCACAATGATGTTGAACATCTGGAACAATTGCTCAAAGCTGCCGATCCGCATCGCGCCAAGCTGATTGTTTTTGAATCTGTCTATTCGATGGATGGTGACGTTGCGCCAATCGAGCAGATCGCTGATCTGGCCGACAAATACAACGCCATGACTTATATTGATGAAGTCCATGCTGTCGGTATGTATGGCGCGCGTGGCGGCGGTATTACCGACCGCGATAATCTCGCCCATCGCATCGATATTATTGAAGGCACACTGGCAAAAGCTTTTGGTGCACTTGGTGGCTATATCACCGGTTCGCAAGCAATCATTGATGCTGTACGCTCCTATGCTCCCGGCTTCATCTTCACCACGTCCTTGCCGCCTTCTGTTGCGGCAGCTGCAACAGCATCAATCCGCCATTTGAAGGCGTCGCAAGTCGAGCGTGATATGCAGCAGCGTCAGGCACAACGTGCCAAGGATGTGTTAGCAGCAGCCGGTTTTCCTGTCATGCCGTCCGAAACCCATATCGTACCGATTTTGGTAGGCAATCCTGAGCTTTGCAAACAGGCAACTGATCGTCTGCTGGATGTGCATAATATCTATATTCAGCCGATCAACTACCCGACCGTTCCGCGCGGCACGGAGCGTCTGCGCATCACGCCGACCCCGTTCCATGATGATACATTGATCGACACGTTGAAAGACGCGCTGACCGAAGTTTGGAATCACTTAGGTATTCCATTTGCCGACAATAGCGCACCTGTTGTTGCCCAATCCGACCGTGTTGTGCCGCTGATGGTTTCCAAAGCCGGCGGCTAATTGAGACGCCTCAAAGAGTTTGAAAAGCCCCGCCTCCAGTGAGAGCGGGGCTTTTTTGTATCTGTAATCATCCAAACAATAAAAAATGAGGCGATCGATCACGACCACCCCGTTATTTCTAACGCACAAGCTTTTGATTAAAGGCTGACAGTGCGAACCCAGCCATGGCTGTCTTCAATTTCACCACGCTGAATGCCAACGAGTTGCGCACGCAATTTTGCAGTCACTTCGCCGTCGCCGCTGTTACCAATGGCAAATTCACCACCGCGATAACGAACTGTGCCAATACCGGCAACAACAGCCGCGGTGCCGCAAGCAAATGTTTCACGCAGTTTGCCGCTCTTTGCGTCATTCTTCCATTCTTCAAAGGAATACAGGCGCTCTTCCACTTTCATACCGGCTTCTTTCGCCAATGTAAGAATGGAGTTACGGGTAATGCCCGGCAGGATCGTGCCACCAAGTGGAGGGGTCACCACCGTGTTGTCATCCATGACGAAACAGACATTCATACCGCCAAGTTCTTCAATCCAGCGATGCTCGACAGCATCAAGGAACACAACTTGATCGCAACCGTTTTTAGTGGCCTCTGCTTGCGCAACCAAGCTGGACGCATAGTTGCCGCCGCATTTGGCAGCACCGGTGCCGCCTGGTGCTGCACGAGTATAGTTTTCTGATGTCCAAACGGTAACAGCCTGATAGCCGCCCTTGAAATAAGCACCAACCGGTGAAGCAATCACGCAGAAAATATATTCAAGTGACGGGCGCACGCCGAGGAAGTTTTCGCTCGCAAACATAAACGGACGCAAATAAAGGCTGCCGTCCCCTTCTGGTACCCAGTCTGCATCTGCGCGAACAAGTTCCTCAACCGCTTGAATAAATAAATCTTCCGGAACAGCAGGCATTGCCATACGCTCAGCAGAAAGCGCCATGCGGCTGGCATTCTGGTCAGGACGGAATAATACAACGCCATCTTTGCTGCGGTATGCTTTCATACCCTCAAAAATTTCCTGCGCATAATGTAAAACAGATGCAGCCGGATCAATTGCAAAAGGTGCGCGGGCTTTTACTTCGCCTTTATGCCAGCCTTTTTCTTCGGTCCAGGTCATCACCACCATGTGATCGGTGAATACTTTACCAAAACCCGGATTCTGCATCGCCGCAGCGCGTTCTTCCACCGTTTTGGGAGACGGATGCGGGATATGTGTAAACATAGATGTCGTTGTCATCAAAAAATACTCTTTATAGCACCGAAAGACGAATTATTTTTGAAACTAATCCTCTGCGATCAATGTCGCAAGCCGATACTGACGGATAATTTCTTTATTATTACGGATATGAAAAAGCCCTGAAAATTTCAGGGCTTTTTCATTCAATCCTTGTCTTTTTTTGCTTATTTCAACCATTTGAGGCTGACAAAAAAAGTTACCAAACAAGCTTGGCTTATTTCTTTGCCAAAAGATCGCGAATCTCTTCAAGCAAAACTTCTTCACGCGGGGCCACTTCCTCTGCAGCCGGCACTTCTTCTTCCGTCTTTTTCATCTTGTTCATGCCCTTGACGACCAAGAACAGAACCCATGCGATAATGAGGAAATTAATGAGAAGCGTGACGAAGTTACCATATGCAATGGTCGCACCAGCTTCACGGGCGGCCGCCAAGGTTGGTTGAGGGGCGCCAGCCAGCTGTACATACATATTGGAGAAATCAATACCGCCGGTGATCAAGCCGATGATAGGCATGATAATGTCATTGACAATAGAGTTTACCAATCCACCAAATGCACCGCCGATGATGACACCAATCGCCAGATCGACCATATTACCCCTGAGAGCAAATTCCTTAAACTCTTTCAGCATCATTTTTCTCCGTTAAGGCAGATTAGCCCTGCCACAATACTTAAAACTGCGCACATTTATATCAGTAGATATTTTTAACCACTAAAAAACAACTTTTTAAACTGTTTATCGCCGCGAAGGTTAACGTCGTTTGCATAAAACGCCAATCTCTTCGCTTTCACATCCAACTTAAATAGCTTATCACAGGCATCATATGAAGGGATTTAAAGGGGTAAAACATGCAAGGCTGGGCAGTCATTGGTCTCGCATTTTTATATCTGTTATTGCTTTTTGCTATTGCCAGCATAGGCGACAAACGCTCTACTAAAAAAAGCAGTAAGCCCCGCCCTTATATTTATTCCCTCAGTCTGGCCGTCTATTGCACGTCATGGACATTTTTTGGTTCTGTCGGCATGGCAGCAAACAGCGGACTGGAATTTTTAGGCATTTATATCGGCCCTGTATTGGTTTTTGTTTTCGGCAACCGCTTTTTACGCCATATTGTTAGGCTGGCGAAGTCCGAACATGTCACCTCCATCGCTGATTTTCTTGCAGCACGATATGGCAAAAGCTTCAGCGTGGCATCTCTTGCAACGCTCATCGCAGCTGTCGGCTCCATTCCTTATATTTCACTGCAATTAAAAGCGGTTTCCGGCAGCGTCGATATGATCGTCAGCAATTATAATCCGGAATTTGACCCATCCGTGTTTATTTTTGGGGATATTTCCCTGGCGGTCGCAGCGGTTCTTGCGCTTTTCGCCATTCTTTTCGGCACCAGACACACCGATGCAACGGAACATCAAGATGGCCTGATTTTGGCAGTCGCGGTTGAGAGTCTGATCAAACTGAGCGCTTTTTTGCTGGTGGGATTGGCCTGCACTTTCTTTTTGTTCGGCTCACCCGAAGCTTTGCTTGATCAAATTTACCACTCACCCGAAGCACTGGGGACTTTGGAGCATAAAACATTAGCCTCCACATGGATTGTGCATACTCTTCTCAGTGCTTGCGCCGTCATCATGTTGCCGCGTCAATTCCATGTCACTGTTGTGGAATGCCGAAGTGACAAAGAACTGCACACCGCACGCTGGATGTTTCCCCTCTATCTGATTTTGATCAATATATTTGTTTTGCCGATTGCGCTGATCGGAGTGATGAAGCTCGGCTCGAATGTCAATGCCGATCTTTACGTGCTGGCCTTGCCGCTTTTAGTCAATGCCGACATGATGGCAATTGTAGCTTTTATTGGCGGCTTATCGGCAGCAACCGCCATGGTCATTGTGGCTTGTGTGGCTCTTTCCATCATGATTTCCAATCATTTGGTTTTACCGTTGCTGATCAAATATTTTATACGCAAAGAACACAAAAAAAAACACGATCTCACGCAAGTTATTCTGATTACCCGCCGTCTGACCATTATTATTATTCTGGGGCTGTCTTTTGCTTATTACCGCGCGACGTCCGATAATGCGCATCTGGCCGCCATCGGCTTCATTTCCTTTGCAGCTATTGCTCAATTTGCGCCCGCACTGATCGGCGGTTTATGGTGGCGCAATGCCAACGGACGCGGTGCCCTGCTCGGCCTTACCAGCGGTTTTCTCGTCTGGGCTTACACATTGCTGATCCCAACCATTGCGCCAGATAATGCCGCACTGCTCATCGATGGGCCATTCGGCATTTCTTGGCTTCGTCCTGATGCTTTGCTCGGCATTGATGCCTTGCCGCTTACCCATGGTGTGATCTGGAGCCTTGCGATCAATACATTTTTCTTTATTGCAGGTTCTTTGTCACGCGCCGCATCGCCGGTCGAGCGCATTCAGGCCAGCATTTTTTTACCGCGCCACGTCATCACCATGCCGACTTTGCGCCGTTTCCGCACTGAAGTAACGGTTGCAGAATTGCGAAGCACTATTGCCAGTTATTTGGGTGCTGAACGCGTTGAACGGGCATTGATGCATTATGAAGACAAACATCAGGAACATTTATCGGCTCATAAAACCATCGATATCAACCTGTTACGTTATGCCGAACAGTTGCTGGGCACCGCGGTTGGTTCTTCTTCTGCACGACTTATTTTATCACTTCTTTTGCATCGCAAAGATGGTTCGGCACGCGGTGCGCGGCAATTGCTGGATAATGCCTCTGAAGCGTTGCAGCAAAACCGCGATTTGCTGCAAATTGCGCTTGATCAAATGCCGCAAGGGGTAACCGTTCTTGACAAAGATTTGCGCATCACCTGCTGGAACCGCCAATTCCGCCAGCTGTTAAGCCTTCCCGATGAGGTAATCCAAGTCGGTTTTCCTATTTCCACCATTTTGGAGTATCTTGACCAGCGTGGCGATATTCCCGTCAGTGAACGTGCCGCTATCATCCGCTCCTTCGGACGCGCCAATCAGGTCTGGCGCTTTCAGATCCGTTCAACCAGAAGAACCTTGGAAATCCGTTCCAACCCGATGCCAGATGGTGGATTGGTTGCCTCCTACACCGATGTCACCGATAGTGTCGAGGCCGAAACCATCCGCCAGCGCGCTAATGAAATTCTGGAGCAACGCGTTGCCGACCGCACGGCTGAATTGACTTCCGTCAATCAGGAGCTTGCCCATGCCCGTGCTCTGGCTGAGCAGGCTAACTTGGGTAAAACACGGTTTTTGGCAGCGGTCGGCCATGATATTTTGCAGCCACTCAATGCGGCGCGCCTTTACAGTACGCTGCTGAGTGAAAAACTCATCCACACCGAATATAGCGAATTTGCCGAGAATATTAATTCTTCGCTCGAATCGGTGGAGGCGATTTTGGGGTTGGTGCTGGATATTTCACGGCTTGATACGGGAACCTTAAAACCGGAGCCATCCGTTTTCCGGCTGGATGCGCTGATGACACAAGTGGCCAAGGACTTTGCGCCTCTGGCCAAAAATCGCGGTCTGCAATTGCGGGTTATCCCAAGCAGTGTCACCATTAAAACCGACCGAAACATGTTGCGCCGTTTACTACAAAACCTGATTTCCAACTCGATCAAATACAGCCATACCGGCAAGATTATATTCGGTGTGCGCCGGCGCGGCACTCATGTTGATTTGCAGGTGCTTGATAGCGGTATCGGGATTGCACCGGATAAACTGGCTGCCGTTTTTCAAGAATTTACCCGCCTTGATGAAGGTGCGCGCGTGGCCGAAGGCTTGGGGCTCGGCCTTTCCATCGTGGACCGGATCGGCCAAGTGCTTGCTCTGCCGATCAGCCTATCATCCATCGTTGGACGGGGCACAGTTTTCACTATCTCGCTTACTTTATGCAACGAGACAATTGAACCGGATCAACAGCAAGTGACGCAGCCAGTCAATGCACTCAATTCATTACAGAATATGCGGGTGCTCTGTCTTGATAATGACGCGAAAATTTTAGGCGGCATGCAAGCGCTGCTTGGCAATTGGGGCTGCCATATCGAAAGTATCCGCAACCATAGCGATCTGATTTTCTACTGCCATCATTCAAAAAAACCGCCGCATATAATCGTGGCCGACTATCATCTGGAGCAAGGTAACGGTTTGGAAATTATTGATTATGCCAGAAAATATTTTGCCAAACATATGAACTGCCCGTTCATTCCGGCAATTTTATTGACCGCTGACCGCTCACCGGAAGTGCGGGCCGAGGCGGATGAAAAGCAGGTCATTATTTTAAACAAACCGCTCAAACCAGCCGCCTTACGCAGCCTGCTTTCCAAATATGCACCGCGATAAGACCGCAATATTTTAAGAACGCAAACTTTCCGCGCCGATTTTAGACAAAACAATCACGGCTTGTGTGCGGCTGTCAACATTGAGCTTTTGTAAAACGGCCGATACATGCGCCTTAACAGTTGCCTCCGAAACCGACAATTCATAAGCAATCTGCTTATTCAAGAGCCCTTCGCCCAACATGGTCAACACCCGCATTTGCTGCGGTGTCAGAGTACGGATACGTTGCAATAAGTCACGCGTTTCGTCATCTGATTCGGCGGTGATTTCCACGTCTTCCGGCACCCAAATATCACCATTCAAAACAGCTTGCACCGCTTCGCCGATACCATCCATGCTGGTGGATTTTGGAATAAAACCGGAAGCGCCAAGTTCAAGCGCTCTTGAGATCGTGGCGCTATCATCCGTACCGGACACAATAATGACAGGCAGTGCCGGTTGCAGCGCTTTCATTGCAATCAACCCCGCCAAGCCGGTGCCGCCCGGCATAGTCAAATCCAACAACAACAGATCAAGATCGTCCTGATCTTTTACAATTTGAACAACGGATTCAAAATCTCCCACCTCAGTGATGCTCACTTTAGCGGAAACGGCTTCTAAGACCTGCCTCAATGCGCCACGAAACAGTGGATGATCATCAGCAATAATAAATTTTAAGTGCATTCGCAGTCATTACTCTTGGTTTTCGATGGGTTCAGCATAGGATTTGCCGTCGTGACAGCTGGTTAATGCAGTACCATCATTCCATGATTAGCTGTTTTTTGACCAGGAATCACGGCCATAAACTTGCTGGCACATATTCAAATCATAGCGTTTGGCATATCAAAGCCCGCAGGTGACAAGCATTAAACAGCAACAACTGTCCACACGACTTTATAGGCACCTCAATGCGAAGCTGATTTCAAACATTTTTGCCTGATACGAGAACCCCTTCCCCACTTAACATGAGCTTATTAAAGTATTTTTCAGCATTTTTTTCAAGTCATTCATTATAATACACATCACAACACGCCATATAGTATATTTTTCGCTGTCGGTATGCCGCTGTCTGGCCTTATTATTCATTCAGCATCACAATGGTTTTTTCATCAAAAACTTCGAGATTCTTAAAACCCGAGAAGGCAATCCATGACGCAGAACCAGCTTTATCCGGAAATCCAGCCCTTTAGTCAGGACATGTTGCAGGTCTCTTCCCTGCACCGCATCTATCTGGAACAATGCGGCAATCCGGATGGAAAACCTGTCATTTTGCTGCATGGAGGCCCAGGTGGAGGTTGCACACCTACGATGCGCCGTTTTCATGATCCGGAAAAATACCGCATCATCTTGTTTGACCAACGCGGTTGCGGCCGTTCCATACCCCATGCAGAATTACGCGAAAACACCACTTGGGATCTGGTCGCAGACATCGAGAAAATCCGCGCCTATCTGAATATCGACAAATGGCAGGTTTTTGGCGGCTCGTGGGGTTCAACTTTATCGCTTGCTTATGCGCAAACTCATCCCGATCATGTCAGCGAACTGATTTTGCGCGGCATTTTCATGGCGCGACAATTTGAAATCGACTGGCTCTATTCCAATGGTGCCAGCATCATTTTCCCTGATCATTTTGAAGATTATCAAGAGCATATTCCCCAAAGCGAGCGCCACGATATGGTTGGTGCCTATTATAAACGCCTGACCGACCGCGATCCGCAAGTGCAGATTGAAGCGGCCCGTCGCTGGGCACGTTGGGAAGCATCAGTCATTTCACTATTGCCTGACCCCATCCGCGTGGAGGAATTTGGCGAAGACAGCTATGCCATCGCTTTTGCCCGTATTGAATGTCATTATTTTAAAAATAAAGCCTTTTTCAAAACTGATGACCACTTGTTGCGCCATATTGAAACCATTCGCCATATCAAGGCTGCCATTATTCATGGCCGCTATGATATGTGCACGCCCTTTATCAATGCATGGCAATTGAAAAAAATGTGGCCGCAGGCCGAGCTGCATATCGTGGAAGACAGTGGTCACGCCTCCTCTGAAAAAGGCATCATTCACGAATTGGTAGCAGCAACACGTAAATTCTCTTGAGAATAAAAAGGCGGCGCGCCACCGGTTAAATGCTTGGGCGCGCTGTCAAAACATATATCTCATCATGACGTGCAAGCTATGTGTCATGTGCAGGGGAGCTATGCTCGACAGGGTTTAACTTTGCCTTTTTATAGTTTTCGTTCTAAAGCAGTTCGCTACATGTAAAATGAAGTGATTAAAAACAGTTCAATTTCAAAGGCAAATGCTTTAGAGAACAAGAATGGGCTCAAAAATCATTTATAAAATTGTACCACAAAAAATGTGGCAAGAGGCGGAACAAAGCGGCATCTTCACCGGAGCACCGGTTGATCTTGCAGATGGCTATATCCATTTCTCGACAGCCGATCAGGTGAAGGCTACCGCTGCCAAACATTTTGCCAGCCAAAATGATTTATTGCTCGTCTTGGTTGATAGCGTCAAGCTCGGCGACCAGCTCAAATATGAAGTTTCGCGCGGCGGCGCATTATTCCCGCATCTCTATGCTAGCCTTGATTTGCAATTTGTCCATTCTGTCGTAGCTTTGCCAGTAGGCGAAGACGGTGTTCATCTTTTTCCGGAGCTGTAATTCATGCCGCGTTTATTTGAGAGCTTTGGCCGCCGCGCCCTTTTTGCGCTTGATGCCGAACAAGCGCATGGTTTATCCATTACAGGCCTCAAAACCGGCCTTGTCGGCGGTAGTTTTCCGGAAGATCCGGCATTGCGCCAGAAAATTGCCGGGGTTTGTTTTCCAAATCCGATCGGCATGGCAGCCGGCTATGACAAGAATGCCGAAGTGCCCGATAACTTGCTGAAACTTGGCTTTGGCTTTACCGAAGTTGGCACTCTCACCCCTCGCCCGCAAAGCGGTAATCCCAAACCACGCGTTTTCCGCCTTGTGGAAGATGAAGCTGTCATCAACCGTTTGGGTTTTAACAATGAAGGCCATGATGCCGCCTATAAACGTTTGGCAGAGCGTGGCAGCACCGGCATTATCGGTGTCAATATCGGCGCCAATAAAGATGCAGAAGACCGCATTGCCGATTATGTGGCAGGCATTAAACGTTTCCATTCGATAGCACGTTATTTTACCGTCAATATTTCGTCCCCCAACACACCGGGATTGCGCAACTTACAAAGCCGCGAAAGCTTGCGTGAGTTGTTGCAGCGTGTGTTGGAAGCACGCGACGACGAATGCCAGAAATGCACGTTGAAACGTCCGGTTTTCCTCAAAATCGCACCTGATCTGAGCGAAGAAGAACTTGATGATATCGCACAAGAAGCTTTGGAACAAAAACTTGATGGTTTGATTGTTTCCAATACCACCTTGTCACGCACCGGTTTGACCTCGAAAGAAAATACCGCTGAAACCGGCGGACTTTCCGGCACACCGGTTTTTGAGCGCTCCACCATTGTGCTTGCCAAAATACGCCAGCGTGTAGGCAAAGACATGCCGCTTATTGGGGTTGGTGGCGTCGACAACACCACCAAAGCCTTGTCCAAAATCAAGGCCGGTGCCGATCTGGTGCAGCTTTATACCGGAATGGTTTATAAAGGTCCCGGTCTGCCTGCCGAAATCATCAAAGGTTTAAGCCAAGTGGTTAAAACCGAAGGTGTCGAAAATATTTCCGCTTTCCGCGATCGTGAAACAGATGTCTGGGCGGCAAAACCCATCCCTGCCTAATCGAACAGCTTGATAGGCTTGAACGGGTATCATATGCCGGATTAAATGTCCGCCATTGATTTATAATATTTGAGCCACACCCAGCATCATTGCCCAGTAGATGTAATGCGGCTTATTTTCCGGTGTCGCCCATGCGAGCCCATAGCGGTCAAACACCGGATCTAGCATATTCTTACGGTGCCCTGCCGAGTTCATCCATGCTTTGAAAACGGCATCGGTATCTTTTTGACCGGAGGCGACATTTTCAGCCGCAGGGCCACGGATACCGGCTTGTTTCAAACGTGCAACAAAACCATTGCCCCAACCAATGCTGTGGCCGATTTTACCATGGCTGGCCATTCTTTTGGCCTGATAAAGCGCAGCCTGCTCAAGCTTCGGATCAGTTGCCATCTGCGACAAACCATTTTGACGACGGATGGAATTGAAAAGCTCTGTTGGATCGCTGGCCGCTTGTGCCAAGCTTGTATTCAGCAGGCTTGGCCATACGAATACACCTGCTCCGCCAGCCAATATTTGCAAACAGTTACGGCGCGTCACAAGCTCACTTTTCATACCAATCACTCAATCGTCAAATTTAAAATCAGCCGGTTTTTATGCAGACAATCTGCATTTATTATGGCGGAGATGCGTTATTAACGACGATAATTGAGAAGGCGCAAGATAATAAAGACCGGAATAACCACGGCAGCACCCAGCAGAAAATAATCGGCAAAATTGCCCAAAGCTGCAAAGCCCATATTCCACAAGCGCAAGAAGAAATCACGCACCGCCCATAAAAGATCATAGGGCGACCAATGGAACGCGTTCATCACAAAACCAACAACCAGTGACACCACAATCAGCTTCACTAACACACGACCGGGGGTGTCACCGAGAAAACGATTAACTTTATCGGACATGGTTTGATGCTCCTGCTGCTGGAATAGTGCTTTCCTCAAGTAAACATTCTTCAGCTCAAGTGCAAGTTGGGCACTCGCAGAAGCTGTTGGAACCCGCATGTAAATCATTTTCGACGATTGCACCTTGGCTTAGAAAAAATCTGCGCAAATGCGCTGAAGTTCATGAAACTCGTGCCTGTCTGATTTTTATGAAGTCTTTATCATTAGCACCAGCATCATGACAAAGAGGGATAAAACTATGCCAAGCGACGTGCTGCTCGCCACTGATATTTTAGTCGTTATCACCATCTTGCTTTGCGTGGTCTATCTTACCTGTCGCCATTTTTTCATGTGAGGCGCGATTGCTGTCGAGTGATTAAACACATTTTATAGCCATAAAGGTTGAAAAAAATCTGATAGCACCTATACCAGATTTATGAGAAAAATCGGCTTACTTCTGATCTTGTTGGCAGGCATCTCCGGTCAGGCAGCACAAGCTGCAACCGACAGCGAAGTGGTGGCGGAAATGGCCAGCCAATGCTGGACTTTGCCTGATACTATTGATTATCAGACCGCAACTGCTGTTTTTGAAGTCAAATATGACCGCGACGGCAAGCTCGTCGATATAGCGACTATCGAATATCGCCCCGTGCGCAAAGCAGGCCAACTTTTTGCCATCAGTGCACTGGAAGCCATTCAGGAATGCGCCAATGAGACCCGGGTGCGCTCCCGAACCATCCGCGTTGTCATGAGCTATAGTGCGGCCAAATCCAATGATCCGCTCAATATGAAACGCCGCTGATAAAAATAAATAAAGCCGGAGTATTTTACCATCTCCGGCTTAATTTTAATGCCCGTCTTAACGGAAATGTTTCGACAGTTTCAGGCGCTGAGCCTGATAATGCGAGCCGCGCTCGGCACCATAAAGCGCACTGGGGCGATGCAACATTTTTTCATAAATCAAACGACCGATGATCTGGCCATGTTCCAAAATGAACGGCACTTCATGGCTGCGCACTTCCAACACTGCACGGCTGCCCGTTCCGCCAGCAGCAGTGTGGCCAAAGCCCGGATCAAAGAAACCGGCGTAATGGACGCGGAATTCGCCGACGAGCGGATCAAAGGGCGTCATTTCAGCAGCATAATCCGGCGGCACATGCACAGCTTCGCGTGAAACCAGAATATAAAACTCGTCCGGATCAAGCACCAGTTCCCGCGCGCCTCGATCATAGATCGGCTCCCAGTAATCATAAAGATCATGGGCATTGCGCTGATCGACATCGACAACCGATGTGTGATGCTTGCCGCGATAACCGATCAGGCCTTTATCATCACCCGACAGATCAATTGAAAGCGCGATACCGCCACCGGAAATATTCGGTGTCTCGGACGCAACCAAAGTTTCGCGTTCATGCAACACGGCCAATTCTGCTTCATCAAGCTGCGAACGCCCCTGACGGAAACGGATTTGCGACAGTCTGGAGCCGGTACGTGCCACAATCGGGAATGTACGCGGGCTGACTTCCAGATAAAGCGGCCCTTGATAACCAGCTGGCACCTTGTCAAATTCCTGCGCACCATCGACAATTACGCGGGTGAAAATATCAAGGCGGCCGGTTGAGCTTTTCGGATTGGCAGCAGCGGACAATTCTTGCGGCAGATGCACACTTTCAAGCAGAGGCACGATGTAAACGCAACCGGTTTCCAACACTGCGCCCGATGTCAGGTCGATCTCGTGCAGCTTCAGGCGTTCCAGCTTGTCGATTACCGGTGTATCGCGACCCGGCATAAAAGATGCGCGCACGCGGTAAGCTTTGGTGCCAAGGCGCAAATCAAGGCTGGCCGGCTGAATTTGATCATCATCGAGCGGACGGGCAGATTTTAATGCACCGGCCTCAAAGAGCGCCGCGATATCTGCATCCGCCAATATTCCG
The DNA here is from genome assembly GCF_044987585.2 of Paenochrobactrum sp. BZR 201-1. NCBI lineage: Bacteria > Pseudomonadati > Pseudomonadota > Alphaproteobacteria > Hyphomicrobiales > Brucellaceae > Paenochrobactrum > Paenochrobactrum sp. BZR 201-1. The sequence goes on along the minus strand of NZ_JBJDRZ020000005.1, from coordinate 166,301 downwards.
AGCTGCTCATTTGTCATTACCAAAAATCCCTGACACCTAGACGAAGAACAATAAATAGTTCCAACTCGATACGACATCTGAAGCGTTTGAACAACAGGCCAGCGCACCTTGAGTTGCTCATATGGTAAATTACGCTTTCTTTTCCTCAGAAAAGGAGATAATAGAAATTAAGACCTTGCTTGTTGACACAACTTGATATGCAGGTCTAAATAAATTTCTACCGTGGTGATTTGGCCGGCCGGCTTGCAGCCACGTAAAATAAATCGCTAAAAAGGGCCGCGGTTGACCTCCTTCCGGGTACTTTGTTGCGATTTTTTTTAAAAGCTGCACCGGTACCAGAGAAGAGAGTTGAATATGCCAATTAAGATCCCTGACACACTTCCAGCATTTGCGACCCTTGTCAGTGAAGGTGTGCGCGTAATGAGCGAGACCCAAGCCACACGTCAGGACATTCGCCCTTTGCAAATCGGCCTGCTCAACCTCATGCCAAACAAAATCCGCACCGAAGTGCAAATTGCCCGTCTCATTGGTGCCACCCCTTTGCAGGTGGAACTGACCCTTGTGCGTATTGGCGGGCACCGCGCTAAAAACACCTCCGAAGAACATTTGTTGTCCTTCTACAATACATGGGAAGAGATCAAGCACCGCAAGTTTGACGGCTTCATTATCACCGGTGCACCAGTGGAAACGCTTGATTATCAGGATGTAACCTATTGGGACGAGATGGAGCAGATTTTTGAATGGACAAAAACCAATGTCCACTCAACCTTCAATATTTGCTGGGGTGCAATGGCTGCTGTCTGGCATTTCCACCGCGTGCCAAAATATGAATTGGCAAAGAAAGCTTTCGGGGTTTACCGTCATCGCAATCTGCAACCGGCTTCCGTTTATCTCAACGGCTTTTCCGATGACTTCCAAATTCCTGTCTCGCGCTGGACAGAAATCCGCGGCCAAGATATCCGTCAGGTGCCGGAGCTGGAAATTCTGATGGAATCCGATGAAACCGGTGTCTGTCTGTTGCGCGAAAAAGAAGGCAACCGCCTTTATATTTTCAACCATGTTGAATATGACTCCACCTCACTGGCCGAGGAATATTTCCGCGATATCGAGGCTGGCAACCAGATCGATTTGCCTCAAAACTACTTCCCGCAAAATGACCCGACACTGACACCACAAAACCGTTGGCGCAGCCATGCCCATTTATTATTCGGCAATTGGATCAACGAAATTTACCAGACCACCACTTATGATCTGGAAATGATCGGCCCGAAAAAGATCGAAGAAACGGCTTAAAGTTACGCATTTAATACCCTGCAGGTTCGCTTCCCTTCGATAACCAAGACGAACCTCTTCATTATATAGGTTGGAAAATGACTGATAAACCAAAACGCAATTTTCGCCCCGCCACACAGCTTGTTCATGCCGGCACGCAGCGTTCGCCATTTGGCGAAACCTCGGAAGCACTGTTTCTGACGCAAGGCTTCGTTTATGAAAATGCCGAAGCCGCAGTTGCCCGCTTTAATGGCGAAGATCCGGGTTTTATTTATTCCCGTTATGCCAACCCGACGACCAGCATGTTTGAACAGCGTATGTGCGCTTTGGAAGGTGCGGAAGAAGCCCGTGCCACCGCTTCCGGCATGGCAGCCGTCGCCGCCGCTATTTTGTGTCAGGTCAAAGCGGGTGATCACGTCATTTCAGCGCGCGCGGTATTTGGTTCATGTAACTATATCGTCGAAACATTGTTGCCGCGTTATGGCGTGGAAATTTCCATCATCGATGGTTCGAAGCTTGAAAACTGGCAGGCTGCCACGCGCCCAAACACCAAAGTGATGTTTTTGGAAAGTCCTTCCAACCCGACATTGGAAGTCATCGACATAGAAAAAGTTGCCGAGATCGCCAATTCGGTCGGTGCGAAACTCATCGTCGACAATGTGTTTGCCACACCATTGTTCCAAAAACCATTGCAGCTTGGTGCGCATATTGTTGTCTATTCGGCAACCAAGCATATTGATGGTCAGGGACGTTGTCTTGGCGGCCTTGTCTTGTCGGATCGCGAATGGATTGAAAACGAATTTCAGGAATATTTCCGTCATACCGGCCCGGGCCTCAGCCCGTTCAATTCATGGATTATGCTGAAAAGCCTTGAAACCATGCCGGTACGCGTCAAGCAACAAGCACAATCAGCACGCGCTTTGGCTGACTTCTTGGCCGAACAAAGTGCGGTGAGCAAAGTGATTTATCCGGGACGCCCTGATCACCCGCAGGCTGATATTATTGCCCGCCAAATGAGCGGCGGTTCAACCATGATTGCATTGGAATTGAAAGGCGGCAGAAAGGCGGCGTTTGAATTTGAAAATGCACTGGAAATCATCCGTATTTCCAACAATTTAGGCGATGCAAAAAGCCTGATTACCCATCCGGCCACTACCACCCATAAGAACCTGACCGATGAAGCTCGCCTTGAGCAGAATATCAGTGAAGGCTTGCTGCGTCTCTCGGTTGGTTTGGAAGATACGGATGATCTCTTGGAAGACGTTGCAGAAGCATTGAAGGCCATTAAATAAGCTGTCTTCTGCGTCAATTTATGTCATGACTATCTCTAGAGCGTGTCGCACTTAATCGTATCCACTGTGCTCGCTCTAGCGTTTTGTTTTTACGCATGTCTTTATCCCAAAACCGGTGCCCACTTTTGGGAGACATGCTTTAGCGGCACATTGATTTGAATAATCAATGTGCCGGTATTTTGACGAAGTGATAAGAGTTGAAACCATGTATCGTGCAACCACCCGCAATATCGAAATAACGGTTGAGCCTTTTTATCTCGAGGAGCAATCCGAGCCGGATGAAGGCCGCTATTTTTGGGGTTATCGGGTCACGATTGCCAATCATTCAACAGCAACGGTCTGTTTACGCTCACGCTATTGGAAGATCACTGACGGTGCAGGCAAAGTAGAAGAAGTGCACGGCCCCGGAGTGGTCGGCGAACAGCCGGTGATTGAACCGGGTGACAGTTACCAATATTCATCCGGATGCCCGCTCAAAACCAATTCCGGCATGATGATCGGCAGTTATCAAATGCAGAGTGCGGATGGCGAGGCTTTTGAAGTCAATGTTCCGGCTTTTTCGCTGGATATGCCCAACAACCGGCGGACACTTAACTAATCCCAATAAAAAAGCGGGCTTTCATCTGAAAACCCGCTTTTTTTAATTAATCAATGCCAAATCTTATTTGGCAAATTCAGCCGGATCGAACACATAATTGGTCGAGCAAAATTCGCAATTGACAGTAATCTGACCATCTTCGGTACTTTCCTGAATTTCTTCTGCAGAAAAACCGGACAAGACACCTTCGATCTTCTCGCGCGAGCAAGAGCATTTTGCCACTACCCGTGCCGGTTCATAAACGCGCACGCCACGTTCGTGGAACAGCCGGTAAAGCAGGCGTTCAACGGCCACTTGCGGATCGGTCAGTTCGGAGCTTTCGATAGTGCCAACAAGCGCACGCGCTTCCTGCCATTCATCTTCTGCATCCACCTGAACGGCTGCCGCATCAACAGGCGCATCGCCACCCGGCAGATCGCGCTGTCTTGGAGCAATTCCCGATTGCGGCAGAAACTGGATCATCAAGCCACCGGCACGCCATCCTTGACGCAAGGTGCCGTCACTGTCGCGTTCCATCAATTGTGCCACGCTAATGCGGATATCGGTCGGAATTTGTTCCGATTGCAAGAAGTAATTGCGCGCAATCTCTTCCAGTGTTGAGCCATCAAGAGCCACCAGCCCCTGATAACGCTGCATATGGGCACCCTGATCGATGGTCAGCCCTAATGTACCACGTCCGAGCAGATCTTCGGGCTGGGTTTTACCAGCCTCAATCGATGCATTCAGACGTTCTTCATCAAAACGGGCATAAGCACGAACGGCATCCGGCGTCTGGAAATCCACCACCAGCATATCGACAGGCCCGTCTGACTGCGTTTGCAGGATGAACTTGCCTTGAAATTTCAAGGTTGTGCCAAGCAGAACCGTCAAGATGACGGTTTCTGCCAGAAGACGCGCAACCACTTCCGGATAGTCGTGGCGCGACAGAATTTGATCAAGTGCGCCACCCATCTGGATTGCGCGGCCGCGGATATCCAACCCTTCCACCTGAAAAGGCACCACGGCATCGTCACCGGCATAGGTCATATCCGGTTCAAATGTATCATTAGCCATATTTGTTTTACTCTCCCTTCAGGCACCAAGCCAAAATGGCTTTTTGTGCGTGAAGTCGATTTTCCGCTTCATCAAAAACGACAGATTGCGGCCCGTCGATCACCTCGTCGGTTACTTCTTCGCCGCGGTGTGCCGGCAGACAATGCATGAACAATGCCTGCGGGTCAGCCTTTTCCATCAGATAAGAATTGACCTGATAAGGCATGAAGACATTATTGCCGCGTGCATTATCTTCCTGTCCCATGGAAACCCATGTATCGGTGACAATACAATCAGCGCCTGCTGCTGCTTTGTGAGCGTCGGTTGTAGACATGATCTTCGCACCATTTTGCAAAGCCCAGTCCAGATATTGTTGCTTTGGCTCGCTGCCTTCAGGGGTGGCAATATTCACGTTGAAATTGAAACGTGCCGCCCCTTCAACAAGCGAGTGAAGAACATTGTTGCCATCGCCCATCCAGGCAAAAGTTTTACCCTCAATGGAGCCGCGATGTTCTTCATAAGTTAGGATGTCGGCCATGATCTGACAAGGATGCGTATCATCAGTCAGTGCATTGATGACCGGAACTGTCGCATGTTCTGCCAATTCCAGCATGCGATCATGCGATGTGGTGCGGATCATGATGGCATCAACAAAACGCGAAAGAACCTTGGCAGTATCGGCAATGGTTTCACTGCGGCCAAGCTGCATTTCCGAGCCGGTCAGCATCAAGGTTTCGCCGCCTAACTGGCGCATACCCACATCAAAAGACACGCGCGTTCTGGTCGATGGTTTTTCAAAAATCATCGCCAGCACTTTACCGGACAAGCTCTTGTTGATTTCGCCAGCTTTGGTGCGCGCCTTCAACAGCTTCGCATCATCCATGATCATACGCAATTCAGCAGAGCTGATATCTGCCAAGTCTGTAAAATGTTTTACGCCGTTTTTGCTGATCATGATTTTATGCCGTCTTTACTGGGTTTGCGACAGATAAACGTTCCACTGCCGTTTCTAAACGCTTCAATGCTTCACGCGCTTCGTCTTCTGTGGTCACTAATGGCGGCAAAAGACGCAGCACATTATCGCCGGCAGTAACCGCCAGCATATTTTCATCACGCACAGCCTGAAGCAGCATTGTGTTCGGCACCACGCATTTGAGACCGATCAGAAGTCCGCGACCACGCACTTCCGAAACAATATTCGGAAACCGGTCGATCATTGAGGCAAAGCCCTGTTTCAGAATGAGGGCGATTTTCTGGACATGCGGCAGAAAATCTTCATCGAGCATCACATCAAGCACCGCATTGCCCACAGCCATGGCCAGCGGATTGCCGCCATAGGTGGTGCCATGGGTGCCGGCAGTCATACCCTTCGAGGCTTCAGCAGTTGCCAGACATGCACCAAGCGGGAAACCGCCGCCGATGCCCTTGGCAATGGCCATAATGTCAGGAGTGATACCTGCCCATTCATGGGCAAACATACGGCCGGTACGACCGACACCGCTCTGCACCTCATCCATAATCAACAGTATGCCATTATCATCGCAAAGCTTGCGAATGGCACGCAATGTTTCGTCCGGGAACGGACGCAGGCCGCCCTCGCCCTGTACAGGCTCCAGCAAAATACCGGCGGTTTCATTGGTAATCGCAGCTTTCAAAGCTTTCTCGTCACCAAATGGCACCTGATCAAAGCCATCGACTTTAGGGCCAAACCCTTCCAGATATTTTTCCTGACCGGTGGCAGCAATCGTTGCCAAGGTACGGCCGTGGAAAGCACCTTCAAAAGTGATGATGCGGTAGCGTTCCGGCTGACCATTGACATAGTGATAACGACGCGCGGTTTTAATCGCGCATTCGAGCGCTTCCGCACCACTGTTGGTGAAGAAAATACGCTCGGCAAATGTATTATCCGTCAGTCGTTTGGCCAGTTTTTCCTGCCCCGGCACTTCATAAATATTAGACACATGCCACAATTTATCAGCCTGATCTTTCAAAGCTGTCACCAGATGCGGGTGGTTGTGGCCGAGTGCATTGACAGCAATACCGGCAGCAAAATCGAGGTAGCGCTCACCTTTATCGGTAATCAGCCAAATGCCCTCTCCTCGCTCAAAACGCAGAGCCGCACGATTATAGGTTTCGTAAAGCGGGTGTACGGTTGCGTCGGTCATGCCAGTCAGGCCTCCATAAGCCTCTAACGTTCTAATATAAATTCAATCCCGGAGGCCATAAGGCACTCCGAAACCAAGGTGAAATCAACGTTTCAATACGCTGATGAAACTAAAAAGCCGCCCTCGGGCGGCATTTGCATAATTGACTTAAAAATCGGATTCGACAAGCTATCAATTATACAATCAAACCTTAGATTTCATGACTGGTTTTCACCAGCTGAAAAAAGCTACGGAATTCGATAACGAATATTGGGTGCCGGATATAAAAAGTCAATCAACCTTATAGAAAAAGGCATTGATTTTCGCCGCATTTATAAGCTTTTTTGCAACATTCTGCTTTAGTTGTATTTATATTGCTGTCATAGAGATAGCAATTTACATCTAAATCGCTATATAGACAGGAAGTTGCAGCTTTCAGACCGGCGGCGCCCGCCAAATGGCGGAGTTTACGAAGCGGTCAAGGCGACTATGAACATATTTAAAGAGGCCATTACGAAAACAAGACTTGACAACCTATCTGGGGAAAACCCCGAAAAGCAAATCAGCCGGGTGTCCAGAGCCTTGTCAGGATCAAGCTCGGTATTGTAGCTTGATGGTTAAGTAAAACTAGATTTCGTAAGGCGGACCTAGTCACCCGGAAGTGAATAGTGGTGCTGGCAGGATATTTTCTGTAGCACATTGATGTATTCCGGCTAACAAATAACGATTGGAGCCTATGGCGATGAGCTGGACAGACGAGCGCGTCGAAGTTCTGAAAAAACTGTGGAGTGAAGGCCTCAGTGCAAGCCAGATCGCAGCACAACTTGGCGGTGTGAGCCGCAATGCGGTTATCGGCAAAGTGCATCGGTTAAAACTTTCAGGTCGCGGAAAAACCACCACCGCTGCACCGCGCAGCAAAAAAGTGGCTCCGGCTCCGACCGCCACAACCTCGGCTCCGCCAAGACCGGTGGCACCGCCTGTCACACCGTCCGTTACCGCAGCCCATGTGCATGTGCAGGCTCCCGTGCGCCCATCGGTTACCAAAACCGTTGGCGCTGCCGCTTTGCAAATGGAATATGAAGCCGACACTATTGTGGCTGAACCAGTGATGCAGCCTGCATCCGATGTGGTTATTCCGATTTCACGCAAATTGTCATTGTTGCAGCTGACCGAGCGCACCTGCAAATGGCCGCTGGGTGATCCGTTATCGGAAGAATTTCATTTCTGCGGTCATGAATCCGGTGAAAGCAGTCCTTATTGCGCTTATCACGCCAAGCTTGCTTATCAACCATCTTCAGAGCGTCGCCGCGCCCGTTAAGCTTCAAACAATCAGCCGATCATAAAACCACATCATGCGTCCTCGCTGATGTGGTTTTTTATTTGCTGGCACCTTGCAAAACTTGCGCATAAACCGCGCATGTCTGATCTGCAATATGGTCCCAGCTGAAATCTTGCTTTAAGTAGAGGGAATTATCTAATTCTTTGTCAGATTTGCTAGCCGATGATAGTTTCTTATTCATTGCCGTCGTCAAGGCAGCAATATCGCCGAGCGGGAAGTAATTTTCTGGTGGCATGCCCACTTCCACATTCGCGATAATATCACTGGCCAAAACCGGCACGTCGTAATGTAAAGCTTCCAGCAATGCGATCGGCATACCCTCATGGCTTGACGGCAAAATAAACAAAGAGGCATGGGCAAAGATTGCGGCCAGTTTTTCCCCCGTTAAAACGCCGGTCATGACAACCCCCGCCACTTCAGCGGCCCGCGCCTGAACTTGCGCGTAATAATCACAATGGTCATTGCCTCCGCCAACGAGAACCAGCGGCACACCCGGACGGTTCAATTTTTCATAGGCTTCGATTAAATCGAGCTGGCGTTTTTCCGGCACAATACGTGCGACATTGATCAGATAATTGGCAGGGCTTAGTTGGAATTGATCCAACAAGTTTTCATCCGGCGTCCCTTCAAAAATCGCAACACCGTTCGGGATATATGTAACATCAACATGATAGCGTTTTTGCATCACATCCGCGATATGACGTGAAACAGCTATACGGGCATGACTAAATTTCATGCCTAAATATTCACCGAGTTTCAAAACCTTGCGCGCCACCGCACCCCATTTTTGCCGGTCATAATCAAAGCCGTGATGGGTTATCACCACTTTTAATCCCAAAGCTCTTGCCAATGGAGCCATTAATGATGGGCCAATCGCATGAATATGCACGATATCGGCTTTGTGTTTTGCGGCATAAAAAACACCAAAAAAGCTATTTACTATCGCTTCGAAATATCGGGAACGCGGCGCATAGAGTGATATGATCTTAACATCCTGCCAATAATAAGGTTCTCTATGCTTTAAGTAATGGCACCGTCCCATGACCGTGACGTCATACCCTTTTAAAGGCAAACGCCGGCTTAATTCCTCAACATGTTTTTCAACACCGCCCTGCACATCCGGAATGCCGCGCAAACCAAGCATAAAAATACGTTTTCGTTGATGGTCGGCACTCATTGCGCACCTTTAAGAGAGGCATAAAGCTCCAGCATCGACTGTTTATATTGGACACTCGAAAATGCCTCACGCACCCATTGCGCTCCCTCAATTGCCATTGCGCCACGTTTTTGCGCGTTTATATCTGCCATCTGCGCTATTTTTTCTGCCAAATCCTGCACATTGCCAGCTTCTGCCAACAGGCCGGTTACACCTTCACGCACCAGTTCCGGTATGCCGCCAATCCTGCTGCCTATCACCGGCACGCCCAGAATATAGCCTTCCAAAATGCTCATCGGTGCATTTTCATACCATTGTGACGGCAGCACCAAAGCCGTTGCACCATTGATTGTGCGATGTAAATGATCTGCCTGTAAATGTCCTAAAAATTCGACATCAGCACCAAGTTTTGCAACGAATTGCTTAAGGCTCTGCTCCAAAGGACCGGAACCGGCAATCAGCAGCTTTTGCTTTGCTTGCGCAATTGCCTCAATTAAGGTGACCAATCCTTTTTCTTCCGATAGTCTTCCCGCATAAAGAAAATAATCCCCGCGCTGCGAAGGCGCTCGCGCCAATCCAACATCAACGAAATTCGGAATATAAGTGAGTTTATCTTCCGGCCATCCCCATTCAATCAGTTTCTCGTGATAGAAACGGCTTGGCACAACAATACGGTCAAGATTATCGCGGTAAAGGCCGAGGCTGCGATGCACCAGTGTTTCCAGAAAAACCAAACCGCTGAGCGCCACGGAATCCTTAATACAACGCTGCCGGACAACATTATAAATACGTCCGCCTTTGCAGCGTTCACATACCTCATCATGGCTCAGCATTTTATAAGCAGGACAAGCAAGTTTAAGATCATGTGCTGTCATGACGGTTGGAATACCGGCCTGTTTCAGAACCGGAAAAATCGACGGCGAAATATGATGATAAACATTATGGGCATGGGCAATGTCAGGGCGTACATCTTCAATCAGGCGGGTGATATTACGCTGCGCTTCTTTCGAATAAATAACCTTCGCAGCCTGCGATAATTTATCAGTCAGAGATGTGCGTCGGCCATATTCTATTTCGCGCACAAAATAGGAAGTATAAGCAGAGGCCAAATTTTCCGGATGCTGCATGGCAAAAGGTACGACACGCCAATCAGCATCATTGAAAAGCTGCATATGCTCAAAGAAAACGGTTTCCGCGCCACCACGACGATAAAAATAATTATTGATCGCAAGAAGGGTCTGCGGTGCTCGTTTCATTCGCGGTTTTGTCCTTGCAACAAGGACAATGCATCTTTGACAGGCAGGATGCAGCAAGAGTTTTCAACAGCAAATGCCAGCAGGCTTTCAAAAAGCGCACGCGAGCAACCATAGGGGCTTGGATTATCATCCACATCATGGGTGAAAAAAATCAGCCAACCCGGTTTTTGCACAACGTCCTCGATATAGGCCGAGAGTGTGCTGAAAGTATTTTGGTCGCCGCCAATTTCAACGCCATAGAGTAAATCACGATTTATGCGCCCGCGATTGATCTGATTGCCGCCGCCACGGCAAGAATTAAAACGCGCAGCAAATAATTGGCGCGCACACCATTTGGATGCGTTATAAGGATAAGCAAAATTGCGGCTGACGCCTTGTTGCGGCGTTAAACTATCAAGATAAGCTTTGTTGCGCGCCAGATCACGCTCCAAATTTCCATGCGTAAAAGCACTCACTTTGCGATGCGAATAGCTGTGACAGGCCACTTCGTGGCCGGCGCGCGCCAAATATTGCACATCGGCAGACGAAAACATACGGGTATCGCCTTGCATCTTATCCTGCAAACCACCGGCAATATAAAAAGTACCACGCGCATTATAACGCTCCAAAATCGTGGCACCGGCACGAACAGCTGAATGTGGTACATCATCGAAACTAAAGGACACCACAGGTTGCGCCAGCCGAATATCCAGCACACGCTGAGGGAAATAGCGCATCATCCGGTCGGTGATCCGGCGTGAAATCCGGTTCGGCCATTCATTCAAGTCTAAAAGCTGTCTTGTCACGCGCCGTCCTGCCTGACCATAATTCCATTCATCCTTTATGCGTTCTAAACGTAAGCTCAAAGGAACCAATTGACGATAGATCGGAAACTATCATAAGCCACAAGATCAGAACAAAGTGTAAAAGCTTGAACCTCTACCGTAAAAGTGAATGTAAAAATTTAAAAAGCATTATTTAAGGAAACAGGCTTGGAGCAATATCCATCAGGTAAAGCTAAGCGAACAACGCGGCCATTAGGTCAGATGTTGCTTTCCTATGCTGCGTCAAGCGGCAGCCTGCTGGCCGCCAATATAGCTCAGCTGATGACATTTGCTATTCTCGCCCGCTCGCTTGGTTCCGAACAATTTGGTTTGCTGGTGACAATTCTTGCCATCACTGCCATTGCCACCCATATTTGCGGTCTTGGCTCAACCGAATCCCTTGTGCGGCGTGTTGCTCAAAACAAACAAGTTTACACGGTTTTGTTCGGGCATTGTTTAAGCCTCATTGCTCTAACCGGTGCAGCGCTTGTGCTTCTCGGTATGAGCGTTTTGCCACTCTGGATTGAGCTTACCACACAAGGCAATTTTAGCGAATTTTCCATTCTGTTATTGTTGATCACCAATATTGTGCTGGTGCGTCTCATTTTGCTGGTCGAGCAGATTTATATTGCACACGGCCAATATCAATCAGCCAATTTATCAGTTGTAGGCTTTGCCTTTGCGCGAATGTTCACCGCAGCTGTTGCCTGTCTGGTTTTCACCACCCAAGATCTTTTCACATGGGCAGTCTGGCAATTTGCCTGTCATGTCATTGTGATGATTTTTTATTATTATTTCATCTGGCGACTTGGCAAACCTGTTTACCGCATCATCCGTCATGAAATCAGGCTTGGCCTGCTTTTTGCCAGCCAGTTTGTTTTTAAAACCGCCCGCCAGAATGTTGACTTGCTGATGCTCAGCACGCTCATGCCGGCCGGTTTTGTCGGTTCTTATGCGATCGTGCGCCGCATTATCGACAGCAGCACCATGGGCATTGAAGCGATGAACCGCCTTGCCTATCCGCGCCTTGCAGCTGCAAGCACCAAGGGCATTCAAAATGCTTATGCCATGACCAAAAAATTACAAATGGCAGCACTTGGTATCGGCTTTTTCACCTCTTTGAGCATTTTTATCTTCGCTCCCATACTTCCCTTTTTGTTTGGCTCGGATTACGACACTTTGGTGCAATATTCGCGCATTCTTTGTTGGACAAACGTCTTTTTTGCACTTTGGGCAGTGCCAATTGAAACATTAGGCGCAGCTGGCCGGCACGGTTATCGCTCGGCTATTCTCAATAGCGCCAATATTTTTGGTGGCGCACTACTGGCTTTGGCAACGTGGGCTTACCCGCCACAAGGCACCTTTGCCGCCTTTTATGTGATTGATCTGGCTTTGGCGATTGCCTCATGGTGGTGTTTACTGAAAACGGTACGCCAATCCTAAATCAAAGCTTTTGAAGTATTTTGCTTTCAATGAAACTTTGCGGAGAAATGCGCTTTTTTAAAAAACCAAACGGTAGTGCTGCGGCATGAAACATCCAAGCCACCACTGAATAAAGCCCCATTGAAAAGCTTCTTTGTTTCATTGCCATCAGTAAAACGGGTGCAAGCGCCACAAGTGCAGCAAGCCACAGCCAATGAAAATTCACGAAAGCACCCAATAAAGCGGCAAAAAAGACGAGCCACCAACCATAAACCAGTGCCCAGAGTTTCAACTCAGGCAAAGCACGGATGAGTTGCCGCAAATAATTTCCACTTGATGCTGCGCGTAAAATCTCGCCGCTACCCTGTAAATAGCCGGATCGCCAGCGCCGCTTCAGTAATAAATAAGCATTTTGGCTGTGTCCCTTATGGCTTACAAAAGGAATATCCAGCCGGCGCAATTGCCATTTTTTTTGTGATAATCTTAAGCCCAGATCCAGTTCTTCATAAGCATGCAGATTGCGGTCGGATAAATAGCCGGTTGATTGAATACTTGCACGTCGGTAAAGCCCGCCACCATTCATACGGTCTATCAAACCCACCGGATTTTCAATCCGCTGGCGTATTGCGCGGCGCTGATATTCCAGACTGCGCAAATCTTTTTCCCGTATATGGCCGGTCACACCAGCCAATGGCGGATGAGATTTCAAATAGCTCAGTGCTGTACGCAAAAAATCCGGTGCCAGTTCCATATCGCCATCAAGCAAGCAAACAAACTCACTGTGCGAATATTGATAACCCAATTGGGCACCCACACCACAACCAGCTTTTGCAGGAGGTTGCAGTTGAACAATTGTCACCGGAAACTGCTTAGCAATAGCGATCGTGTGATCTTTTGAGCCACTGTCAGCTACGATAATTTCGCTGACCATACCAGTCCCATCCGCCAGCACTGACGCAATACATGCAGCAATATTTTGCTCTTCATTTAAGCTTTTGATAATGACAGAAATGGTCACTTGTGCCCCTGCATGAAAACCAGACAATTCATCTAACCATATGGAATGAATTGTGCTACAGCCAATTTAAATTATCTGTTTATTGAAGCGGGACTATTCATGCCTCACCAGCCATTAGCTTTGATTGGTATCCAGCAATGACTGATCTAACTTCGTGCACGATAAAAATACTGACCCACCCCGATCAGCTCTCAAATGATTGGCCGCAAGGAATTGCCGGAGAGACCAGCCTGGCGCAAAGTCTTATCTTCCAAAGCAAGACCTTCTTGGCAGCATGGGCAAAAAGCTATGGCGCACGTACTGATTGCAAGATGTTATTTGTAGAGGTCTATGACGCCGATAATAAACCACTGATCTTCCTGCCTTTTGCAATGCGACAACAACATGGCATCAACACGCTGACCTTCACTGATCATGATGTCTGCGATTATAATGCACCGGTTTTATTTCAGGATTTCACCCTCTGGTCGAAAACGCAGGTGCAGGCTTTACTGAACATGATTTTGGCCGCATTACCACCAGTTGATGTGATCAATCTTCAAAAAATGCCGCAATGGGTGGGCGAGCAACCCAATCCGCTTTTTTTGATCTCGAACCAAACCCATGCCGAAGCCGGACATTTTTCCACCCTCGACCAACCTTGGCAAAAGTTGGAAAAAAGCCTGCACCGTATCAAAAACACCAAGCAGCGTTATCGCAACTTACTGCGCATGGGCGGGTTTGAATTCAAAATTGCTGAAACCGATGATGAGCGGCACGCATTCATTGCGGCACTGATTGCACAAAAGCAACGCCGATTTGTCGAAACCAATGTTCCCGGTTTTCATGAACATCCGGAAAAGCAGCAATTCTTTGAACTTGCCACTGATGATTTCGGGCAAGCGCAGACATTGCATCTGGCAGCTCTTTTAATGAATGGCGAGATTATTGCCACGCTTTGGGGCTTGCTGGATGGCAAAACCTATTTCGGCATGATGATCTCACATGAAGCTGAACACTGGTCCAAATATTCACCCGGTATGGTGCTGCATTATCTAGTCATGCAAAATCTGCATGAACAAGGTTTTGCCGTGCTTGATCTTGGTGTTGGCGATGAAGCATGGAAGGTCAATATGTGTGATGGTGTCCGGTTATTACACAATTATAAAGCCGCTCTCACTTTGAAAGGACGCCTCACTTTAATGGCAAAATCGCTGTTGACGGGTTTGCGTTCAACACGTATTTGGCAAGCAATTCGTCCGCTCAAATGGAAGCTGTTGCGCCTCGTCAAACCATCAATGTAAAAACTGATACGGCGTGCTTTTCTGCCGCCACTTTTGTAGCGAGATGCTATCGCCCTTTGCGGAACACATTCATTGCTTAACGCAAAAAAGTGGCAGACGAATAATAAAAGTGGTGCCTTTGCCAAGCTCCGAGCGCACATTCATCTTGCCGCGATGGCGGGTCAGAATGTGTTTGACGATCGCAAGCCCCAAGCCTGTACCTTTTTTGGCGTCTCCCGTTTCCGCATTGATGCGATAAAACCGTTCCGTCAGACGTGGCAAATGTTCTGCCGCAATACCGGCACCAAAATCCTGTACCGAAATAATCGCTTCTTCCGGTGAGGGAACCCCATGTTTTTTAAGGCTGACGACAAGTCGCTTGCCCCCTTCCCCATATTTACAACCGTTTTCAATCAGGTTTTGAAACAGCTGTATCAGTTCATCGCGCGATCCTGCGACATAAACCGGCTCATCATGAAAATCATGCTCGATCACGACACCTTGTGCTTGAGCCATCGGTGCCAGACTGTCGGTGACGTGATGCAACACCGCTCCCAAATCAATCTTGTCTTCAGTGCCGACATTGGGTCTCGTTTCCAAACGTGATAATGACAAAAGATCATCAATGAGACGCGACATACGGTCGGCCTGTTTTTGCATAATGTCCAAAAACCGCTCACGTGCTTTGACATCTTCACGCGCCGGCCCTTGCAAGGTTTCTATAAAGCCGCGCAATGAAGCCAAAGGCGTGCGCAATTCATGGCTGGCATTGGCAACAAAATCCGAACGCATCCGGTCTATGCGGCGCGCCTCCGTCTGGTCACGGAAAATCAGCATGAACAGGTCTTTGCCCTTCGCATCCAACGGCATCAGCACCGCTTTATACCAACTTTCGATCGGCAAACGCTCGAAATAATCAATACTGCGCGGTTCACCGTCTTCAACAACAGCATGTAACATTTGCAGCATTTCCGGTGCACGAAAACGCAAAAACACAATTGTCTCAATTTCCATGGAAGGAAAAGCGGCCTGTGCTGCCGGATTGGAATAAATCACAGAACCGGAGCGATCAAATATCACCAGCGGATCGCTGAGCAACCCCGCCACCTGTTCAGCCGGAATGTCGGTCAGCGCAATTTGGCGTTTTGTGGTTTTTTTGCGGGTAATCTCGCGCGGAACAGGTGGTGACAAGACCAATGTCAAAGCCAGGATAACGCTCAATATCAACAGATAAAGCACCAACGGCGGCCAGATTATCCAGAATATAAAAGCAAGTAAAACAACCGTGAAAATCAGATAAAGGCGCCCCTGCTGCCATATTCTTAAAATGACAGAGCCAATGCCATGCTCATCATGATTGTTCATTCATTTTCCTCGCGAAGAGCACGGGGTTTGAAATCTCAAAAGCCCGTTAATTTTCAACATTACTATATAAAATCATCAGCGCGAAACAAGTTTGATTAAACTTTCCCGCCATGTTCCGACAGGTTTCATCCACCTGACAAATCATCCCCTTAAACATAGTTAAATACTATGACACTTTGATTACCCCAACTCTTTGCAAACGCCATAAAGCTTAATAAGATCAATCCACAAGCGCAATCGAGAGGATATCGCATTGGCAAATGATGAAGCTGCAAACAAAAGCACATTTTCCAGACATTCGGGCATCGATCCCATCAAGCTGATCATTGACGGGATAGAGCGCGAATTTGACATCGATAATGCGGAATTACCCGCATGGATTGAAGATAATGCGCTTGGCTCTGGTGGGTATCCCTACCCCGACCAAATGCCATCCAAAGAATATAAAGCCACTTTGGAGCTGTTGCAGATTGAACTTGTTAAAATGCAATATTGGCTGCAGGAAACTGGCAAACGAGTCATCTGCCTGTTTGAAGGCCGTGATGCGGCAGGCAAAGGCGGCACGATTTTTACCTTACGCGAATTTATGAATCCGCGTACGGCGCGCAATGTAGCCCTGACCAAGCCAACCGAAACCGAAAATGGTCAATGGTATTTCCAGCGTTATGTCGCCCATTTTCCAACCGCTGCCGAATTCGTCACCTTCGACCGCTCATGGTATAACCGCGCCGGGGTTGAAGTGGTGATGAATTTTTGTACGCTGCAACAACTTGAAACATTTCTGATTGAAGCACCTGATCTGGAGAAAATGATCGTCGCCGACGGTATTTATTTCTTTAAATTCTGGCTGGATATCGGGCAGGAAATGCAATTGAAGCGCTTTCATGAGCGTCGCCACAGTCCGCTGAAAGATTGGAAATTTTCGCCCATTGATGTGGCAGGCATTACCCGCTGGCAGGATTATTCCGATGCCTGCCATGTGATGATCGAACGCACCAGCACCAAACATGCACCATGGACGATCATCCGCTCCAATGACAAACGGCGGGCGCGTCTGGCCGCAATCCGCCGTGTGTTGCTGACACTTCCTTATGAAGGGCGCGATCTCACCGCCATCGGCGAGGAAGATACTAATATCATTGGTTCAGGCACCGCATTTTTGGCGTCATCCAAATAAACAGTACTTTGGTAAATGCTTTTCTTTACCAGATTTTGCATTGCCGTTTCACTTTTGAAATGAGGGGTCTTTTCCCATAAAAAAGGCTCCTTCATCAGCTGTAAAAGCGCCCGCCATGTAGCACATGAAATCATGATCCAGTAAGGTACAATGCCGAGCAAATAAGGATAACCGTCCATCTCGCTCTTTTCTGCCGCTCTGGCGCTCAACAAATAATAGCTGATGTAAGCCATCACGATATTCATCATATCAATCGTGAGCAGCATCACGTGGCGCACTTCGAACGGCGAGAAGAAGGCAGAGACCACCAAAAAGATCATAGTCAACAGCATCAACGGATGGAAAAGCGCAGAAATAATCAGACCCAGCATATAGACCTGGCTGATGATGAAGCGTTTGAAGCCAAGCTGCCGGTTTGTTTCTACGGGGTTGCGCAAATGAACCAAACTTGTCTGCATCCAGCCTTTCATCCAACGGGTGCGCTGCTTGTACCAATCAGGGAAATTTTCCGGTGCATCTTCTATCGTGCCATGCGTAATGGTTTTAATGCCATAGCCAAACCGCGCCAGACGCACACCGAGATCGGCATCTTCCGTCACATTATAAGCATCCCATCCGCCAACTTTTTCCAAAACTTCCCGGCGCATATGGTTAGAGGTGCCTCCAAGCGGCATCACCAGATCATGGTGTGCCATCCAAGGTAAAAGCCCGCGGAAAAGGCCGGTATATTCAAACGAAAACAAACGGGTGAGGAAATTATGACGGAAATTGCCGATAATGAGAGGTGCCTGTACACAAGCCAGTTTTTCACCACCATTTTGAAACGCTGCCCAGGCATCAAGCAATTGCAAAGGATGCGGACGATCTTCAGCATCAAAAACAGCAACAAAATCTCCGCGCGCAAATTGCAGCGCATAATTCAGCGCTTTAGGTTTTGTGCGCGGCCCGACATTCGGCACACGTACCACTTCCATAAAGGGGGGCTAATTTAAAATAGCCGAGCACACGCAAAGTTTCACGATCATCGGCTTCACAAATGATTTTAATATCCAACCGCCCGCGCGGCCAATGCAGATTGCCCAGCGCCTCCAGCAATTGCGGAATGACATCGGATTCTTTGTAAAGAGGCACCAAAACACTATAACAAGGCAGGTCAGCCGGCAGTGGCAAATGACGCTGCATTTTAGGCAAACGCTGCACAGACATTGCAGCTAAAAGTCTCACACCAACACAAGTGAAAAAGAAACAACTCAGGAAAATATGAAAAGCAAATAATGTCGGCCATAAAAAGCTAAAAAAAGAAAGACAAGTACACTGGCACCAAAAGCTAAAAAAAATGCCTGTCTTGTATCCAGCACACGTCGACTTGAATATTTTGCCGGCGTCATCATCACAGCTTTGCGCACCAAGTCATGTTTTTTGCTGCGCCTATCCAGAATTTGAATAACAGAAGGCGGGCAAACCGCGAAATTGAAATTCAAAGGCGGATTGGTGTTCAGGTAATTTTTAAGCGCGCCCATCTGCTTTACCGACGGAGATAAATAAAGCAAAACTTTGTTTTGCGGATCAAGCACCAAAGCATGCTGAATAGCGTGCAACTCAACCGGAATCCGGCTTTTGTCATCAATCACTCGGCAAGATGTGATACGATCACGAAAGGGCAGTCCCAGATATTCTGCCACAACGCCATATAAAACAACCTCACTGGTCACCCCTGAACAGTGAAGCTCATTTAAAAAGAGTTCCGGGTCACTGCCCGCTCGCATATAAGCCTTTTTAGGCTCATTGCGCGCAACGCCATATTGCTCAAGGCGGGCACTTAAATTACAACACAGACTAAAATCATTCTCATTTACCTTATCTACTCTCAATTACGTGCCCCCCGCACAAATAATGATGAGTTACATTAAGAAAATTAGATTATAATAAATCAGCCGTAGAAAACTCCATTCAGAACAAATATTCTTACTTGGATGTAAGAATTGCATAGAAATCTATGCTTAACAATATAGCTATTAGAACTAGAATGATTTTTCAAAAAACAAACATCTTGATTGAGAATATCTAGGCAGAAATGATGAAATTTATATGACGCCGTTTCAATAAAATTTTACATTTTTTAAACAAAAATGAATAATATAACTGTCTACCAGTCGAATTGAGGTTTTATAGTGCGATTTTCAGCAATATTGCTTGCAATGGGTTGTCTTTATTACGGGCAGGTTTTTGCAGCACCGGCGCAACCTCAATTTATCAACAGCTCCATCAAGCAGAAGCCGACGGATCTGACCGGCTTGGTTCGTCTGCGTTTTTTAACAACAACAGATTTCGCGCCTTTTAATTATCTCAACACTCAAGGCCAATTAAACGGTTATAATATTGATCTTGCACGTGCTCTTTGCCGTGAATTAAAGCTCGAGAACATATGCCAGATTGAAGCTCTGCCTTGGAATGAACTGCAAGCAGCCCTTGATAAGGGTGAAGGCGAAGCC
The DNA here is from genome assembly GCF_044987585.2 of Paenochrobactrum sp. BZR 201-1. Classification (NCBI taxonomy): domain Bacteria; kingdom Pseudomonadati; phylum Pseudomonadota; class Alphaproteobacteria; order Hyphomicrobiales; family Brucellaceae; genus Paenochrobactrum; species Paenochrobactrum sp. BZR 201-1. The sequence goes on along the minus strand of NZ_JBJDRZ020000005.1, from coordinate 146,673 downwards.
ATCATTGCCGGTCTCACTCCGACAAAAGACAACCGTACAAAATACGATTTTTCACGCCCCTATTTAAAATTTCCTGCACGCTTCATTGCGCTCAAAACAGTCAGCGCAGATATGAAGATCAATGATAGCGATTGGGAAAAGCCAGTCGGTCTGATCGCAAACAGCAAACATGCAGATGTTTTTCAAAAGTTTTTCCCTGATTTCAAAGTACAAAATTTTGAAGATCACGAAGAAATGTTGAAAGCACTGCAACAACAAGAAATTGCTGCGATCTTTGATGACGGGCTTGCTTTAGCTTTCATGCTGGAGGATGAGGAAGGCCATAATTGCTGCCACTTTGTTGGAAAAGCTTATTATTCTCCGCAATTAGACAATAACCAGATGACGATTACAGTCACACATAACAATAAACGCCTCACCCGCGCTTTTGATTACGCATTATCAAACTTAGAGAAAAAAGGCGCATTGAACGAAATCTATATGCGCCATTTTCCAGTCAGTTTTTACTAACGGGTTTTAGTCCAGCTTGCGGAATCGCACCCGTGCGCTGCGTTCAATCGCGGCAACGGTCAATTCATCCAGATCCCAACGGTCACGCAGCATTTGCAGCAAAGCAAGCTCTTCCTGCTCGACATGCAAATCCGCAGCTGCAACTTCTACAGCCAATGCATAAGCCGTATCATATAATCTTGGCGGCAGAGCGTCATGAGCAAGGTCGAGAATTTTCTCCAAACCGTCCTCGTCCGCCAAAAGATTATAGCAATCTTCAGCCAAAATAACGACCCGTTCCTTATCAAAACCGCTAAAGACCGGTAAACGCGTCACCACATTGCCGATTGAATCCAATTCCGCATCGGTCATTTGCGTATCGGCAGCTGATGTCAGTACCATAATATAAACAAGGGCATCCTGAGGCGTAATCTGCGGCATTCATAGCTCCTGCATGATCGATGAATCAGCTTAAAACCGATTTATTTTCGAAGGTTAGGCAGAGGAGCGCATCTGCGCAAGCGACAATAAGCGAAATTATCATCGCCACTCCGATATAAACTCTGGAAAATTGCGGCAAAGAAACCACAGCAAACCGACGATTCAAGCTTTATCCATGCTAATATGATTGACGTAAACCTGCCGCAGCAATAGAGCATAGATATGGCTCCGACAGAGCCGCCTTGATAAATATAGGTAACGGTATTTTTTGCCACCTTTCAACTTTAGGAAAATCCTCATGACGACGCAACGCCTTCCCGAAATTATGCTGACCCCGGAATTGACCGCGGCGGCTGCGGAAGCAAAAGCGTGGCCATTTGAGGAGGCGCGAAAAATACTCAAACGGTATGAAAAAACGGGGCTACCCGAAACAGTTCTGTTTGAAACCGGTTATGGCCCGTCAGGTCTGCCGCATATCGGCACCTTTGGTGAAGTTGCCCGCACGACCATGGTGCGCAATGCTTTCCGTGTACTGACAGATGACAAGGTTAAGACCAAGCTTTTGTGCTTCTCTGACGATATGGACGGCATGCGCAAAATTCCGGACAATGTGCCTGACCGTGCATTTTTGGAGCCGCATCTGCACAAGCCTTTGTCAGCTGTACCAAACCCGTTTGGCGGTGAATACAAAACTTTTGCCGATCATAATAATGCGATGCTGTGCCGCTTCCTCGACACTTTCGGTTTTGATTACGAATTTGCCAGTGCAACCGAATATTACAAGAACGGTCGTTTCGACGAAGTTCTGCTGCGTGCCGCCGAACGTTTTGACGACATTATGAAAGTGATGCTGCCGACGCTTGGTGAAGAACGTCAGGCCACATACAGCCCGTTCCTGCCGATCTCGCCAATTTCCGGCCGTGTCCTTTATGTGCCGATGAAGCATGTGGATGCGAAAAACGGCACCATCACTTTTGATGATGAAAATGGTGAAGAAACAACATTGCCTGTCACCGGCGGTCATGTGAAGCTTCAGTGGAAGCCTGACTTCGGCATGCGCTGGGCAGCACTCGGCGTTGATTTTGAAATGTTTGGTAAAGACCACCAAACCAATGCTGCCGTTTACGACCGAATCTGCGAAATCTTAGGCGGCCGTGCGCCGGAACATTTTGTTTATGAACTGTTTCTGGATGAATTGGGACAAAAGATTTCCAAGTCCAAGGGTAATGGTATTTCCATTGATGAATGGCTGACCTATGCGCCTGAGACAAGCCTTGGTCTTTACATGTTCCAGAAGCCAAAGACTGCAAAGCGTCTTTACTTTGATGTGATCCCTAAGGCCGTTGATGAGTATTTCACTTATCTTTCCGCCTATGAGCGTCAATCATGGAAAGAACGTCTGAACAATCCGGTCTGGCATCAGCACAGCGGCAATCCGCCAAAAGTCAACATGCCGGTGCCGTTTGCACTGTTGCTCAATCTGGTCAGCGCTTCAAACGCTGAAAACAGTGATGTTCTCTGGGGCTTCATTTCCCGTTATGCGGAGGGTGTTACAGCTTCAAGCAATCCTGAGCTTGATGCACTTGTTGGTTATGCGCTGCGTTACTTCAACGACTTCGTCAAGCCAACGAAGAAATTCCGCGCAGCCGATGATGTTGAACGCGATACATTGGCAAAAGTTGAAGCCAAGCTCGGCGAAATCGACAAGCAGGCTGATGGCAGCCAAATTCAAAATGCTATACTTGATGTGGCACGTGCAATCGAGCGCTATCAGGATCATACCAAAAAGAGCCCTGAAGGTGGCCCAGGTGTTTCAGTTTCCTTCTTCCAGATGCTTTATGAAGTGCTGATCGGTCAGGAACGCGGACCGCGCTTTGGTTCTTTCATCGCCCTTTACGGCATTGATGAAACCCGCGCTTTGATCAATAAAGCATTGGCGGGTCAGCTGGTTTAAGCGCTGTTAAATACCATTTTAAAAGCCGCCCTGAAATTTTTCGGAGCGGCTTTTTTATGATCACCTAATCTTTTGGCACAGGTGGGAAATAGCCAGCTGGCCGCTCCCCATTCATTGCGGGCACGCCCGAAGGGGGCTCAATAAGGGACTGCGGTAATGGTGCAAGCTCCGGCATCAGCGACACCGGCTTATTACCCCAAATGCCACGTTTGGCGTTTTCTGCTTCTTTGCCCAAATTCGCATAAGCACCACCGCCAGCCGCTTTGACCCAGCCGTTATGTACCAGCCATTCAGCGGCATTTTCTGCACCCAATACACAATCAGTGGTGACATCCACTTTCCCACCGGCATTTTCAGGCAAACGGCAACGCAATGTTTTACTACCGATCCATGATCTGAAAGCAGTACGCGCATGTATGCCACAATTCCACTGAACTAAATTATCGCCCCGACATTGCTCATTGACTTGCGTCACAACAATATCATTCAAAGTAATAATATGGCTGTTTCCCTCCAAACGACCTGCGGCAACAGCAATAGCACCATATATCATTTGCATCGGCTCATCATCCGGCACCAGATACGCTAAATTTTTTGTTTCTGCTGTAGACGCATCACTGTCGGTCTTTGTTGTTTCAGCCTCGAATGCTTGATCAATCACTTCAGGTGCATCCTCATGATCAGGTAGAATATCGATCTGATTATCTTTTGCGCCCGATGGTGCTTGCGGTGCACTATGATCAAGCTCGCTATAGTCAAAATCTTCAATGATAATGGATTGTCCACCATTACTATCGTCCACGACCGGATCCAATGCGCCATAAAAGGGTGCGATAAAAACCGCGGCCAAAACACAACCGGTGAACAAGGCCAAACATGCGGGAACAGCTCTTTGATATGAAGCAACCATTACTGGCTTGCCCATACAACACGGGCGATCCACTCAATTTGATGCGATTCAAAAGTACGGTTCGGATGTTCGGGATTGGCCGACAACAGCTCAATATTACGCGGGGTCTGACGTTGCAAAATCTTTGCCATCACTTCCCCCTCTTTGGTTTTCACCACCACGCGGTCACCACGGCGCACAGAAGCATTGGGTGATACAATCAACGTATCTCCATCGCGGTAGAGCGGAAGCATTGAATCGCCTGACACTTCCAAAGCATAAACTGTTTCGTCAGGGCTGGCCGGAAACTCCACCACATCCCAGCCTTGACCAGCCGGAAAACCGGCATCGTCAAAAAAACCGCCGGCACCGGCCTCTGCCATACCCAGCAAAGGGATAGAGCGCGGCTGTTCCAGATAATCACTCGGCAACAAGGGACTGTCACCGCGCATCAGCTTGCTAAATTCTTCAAAACTGGCGCCTGTCGCATCCATGACTTTTGCCAGAGATTCAGTTGAAGGCCAACGAGCCCGACCATCAGCCGCATGACGTTTGGATTTATTAAAGGCAGTCGGGTCAAGTCCGGCGCGGCGCGCCAATCCGGACGGACTTAAAGAATAACGTTCAGCCAGCGCATCAATAGCGGCCCAAACATTGTCGTGAGAAAACATGTTGGCAACCTTAAAAAGGATTAATTACCCATAAATGAGCTTTATAAGGATAAACTACCTAATATTAATAAGTGATGCAAGATGTTGAAATTAACAGGAGCCATAATCACACCAATTTAAGGATATTTTCCCATTTCAGTGACAAGCCGATTGCAATTTCATTCAATGGATAAATGATAAAAAACGAAACCCTGTCCGTCAATAATGACCGGCCAGCCCTATAACGAAGTAATAAAAACAACAAATTACGCAAAGATTTAACGACTTATTTACCATACTCGTAAGAAAGTGCGCAATGTCACATCCATAATTACAATGCTTTTGTGTTTGTGGTTCGGCACTCTTATTGTTTGAAAAGCGGCATCTGTCATGACCAATACACGCTCTCCATTACAAGAACTGAATATGCGCCGTGCTCATAATGCGCCGATGGAAGAGTTGCATAAAACACTGGAAACGCTGGAACAAAGATTAAAAGAAATGACCGGCGGGCAGAAAAACACTGCCGAACCGGAGGCTGAATTACCATCACACGCCAAGCCGCATATGAATCTTGCCGATATTGCCGCGACACTTGACCGGCAAGTCGCCTCCGCAGCCGACAAGCCAGCTCCGAATAAATTTGCAGCGCCGTTGCCAAAAGCTGATCTTAGCTTTGATGAAGAGCTGGCAAGAATTGAAAATAGTGTTGATATTTTAACGGCACAAAACGCCGAGGAAAACGGGGACAACACCACTTTGCACTATGTGCGCGAGACTGCTGAACATCTGCAGGAAGAATTGGAAGCGTTGAAGCGCATGATGGAGACCATGGCGCGCGAGGAATCTTTGCGTCACTTAAGCCATCGCTGGGATCAGTTCAACGAAAAATTCGATGCTTTCGAACAAAACCAAAATCAAAAAACACAGGCTGAGTTTCCCGAACTGAGCGCCATCAGTGACCGCTTGGATGATGTGCGCCGTGCCATTGATGCCATGCCGCAAATGCAGGCAGTCTCCATTCAACCGATGGAAGAGCGCTTAAGCAGCTTGTCACAATCCATCGAACAGATGCTTGGCAACAAAGACGGATATACCATTCCGCACGTTCTCGACGAACGCCTTGACGAGATCAGCCGTGCAATTCTTGCCGGTAATATGAAACGCCCCGACATAGAAGAAATCCGCCGCGCCGAAGCTGTTTCGCAAGAATTGCTGACACGTATGGCCGGGCTTTCACAACGCATTGATTGTTTAAGCGAAAGCAGCTCCCTGCCCTTACAGCAGATCGAAACACTGGCCAAGCAAATCCGCCTGATTGCTACCTATATCGACCGTGCACTGGAAAGTGGCCCTGCGCAGGAACTGGAAAAGGTCAATACACGTCTTGATGAGATTGCCCGTCAGCTGAACGATGTCGAAACACGTTTCAGCATGCCGGAAGAAGCGCTTTTTGCCGCTCTTGACCAACGTTTTGATGCATTGGTTCTGCGTCTTGACGAACAGTTTTCGCAGCCCTCCGGCAATCATGATATGATGCACAATCTGGAAACCCAGATAGCCGCTATTGCCGCGCAACTTGCCGCGCCGCAAGATCATCACCCAATCGTCAAAGATTTGTCACCGCGCCTTGAGCAGCTTGAAACAGCCGTTTTACAAACGCGTGAAAATACGATTGATATCGCGCGCCAAGCCGCCGAAGCAGCAATGGAAAAATTTGCCGCCCAAGCCCATCAATATGACAGCGGGCTTGTCAAAGAGCTCGCCAATGACATGCGTGCGCTTGAGCAGCTTGCACGCCATAATAATGAGCGTAACGAGCATAGCTTTGAAAGCGTTCACAGCACTTTGCAAAAAGTAGTCGAACGTCTAAGCACGCTTGAAGAGCGTCATAAAGCAACAATGGCCCCAAACGCTCAGCCTGACGTCAAGCCTTCATCAGAGGCTGCCAAGCCTCTTTTAAGTGCGACCAAAACACCAACCACCATTTCGAGCGCTTTATCCGATCTGAGTGTTACCCACCCGTTGGCGGCAATCGAGAAACCGGCTGACCTGCCGGATTTGAATGCCATTATGAAACGGGTACGCGGTGAACCGGGTTTGACTGCTGGTCTGCGCCAGGAAAATCACCACAAAAGTGATTTAATCTCTGCTGCCCGTACTGCTGCACAAATGGCAGCACAAGAAGCAGAGCGCATCAATGCTGATGAACATAAGCATCAGGAAAGCAACAAAACATCAAAGAAATCATCTTTCACCCAGCTGATCGCCCGCCAACGCAAGCCTATTTTCTTAGGTATTAGTGCTATCATGGTGACGCTTGCGGCTTTGCAGGCAGGCGAGATTTACTTCAACAAATCCTTGGTTGCTCCTCAACCACAAATGGCAGAAAAAGCACCCACTGTCGAAGAGGTGATTGATAACAGCACAGTTGCAAGCACAACCGAGCCGGAAAAAGCACCCGTTGTGGCAGTAACCAAGCCTGTCACAGAAGAAAAAACCGAAACTGCGCCGCTCACTTTCACGCCATTAAGTGCAGAACAGGCAGCAGAATCTGTTACGACCGAAACGATCGCAGCCAATGAACCTGTAGCCGAACAAACAACACTAACAGCATTGCCGGAAATCAGCATGGAAGCGGGACCTCTTGCGTTGCGTGAAGCCGCAGCTCAGGGCGATGCCATTGCTTTGTTTGAAATCGGCAACCGTTACACCGACGGTATCGGTACAGAAGCTAATCTGGCGAAGGCTGCCGAATTTTATGCCGCCGCTTCTGAGCGCGGCTTTGCTCCGGCACAATATCGCTACGGCAATTTGAATGAGAAAGGCCTCGGCCTGCCACGCAATCTTGAAAAAGCCAAGCATTGGTATTTGCAAGCCGCCGAAAAGGGCAATGCGAGTGCCATGCATAATCTGGCCGTTCTTTATGCCACGGGTGGTGATAATGCCCCCGACAATAAAGCAGCCATCCAATGGTTTGAAAAAGCTGCCGAGCGCGATGTCAAAGACAGCCAATATAATTTAGGCATTCTTTATGCACAGGGCATGGGTACCAAGCTTGATCTGGAAGAAAGTTATAAATGGTTTGCGCTCGCTGCCCAATCAGGTGACAAAGATGCCGCCGACAAGCGCGATCAGGTCGGCAAGGCACTTGGCGAGCAAAAATTGAAACAAGCTGAAGGCAAGGTCGCGCTGTGGAAACCAAAGACACTGGATCAGGCAGCCAATTCAACCAGCATTCCTGACAGCTGGGTCGATGAAAATCCGGTACAGACCGGTTCTGTCGATATGAAAAAGGCGGTTCGCAATATTCAGCTGATTTTGCAAAAAAACGGCTATAATATCGGTACTGCAGATGGTTTGATGGGGGATAAAACCCGCAACGCCATCAAGCAATTCCAGAGTGCCAATGGTGAAGAGCCGACCGGAGAAGTCAATCCGCAATTGGTTAAACTTTTACTTGATCATAATAAGTAACTTGGACCAGCCACGTTCAAGCTGATTATCTATAAAACCATGACATGATTACAACAGTGATCATGTCCGGTAACCTTATATTCAATAGATATTTGACATTATACCCTTGAGAGCGCAAGACACTGATAAGGATCAAAGTGTTGCGGCCAAGCGCGAGCCGTAAAACGTAGCTGTCATTGCGCCAAAAAAACCGGAAGCGGAATTGGGTATTTATCTTCCCATTGCGGAATTGTCGGTCAACATGTTCGTTTTATTGGGCATGGGGGCGGCGGTCGGTTTTTTGTCAGGGCTGTTCGGGGTCGGCGGCGGCTTTCTGATCACGCCTTTACTCATCTTCTACAATATTCCGCCAGCTATTGCCGTTGCAACCGGTGCCAATCAGGTGATTGCCTCCTCCGTCTCAGGTGCTTTGGTGCATTTCAAACGGCGAACGCTCGATATTAAGCTCGGCACTTTACTGGTGATGGGCGGCCTCGTCGGCTCGCTGCTTGGTATTTATGTTTTTTCATGGCTGCGTGAACTGGGTCAGCTCGATCTGATCGTATCCATTCTTTATGTGTTTTTTCTCGGTACTGTCGGCGGTCTGATGCTGGTGGAAAGCTGGAAGACCCTGCGCCGCAACAAATCAGGGTCAGCACCGGTCAGAAAATCCGGACACCATAACTGGATCCACAAATTACCGTTCAAGATGCGTTTCCGCGCCTCGATGATCTATGTCAGCATTATTCCGGTGCTCGGCATCGGTTTTTTCATCGGTCTTTTATCATCCGTGATGGGGGTCGGCGGCGGCTTCATCATGGTGCCAGCATTGATCTATATACTACGCGTGCCCACCAATGTGGTGGTCGGAACATCTTTGTTCCAAATCACTTTCGTTACCGCTTTCACCACCGTCATGCAGGCAACCACCAACCAGTCGGTCGATATTGTACTGGCCTTTTTGCTGATGGTGGGCGGGGTGATCGGCGCGCAATATGGCGCAAGAGCAGGACAGAAATTACGCGGTGAACAATTGCGCCTGCTACTGGCTTTGATGGTGCTGGCCGTGGCGCTGCGTCTTGGCTATGATCTTTTCATCCGGCCGGACAATCTGTTTTCCATCTCCATTGTGGATTCATAATCATGCAGTGGCGGCTCTCTCATCTCATTCCATATGCAGCACTTATATCGGGCTTAGCCGCAATCCCGACCCATGCCGTTGAGCCGGAAACAGCATTAAACCTGCCACACCTGCAGACACCTGCCTCGGAAACAATCGAGATCGGTCTTTCTACCGAAACAATTTCGATTACCTCCAATTTCGGCGGTGCCAATCTGACCATTTTCGGTGCACTCGATAATGCTGATCCGCTTATTCAGCGACAAGGTCGTTATGACATTATCGTCGTGCTGCAAGGACCTTCACGCGATCTGGTTGTACGCAAAAAAGAACGCCATCTCGGTGTTTGGATCAATGCTGCATCCGAAACCTTTTTAGGTGTACCGCTCTCCTATTCGCTGGCTTCAACGCGTAATTTACAGGATATAACCGACCCCAAAACTTATCGCCAACTCTCGGTTGGTACCAATAATTTTTACATGGCACCGGAAGACCCCAACAGTCTTTCCGGCAATATTCCTATTTTCAGCGATGAATTGCGTGCGATTAAAACCCGCCAAGGGCTTTATACCCAGCGTATTGGCGGCGTGGAATTTATCTCACGTACCCTGTTTCGTGCCACCCTTGCACTACCGGCCAATGTGCCGGTAGGACGCCATAAAGCGCGCGCTTTGTTATTCCGCAACGGCGTGTTTTTACGTGAAGCCAATGCCGGATTGGAAATTGTCAAAGCCGGTTTTGAGCAAAGTGTTTATGAGGCCGCGCATAAGCATAGCCTCTGGTATGGTTTATTTGCTGTTTTTCTCGCAATGTTTACCGGCTGGTTCGGCCGTGTCCTGTTTAAAAAAGACTAAATCAGGCATCCGGATTCTCAGCACGTCTCCAACGTTGCATGCGTGGCCAGAAACCATGCAGCAATGCCAAGCCTACCCCTGCCATCAGCCCCAGGATCAAGCCCGCAATGACGATCATTTTGCGCTTTGGCGCAGAAGCGACCAATGGCGGACGTGCTTCCGTGATCACCCGTACATTGGAGCTGTTGAGGCTTTCTTGTTCATTGGTCTCGCGTGAGCGCATCAAAAAGGATTCATAAATGCTGCGATGTGCCTCGGCTTCGCGTTCCAGTTCGCGTAGTTTCACTCGTTCCGCATTACTGCCGGCATGTTGCACTTTCATCTGTGCCAGCCGCGCGCCCAATTCCTGCTGCTGCTGCTCGGAGCGCTTCTGCTCAACCTGCAATGACGAACGTACACGGCCCAGCTCGGCATTAATTTCACGTCGCGCGCCAGCCACCTGCGACTGTGCCTGTATCAATTGCGGATGCTTAGGCCCCAAGGTCATCGCCAGACCATCAGCAGTTGAGCGGGCCGTTGCATATTGTCCGCGCAAGAGTGTCAAAGTGTTGGATTGCAGTTCTTCAGGTAAAACTCCAGACAAAACACTATCCGGCGTTGCTTCACTCAAAACTTTGGCACGCGCGTTCAAACGCACAGTTTCAGCGCGCTGCGTCGAAAGCTGTTCATTCAACCGTGCCAGATCATCATCACTTATCGAGCGTCCTTGCAGATCAATCAGATCATGCTCTGCACGAAATTTATCAACGGCATTTTCTGCTTTCTGAACGGCCAATTTCAAATCAGCCAGACGTTTGGACAAATCTTCCGAGGTGCGGCGCGCTGCATTTTGTTGCAGTGAACTTAGCTCGTCTTGAAAAACACGGCTGATTGTATTGGCAAGATTTGCAGATTTGACCGGATTTTGCGTCTTAACACCGATTGTAAAAATAAATGTCTTGGCATCACGTTCCAAAATCAAGCTTTTGGCAAGATTTTGCAAAACCTGTGTTTCCATAATTGCCGGATCGACCGGTTCTTTGGAAGAAAACTTTCCCCGAATATCTTTAATAATATTGGCCAAAGGTCCAACGGGGGCGGCATTGCCGTTAAATTCAGGATCAGCCATTAGGTCTGTATCCTTGATCACTTTCAGCAAAACGCTGCTGGAGCCGATCAGCCGTACCTGACTTTCAGCAATAGCAAGGGTTGCATCGGTGGGCAATTGACCGGGTGTCAATTCACGCTCCACCACTTTAATGTCACGCGGATCGACCAGCAAATCCGTATAGGCTGTATAAATATTAGGCAATGACAGCGCATAAAGAATAGCAACAACACCACCAATGGCAGTGCTGGCGACCAAAATCTTCTTTGAGTTTTCAAGAATATTAAAGACCAGACGCGGATCAATCAGTGGCTTCCAGCCTTTATTGCCGCCATTTTGACCATGAGCTTCACTCTCGGCCAACATAGCAAGGCTATCTTCCAGCTGACGCTGCTGAAAATTATCGAAACCACGATCAATGTCTTGCTTGATTTCAACAAGTTTTCGCTGGATTTCAGCCATTTCGTCACTGACGACAATGGAAGCAGGTTCGGATACGGCCGCAGATATATTTTCCGCTTTTGCAGCAGAAGTTGTATTCTCGCGCGATCGACCAACTACAGGCGGCACCCATGGCGGCACGACAAATTCATGCGGTTCACGAATATTGGATTGATCATCGGGTTGCGAATTCTGCGCTGTGGCAGACAAATCAGCGTCTACACGCAATGAACGGCGCGCATAAGACAAGAGCGGCTTTGCGGCTCTGTCGTCATGTCTGCCTTTCTCATCCGTCATTTCACCACCCTGATTTTCCCGACACAATTGGTCCAGCAAGTGCTGGATTTGCGACAACAATAAATTTTTATGGAAAATAAATCGTTAACATCATTCTGAATTCAAAAGATTATTGCGTTTATTTACTCAAACCAACCTGATTTTAAACTTTAGGTCTTAGTTTCCTTCTTGTGTAAACAAAAATAGTGGCGGACAGGCTTTGAAATTGAACTTGCCCATGCAAAAACTAACCAAAACCCTCTCACCTGAAGTGATGCGGGGTTATATTGCGCTGATTAGCGGCTCACTGGGGCGGCTGGTCGTATCGCTTATTTATTTCATTGCACTCGCCAATTCGCTTTCGCTTGCCGATTTTGGTCTTTTTGCCACCGCATCAGCTGCTGGGGTCGTCTTATCCCGTCTTGTGGCGCTCGGATTTAACTCGCCGCTTTATCGTATTGCTACCGTCAAGCCGCATTTGCTTGGCACTTATACCGCCGGATATCTTCTTTCCATCCTTGCTTCGTTACCGCTTTTTGCATTGGCAGCAGCAATCGCATATCTGATTTTTTTCAAAGACAATGTCGCTTTTTGGCCATTTGCCATCATCATTATTGCAGAAGCACTTGTCTGGCGCTCGGCCGAAATTATCATCATCGTCAATAATGGTTTGGGGCGCTTCGGCCGGGGTTCATTTTTAACCATCGCAGGAACCGCAGCCCGCTCGCTGGCCGCCTTTCTCTTTGCCTTTACCAGCACAAAGGATATCTCCCATTGGGCATGGTGGTATTTAGGCGCCAATTTGTTTTCTCTCTTTCTGGCACTGCAATTTTACCCGAAAGTGCGGCTTCGTTTACGGCCTAAGCTTTATGCAAGACGGATCGCGGATTCGCTGTCTGTCACAGCTGCCGAGTTCTTGTTCTACTTGCAAAATGAATTCGACAAGCTTCTGGTATTGAGTTTTGGTGGCCCGACCATTGCCGGTATCTATGCCATTATCATGCGTTTAGTGGATTTAACTGCCGTACCGATCCGCTCATTCAACTTGATGCTGGTGCAAAAACTGATGCGCACACCCGATATGCTGGCATCGACAAAGATCAAAATCACAATAGAAGGCGCGATTTTTATAATTTCCACGACAGCCTTAGCAGGATTGGCGATCATTTTATATGTCTTCCCCAATGCTTTGGGTCGCAATGTCGCGCCGGTTGCCAGCTTAGTACCACTTGTTTTGCTGGTGCCGGGTTTGCGTAATCTGATTGAATATCAAAATGAATTGCTTTATGCGCGCGGCCAATCAGGCTTACGCGCCATCAATTTAAGCATAACAACAATGATCAAAGCACTGTTCATCTGGATTTTATTACAAAATACCCAGAACGACAATAACTGGATTATCTGGCTTAATGCCGGGTTCCTAGGACTTTATCTGTTCTCAGCCTGCTTTACTTATTGGCACATCAAGAAGCCTGCCAACAGAGTTTAAATCCCGACCAGCCCTCTAACGGTATTCGTATCCAAATTCATGAAAGACTGTAATCCAACAGCAACCTGATCGGGACGCAGATCTTTCATGAAGGCATCCAGCTTCAATTGATCCGGCGCAGGTCCATTCCAATATATATGGCACAAGCTCCAATCAACATGGAAATGCCCACGTCCCTGCTCAATCCCATCAACATATTGACCATATAAAATACATTCTGAAAAATTGCGCATTTGTCCAAGCACTTTGAGCCAAGAGCGGCCATTTTTCATTTCAATACGGCGGCACATCGCCAGAACAGTGTCTCTGCGCCACGATACGCATGTCGTAATATAATCGTGGTGGCCGTATTGCTGAACAGCCAATATTTTTGCGGCATTCTCACTCCAAAGCTGATGCTCTGGCGACGGCGGATTATGCATTGCTCCATCAAGGCGGAAAAAGCGAATATTATCCCCGCGCCATAACTGGTCAGCAGAAAATGCGCGTAAAAATGCTACATCCGAATCGACGAACAGAAATCCATCCACATCCACATTTTCAGCAATCGCAATGCGGCGCAATTGCTGAATATGCCAGCCATAGAGCGGTTTTATAAAAGGCGATATCCATGCCTGCCTTTTACCTAAAGTCACAGGATCGGGAATTGGCAACAGCCAACGCGGCAGCAAATCACGCTCATCAACAATAATACGGCGCGGCCCTTCCAGTTGCTTGAACAATGCAACATCACGGTGGGCGACAAGAATATAATGCGCCTCAAATCCGGTTACATAATGATCGAGTGTCTCGCACAACAAGCGGCAACGATCAAAATCCTTATCATAACTGGCCGTTATCAGTGCTGTTCGTTTGGCCATGTTACTTTTTCCTAGCCCATAAACGATATTTAAGCAGATGCCATAAAAACAACGGATTGCCGACGAGATAACGGCGCCACAGACGCTGTGGTTCTTGCAACAGCCGGTAAACCCATTCCATTCTGGTTTTACGTATCCACTCTGGTGCCCGTTTGACACCGCCTGCCTGGAAATCAAATAAAGCACCAACACCAAAAACAGCAGTGCAGTGCTCGCCCGTAATTTTATGACTGATGAATATCTCCTGGCGCGGGACCCCCATGGCCACCAACAAAATATGTGGCCTGAATTGTGCCAGTTTTTCCAATATTACCGGCTCCTCAAGACTGGTGAAGAAACCGTGGCTGATAACCTGCAGATCGTGCTGTGGTGTTTGTTTCTTAAACTTTGCACAAGCAAGTGCTACTTCATCGGGCTTTGCACCCCAAAGCCCTACGCGCAATGGTTCTTTGATTGAAGCCAACAAAGCCGGAACAAAATCCGTGCCGTTGAGATTATCGGGAAATGAACTGCCGTGCAAAATACGCGAGGCGATATCAACACCAATGCCATCAGGCAAAATCAAAAAACTCCGAAGCGCTTGGCGGTAATCGACATCGGCTTGTGCCACATTGGCGCAATGCGCATTCAACCATGCAACACGGGTAAAAATACCATCATGAATATTTTGTGCAACAAGCTCCAAGGCCGGTTTCCATTTTAAAGCAACCACCTCAATGCCTAAAATATCGCGCTGCGGAACGTTCTTCATCAGTATTCTTTTCTGTTGACCGCTCACAATACTACAAGACCCTGTTTCATTGCCTGATCCATTCCTGCCAGCTGTTGCTGATAAAATGTTTGGCCGTCAATGCGACCGCGCTCGCCATTGCGTGCCCGTGCAACCTGCGCTTCCAAGGCCGCCGCGAATGCTACAGGTTCATCGGTTAAAACACAATTTTCAGGAATTTTGGCAATGCCGCGCACAGAATGATGTGTTGCCACACAAGGCATGCCAAGTTCGAATGTTTCAATCGTTTTCAATTGCACACCGGTTCCAGCCACACTGATAAGCGGAATTACGGCCGCACTCTCGACAAATGACACCGCATCGGGAATGCGCCCCAAAAACTCAACATCACGCCATGCATCAATCAAATCAGTCGGCGCACTGCCAGCGATTGCGATCTTAATATCCGGCTTGAGCAGTGGTTTAACTTCCCGCAAAAACCACTCAAGACCTATGCGGTTTGGCTGCCATGTCCATGTACCGATCAAAGCCAGATCATATTGCAAATCACGTGTAACAGGTTCAGGCGGGTGATCCGTTGTCACCAAAGGTAAGGTGGAAAATTTTGAAGGCTCAAGCCCCAGCATTCCCCCGTCTTCATCCGCCAATGTAAAAACAAACTTGGCCTGATCGCACAAACGTTTTTCGAGCTTTTCCAACAAGCGGGCTTCACGTTTGAACAATATATTTTGGATAAAATCCTTAACGCTTGCCGCATTTTCTGCAGCAGAGTAATGCTCCACATTATGGGCTATAAAAATCGATGGCTTATCTTTAAAATGATGCTCAAATGCGCCGGCAAGCGCAACACCGTTAAGAATATAAGCATCAAATTCACCTGCGGATACGATGGCTTTTTGCAAATTCTGATCAGAGGTTACGCGCAATTTGACCGATGAAACTGTCAAACCAGTGCAAACAGCTTGCAAAATCCACTTAATCTTTTGTGTGAAACCGGCATCTTGAGTGCGAACATCAACCTCGCCCAACAAAATTGTATTATCCGGCATAGAAGGTACCCGGCCCGGCCAATTGAAACCTAAAATGGTAATTTGGCAGCCTGCACGTTGCAAACCATTAATGATCGCAGCATTCGCCACTTCATAACCGGTCATGCTACCGTAACTGGGTACAAGTGAAGTAATGAATAACAATCGCAGTGGTTGCACTATTTTCGCCCTAATCAAATATGTCGCTTCGTTCATAGCCTCTTTTTCATAAAGACTTACTTAAAACCATCTTTGCGCACTGTGATAAATTAAAAGAATTTTGGAAATAAACTACCTGGCAATCATTTCCGGGTTATCAAGCAGCTAAACACATTCTATCGTTAAAAACCGTTCCAGTTTATCGGTATGCTTTTAAAAGGGTTTTAATAAAATGTTGCCAGCAATACCGGAGCATATCAACATATTTTTGATCAGTGCAGACATTGATCGTCAATCTGTCGATACGGTTATCACCGTGCCGACATTTCGCCGTCCGGATCATGTCATTAAAACACTGAAATCCCTAAGCGAACAGATTACCAACCGTAATTTTGCAATTATTCTGGTTGAAAATGAAGCTGAAGCCCATGAAGGTGCAACTGCAGCCGCCCCTTTATTTTTGAACGGCGAATGTAACGGCATGATCATTATAGAAAGTGCACGCGGAAATTGTAATGCTTATAATGCAGCATGGCTGACTGCTTTACATTACTTCCCCAATTTTCGGCAACTCATCGTTATTGACGATGACGAGATTGCAGCAAATGACTGGCTTGAAACAATGTGTACAGCCAAAGAGCGTTATCAAGCTGATCTCATTGGCGGCCCGCAGATTCCGGTTTTTGAAAATGATGGTCTTAATCACTGGGCCAAACATCCGGTCTTTTCACCGCCTTACCATTCAAGCGGCAAGGTGCCGGTGTTATACTCTTCCGGCAATTTGCTGGTCTCACGCGCCGTGCTTGATAAAATGCCATTTCCTTTTCTGGATCTGGCATTCAATTTTACCGGAGGCGGTGATTCCGACTTTATCAGCCGTAGTCTTGTCGCAGGCTTTACCACCGCATGGTCGGCGGAAGCGAAAGTTTTTGAAACCATCCCTTCACGCCGGCTTGAAGGTGATTGGATCAGAGACAGAGGCTTGCGCAATGGTATGCTTTCAACACAAATTGAACAGCGTAAACGTGGGAAAGAGTCTTTTGCAAATCTAAAAGTTTTCTTAAGGAGTGCAGCTATTTTAGGTGTCTCGCCGGTTAAAGCACTGATCAAAGGCATGAAGTCCAAATCAGCCAGGATCGGTCTTTATTATATTCACGTCGGCCTTGGCCGGGTTGCAGCTCATTTCGGATATAATCATGAACAATACCGCAATCCGGAAAAGAACTGAGCCGCTTACAGCGCCAGCAACACAATATTCCCGCCGCAATATAGCTATTGCGGTCAGCACAATCATATTCTCTATTCTGCTTATTTCCTTCAGACCCTTTTCAGGCCGACTGGAAGCCCAAGAAGGCGGAGATATCGTCAATCAGCTAGGCTTTAGTGCCTTAGGTGTATTTTCAGTTTTATCGCTGTTCACATTGGCAAAACCGCATTTTTTACGTCAATTATTAAACCCTTTCTGGTTATTGATGTGCGGTTTTCTGATTATATCAGCTTTTGCGGCTCCGGATCTCCCATCCGCTCTGCGTGCAGTAATCTTTACATTAATCGGCATGATTTGCATGTTTTCAATCATCGGATTGTTGCAAGATGCAGACGGGTTTTCCAAATCGATCACCATAGTTTCCAGTTTGGTGCTTGTGGTGTCTTATATAGGTGTTATTATTTTACCGGATTTAGCCACTCATGGTTATGATGTGGTCGAACCGCAAAATTCTTATCTGTGGCGTGGGGTTTTCACACATAAGAATATTGCAGGGCCTGTAATGGCGGCCTTTGCTTTTGCCGGTATTTACCTGATGCGTCGCAAAATGGTCTTACGCGGCTTGATCATCATGATAGCATCGACATTTTTCGTTGCACAAACCGGTTCCAAAACCACAACCGCTCTCGTACCGTTAACAGTGCTTGTTGTCATTTTTCCCGGTCTATTTAACTGGCGTTGGATGACCGTTCTGACCACACTCATAATCAATATTGTTTTCTCAACACTGACAATCGGAACAGTTATATTCGACCCCTTACGGAAATTTGTTGAAAGCCTCTCAATAGATGCGACCTTTACCGGACGCACTTCCATCTGGTCTTTCGCACTGGATAAACTCCACCAGCATCCGTGGGCAGGATTTGGGTTTGAGAGTTTTTGGAATTCGCCAGTCAGCAAGCAAGCTGCCAATCCTTATTATTTGGATTGGGATGTACGCTCTATCGTGCATGGTCATAACGGCTATCTGGATATTGCCATGACAATGGGAATTCCGGCACTGATATGCCTTATAACAGTTATTATTATTTTGCCGCTTCGTGATTTTTCACGCTGCCTGAAAATCCGCGAAAATATTCTACTTGCTGATTTTTTCGTTATGATCATGTTTTTTTGCACACTCAATGCCCATCTGGAAAGCTTCTTCTTCAGAAGAATTGATCCGGCATGGCTTATTTTGATGTTGTCAGCTTTCGGCTTGCGTTTGTGCGCACGGATAGAAATCCCCACCCATGACCGTTAGTCCTGCTTGATCACAGCCTGCCCGCGGGTTAGATCACGCACCATATCCAGTAAAGTGTCCGCCTGATCTTCCGGCAGCGCATAATACATCTCCACACCATCGCTTAGAAAAGCCGCATCGCGCAATTGCGCATGGAGAACGCTGCCAAGACGTGCTTTCAACAAAGCATGATCGGAAAAACCACAACGAATATTCACAAGACGAAGCGGGATAACTTCCTGCTTTTCAGCGGCACGCAAACATAAAGCAGCCGTGCCGCCATAAGCACGGATCAAACCACCGCTGCCAAGCAAAATGCCGCCGAACCAGCGGGTCACCACCACCACGACATTATCCAGTTCCAGCCCGTCAATCGCTTGTAAAATCGGTTTACCTGCCGTGCCGCTCGGTTCGCCATCATCATTGAAACGGTAATTTTGCCCCATCCGCCATGCAAAGCAATTATGGTTGGCACCTGCTTGACTATTCGTTTGCAGAAAGGCTTTTGCCTCTTCTTCATTCGCAACAGGTGCAGCGACCGCCAGAAACCGGCTCTTCTTAATATCCTGTTCAAATGTCTCTAAGCGCGTGATGGTGAACATATGTTTTGTATTTTTTGTAAATAAACCCGATAATCATCTGAATGAGCGGGCAAGATTTAACAAAGTCTGATTGCCCGCAGTGATTTTAATCTGTAAATCGATTAGAAATTTTGTCAGCCGCTGCTTGGCATATTGTCCATAATCCGGCTGGCCGCAAGTCGCACCACGTTAATTTATCATCTAAGAGGTATATCCATGTTTGATCTGATCGTCAGAAATGCCAATCTTCCCGATGGTCGCGAAAAGCAGGATATATTGGTTAAAGACGGCAAAATTGCCGATGTACTGCCATCCCACCAAGCAACTGACGCCAAAGCAACACAAGAAATTGATGCCCAAGATCAACTGGTAACACCACCTTTTGTTGATCCGCATTTCCATATGGATGCAACCTTGTCACTTGGCCTGCCGCGCATGAATACCTCCGGCACTTTGCTGGAAGGCATTGCGCTTTGGGGTGAATTGAAGCCGATGCTGACCCGTGAAGCGATGGTGGAACGAGCACTTCGCTATTGTGATCTGGCCGTCAGCCAAGGGCTTCTTGCCATCCGCAGCCATGTGGATGTGAGTGATCCGCGTTTGCTGACCGCAGAAGCGATGATTGAAGTGCGCGAGAAAGTAGCGCCTTATATCGACCTGCAATTGGTCGCCTTTCCGCAAGATGGTTATTATCGCTCGCCGGGTGCCGTTGATCTCGTCAACCGCTCGCTTGATATGGGCTTGGATGTCGTTGGCGGTATTCCGCATTTCGAGCGCACCATGGCGGATGGTGCTGCATCGCTTGAAGCGCTTTGCCGTATTGCGGCCGAGCGTGGATTACCGGTTGATATCCACTGCGATGAAAGTGATGATCCGATGTCGCGCCATGTGGAAACATTGGCCGCCGAAACCATGCGTTTTGGCTTGCAGGGCCGCGTTTCCGGCTCGCACCTGACATCGATGCATTCGATGGATAATTATTATGTTTCGAAGCTCATTCCGCTAATAGCGGAAGCGCAAATGAATGCTATTCCGAACCCTTTGATCAACATCACGCTCCAAGGCCGTGCCGACACCTATCCGAAACGTCGTGGCATGACCCGTGTGCCGGAACTGATGGCCGCAGGCATCAATGTTTCCTTCGGCCATGATTGCGTGATGGATCCTTGGTATTCAATGGGTTCAGGCGATATGCTGGAAGTGGGTCATATGGCGCTGCATGTGGCGCAGATGACTTCTATTGAGGGCAAACAGCAGATTTTTGATGCCATCACCGTTAATTCGGCCAAAACTTTGGGCTTGAAAGATTATGGTCTTGCCAAGGGCTGCAATGCAGATTTCGTCGTGTTGCAAGCGCGCGACACGCTGGAAGCCCTGCGCCTCAAAGCCAACCGTCTGATCGTTGTCCGTCGTGGTAAAATTCTGGCAGAAACTGCACCACGCATTACCAATTTGAAGCTTGATGGCCGCCCTGCAACTGTCGATGCTGCATCTTACGCACCGGTTAAATCTTGACCAAAAGATAAAAAGCTTGAAAGTGGCGCGATTTCAAGGATGATAGAGTGGTGGATTGCTGCAAAAGACAACAACCATCACCTTGACACATTCTGGCTTCGTCCGGCACAGCTGCACCAATTTGTTTTTATTCCATTCGAAGCGCTTTTTTTGTGTCAAGCACAAACCAGAGGGGTTTTTTATGTCCAGTTTCCCGAAATTCAACCGTCGCAGTCTTCTGACACTGACCGCAGCTTTGGCTGCCAGCGCTTGCGTCTCACCTTTTGCCTTTGCGCAGGAGAAACTCAAAGTTGCAGGTCTCCACGCCTCACCCGTTGAAAATGCCTGGAACTCCCGCGTGCATGAAGCACTGATTCAGGCCGATAAAGACGGCAAAATCGAATATATCTTTTCCGAAGGTATTTCGGCGAGTGACTATCCGCGCGCCATGCGTGAATATGCCGAACAGGGCATCAAGCTGATCGTTGGTGAATCCTATGCTGTCGAGCGTGAAGCACGCGAAGTGGCCGCCGATTACCCGCAGACAAACTTCGTGATGGGCTCTTCCGGCCAGCCGCAGGGCGAGAATTTCGGCGTTGTCGGCACATGGAATTTTGAAGGTGCATATCTTGCCGGTATGCTGGCTGGTGAAATGAGCAAGTCTGGCATTTTCGGCTCCGTTGGTGCTGTGCCAATTCCTGAAATTAATATGCTGATCAATGCGTTTCAGGATGGCGTCAAAGAAACCCGCCCTGATGCAAAATTCCTCGTTACCTTCATGGGCACCTTCTTTGACCCGCCAAAGGCACGTGAAGCAGGTCTTGCACAAATTGACGGCGGCGCAGATATTTTGTTTGGTGAACGTATCGGCACGGCAGATGCCGCTAAAGAGCGTGGCATCAAAGCCATTGGTTCGCTGACCAGCTACACCGAACGCTATCCGGATACAGTTTTTGCCAATTCCGTCTGGAATTATGGCCCGATCCTCGCAGCAGCTGTGGCTGATGTGCAGGCAGGCAAGCAGACCGGCAAAGACTACACGCCTTATTCGATGATGAAAGAAGGCGGCAATGACATTGAATATGTCAAAGGTGTAGCTCCTGCTTCGGCTGAAGAAAAGATGGAAGCGCGCCGCGCCGAAATCAAAGCCGGTACTTTTGAGCTGAAGCTCAATGCGGATGAGCCTAAATAAGCGACAACGCTTAGACTTCCATTAAAACTCTGCACGGATTATTCCGTGCAGAGTAGATTTTTCAGTACAATCCGGCCTTAACCTGCCGGTCTTTGAAGGCGCGAGGCTGCACGCATGAACACACCTGTCCTGCAACTCGAAAATATCACCAAGCGTTTCGGCACATTGACCGCCAATGATAATGTGTCACTGCATTTGGACAAAGGTGAAGTTCTGGCATTTCTGGGCGAGAATGGTGCCGGTAAAACAACCTTGATGAATATTCTCTTCGGCCATTATGTGCCCGATGAGGGTCGTGTTTTCATCAAAGGCGAAGCCCTGCCGTTAGGGCGCACACGCGCTGCCATCAATGCCGGTGTCGGCATGGTGCATCAGCATTTTACCCTCGCGCCTAATCTCACCGTTTTAGAAAATATTATGACAGGCACGCAAAGCCTGTTCCGGTTGCACTCCGACACAGCTTCGGCGCGCGCCAAGATCAATTCAATCGCCACCCGTTTCGGCCTGATTGTTGATCCGGATGCACGTCTTGGTGATTTGTCGGTGGGCGAACAACAGCGCGTCGAGATTTTAAAAGCGCTTTATAATGATGCCGATATCCTCATTTTAGACGAGCCGACAGCGGTTTTAACCACCCAGGAAGCCGAAACGCTTTTTGCCACATTGAAAGAGATGGCACGCCAAGGTCTGTCGCTGATTTTCATCTCGCATAAATTGCATGAGGTTATGTCTGCCGCTGATCGCATCGTTGTATTGCGCGGCGGTAAACTAGTGGCAGAGCGTAAAGTTGAAGACACCTCAAAGGCGGAACTGGCCGAATTGATGGTCGGGCGACGTGTGGCAAGACCTGTGCGTGATGCTTCCACACCTAAGCAAGTGGTGCTAGCGGCACAAGATTTGAGCGTCGTTGAAAATAAGATCACCCGTCTCGATCAGATTAATTTTGAACTGCGCGCAGGTGAAACACTCGGTATTATCGGCGTTTCCGGCAATGGACAAGCAAGCCTTGGCCGTCTCGTCTCCGGCCTTGTCAAACCATCAAGCGGCGTCTTTTCGATGTTCGGCAATGTCGTTGAAATCTACGATCCACGCCGTTTTGTCTCGCTTGGTCTTGGTCGCATCCCTGAAGACCGCAACGCGGAAGGTGCAGTTGGTGATCTGACGATTTGGGAAAATGCTGTGCTTGAGCGCCTGCATGAGCCGGAATTTTCCAAGGCTGGTCTCGTCAAAGCACAAGAAGCACGGCGTTTTGCGCAAAGCATCATTGACGATTTCGATGTGCGCGGCGGCACGCCCGACACCCGCATCCGTCTGCTTTCGGGCGGCAATATGCAAAAGCTGATTTTAGGCCGCAATCTGGAGCGCACACCACGCATTTTAATTGCCGCGCAACCCACGCGCGGACTTGATGAAGGCGCTGTCGCTGCCGTTCATGCCCGTATTTTGGAAGCGCGCCGTGCTGGTGCCGGTGTATTGCTGATCTCCGAAGATCTGGATGAAACCTTAAGTCTTGCCGACCGCGTACAGGCCATTGTCAAAGGCCGCCTTTCGCCCGCCATTAATGCCGATGAAGCAGACGCACAAAAACTGGGGCTGATGATGGCCGGAGAGTGGAGTGTGAAACCTGAGAGCGGCACGAACTTGAAAACAAATGAAGGGCTTAACTGATGCGCATCGAACGTCGTGAACAAAGGCCGATGCTGCTGGTTGCCACTGCACCGCTTTTGGCCGTTATCTCTGCTTTTATATTGGCTGGTTTGCTGATTGCTGCCGCCGGCGCGCCGGTTTTGGAAGCCTTCCGTCAGATCGCCATTGGCGCTTTCGGCAGTAAATTGTCGATCTCCGAAACATTAACCCGCACCACGCCGTTGATTTTAACCGGCCTTGCGGCTGCTGTCGCCTTCCGCTCCAAATTGTGGAATATCGGCGCTGAAGGCCAGTTTTATATGGGTGCGCTGCTGGCGGTTGCTGTCGGCTCGCAATTGAGCCTGCCATCAGCAATTTTCATTCCGCTGCTGCTCATTGCCGGCGCGGTTGCCGGTATGGTCTGGCTGCTGGTGCCATTGGGCTTGCGGCTGCGTTTCGGTGTTGATGAAGTGGTCACTACGCTTTTGTTGAACTTCGTCGCCGTGTTAATTGTCTCGATGATGATCGAAGGCCCGATGAAAGACCCTATGGCCTTCGGCTGGCCGCAATCAGAGCCGGTGCCAAGCAATGCCATGCTGCCACGCATCATGACTGGTATGCGTCTCCATGTCGGGCTTTTGATTGCCATCGCCTTAGCCATCATCATCGCTTATGTACAAAAGCGCACTGTTTTCGGGCTTGAATCAAAAGCAGCTGGCCTTAATCCCGCAGCAGCCGTTTTTGCCGGTGTGCCTTTGGCCAAAACGCTGATTAAAGTTGCCTGCATTTCCGGTGGTTTAGCCGGTCTTGCCGGCGCCATTCAGGTGATGGGCGTTAAAGGCTATGTCACCACCGATCTGTCACCCGGCTTTGGTTATTCCGGCATCATTGTCGCGATGCTTGCCAATCTTAATCCGATTGGTGCAATCTTTGCCGCACTTTTTGCTGCTGCTATGTTTGTGGGTGCTGACGGCATGAGCCGCGCCATCGGTATTCCAAGTTTCATTGCCGATGTGACGGTTGCACTTTCGCTGCTGACCATGCTGGTCGCCCTTTTCTTCACTCAGTACAGGATCACACGATGACGGAAATTTTCGACATCCTCGTTTCCGCCGGTCTATGGGCTTCTGTCCTGCGTATCGCGACGCCATTGATTTTCGGAACCTTAGGTGCGCTTTTTTGCGAGCGTGCCGGTGTGCTCAATCTCGGTATTGAAGGTATCATGACCTTTGGTGCGATGATCGGTTGGCTCGCCGTATTTAATGGCGCGGATTTATGGACTGGCGTGTTGGTGGCAGCGCTGTCCGGCGCGCTCTTTGGCCTCCTTCACGCGTCGCTCACTGTACCGCTCGGCCTCTCCCAACATGTGGTTGGCCTTGGCATTACGCTTTTTGCCTCAAGCTTGAGTTATTTTCTGTTCCGCTTGCTGGTGCCGGTTTCGTCAAGCCCGCCATCAGTCACACCGTTTCAGCCGCTGCAATTGCCGATCCTTAAAGACATTCCGTTTTTAGGCGAAGTTTTTGCGGTGCAAACAGCCCTCACCTATCTAGCCATTCCACTGGCCTTGCTGCTTGCCTATGTGCTGTTTCGTACACCTTTAGGCCTTGCCATCCGCATGACCGGTGAAAACCCGCATGCGGCCGAAGCGCAAGGTATCAACCCGATCCGTGTGCGTATTTTCTCGATCATGTTCGGCAGTGCATTGATGGCTGTGGGTGGTGCATTCCTGACGCTCTCCGCCTTCAACAGCTTTTTCCCGACCATGATGCAGGGACGCGGCTGGGTTTGCATTGCTTTGGTGGTCTTTTCCTCATGGAAGCCCGTACGCGCGCTTGTCGGCGCTTTGCTATTCGCGCTCTTTGATGCGTTTCAGCTGCGCTTGCAGACCGTCTATGGCAAGATGATCCCTTATCAGCTGTTCCTGATGATCCCATATATCATGTCGATTGTAGCGCTTGTTGTGATGGCACGTCGTGCGCGTGTGCCGCAGGCTCTGATGCAGCCATATCGGCGCGGCGAAAGATAAGCACCGTCGATAAAAATTGAACAAACAAAAACGGCGCCCTTTTGAGGCGCCGTTTTTTTAATAGACTTTATGTGATTAGTTACCGCTTGAACGGCTCTTTTCAAAGCGCTTGCGTTCATTCGGGTCCAGATAAAGCTTACGCAGACGAATGGATTTTGGTGTTACTTCCACCAATTCATCATCCTGAATCCAAGAAAGAGCGCGTTCCAAAGTCATGCGGATTGGCGGGGTCAGCTTTACAGCTTCATCCTTACCAGATGCACGAACGTTGGTGAGCTTCTTGCCCTTCAGCACGTTCACTTCCAGATCATTATCGCGGGTGTGAATACCGACCAACATACCGGCATAAACTTTTGAACCCGCATCAATGATCATCGGACCACGATCTTCAAGGTTGAAGAGTGCGTAAGCAACCGCTTCACCCTGATCGTTGGAGATCAGCACACCATTGTTACGACCTGAGATTTCGCCCTTATACGGCTCGTAATCATGGAACAAACGGTTCATGATTGCAGTACCGCGTGTATCGGTGAGAAGTTCGGACTGGTAACCGATCAGACCACGGGTTGGTGCGTGGAATACCAAACGAACGCGATCACCACCGGATGGACGCAGTTCAATCATTTCAGCTTTGCGCTCAGACATTTTCTGAACGACAACGCCGGAATGCTCTTCATCCACGTCGATCACAACTTCTTCGACAGGCTCAAGCTTTTCGCCGTTTTCACCTTCGCGCATAACAACACGCGGACGGGAAACACCAAGCTCGAAACCTTCACGGCGCATGTTTTCAATGAGAACTGCAAGCTGCAATTCACCACGGCCTGACACGAAGAAAGAATCTTTTTCACCGGATTCTTCAATGCTCAGCGCAACACTGCCTTCAGCTTCTTTCATCAAGCGGTCGCGGATCATACGGCTGGTAACTTTGTCACCTTCCGTACCAGCCAGCGGGCTGTCATTGACGATGAAGGACATGGTCACGGTTGGCGGATCAATCGGCTGTGCCTGCAAAGCTTCAGTCACGGACGGATCACAGAATGTGTCTGCAACAGTACCTTTTGAAAGACCGGCAATAGCGACGATATCACCTGCGGATGCTTCTTCAACCGGCTGGCGCTCGATACCACGGAATGCCAGCACGCGAGAGACACGGCCGTTTTCCAGCAAAGTTCCGTCCTGAGACAGAACCTTAACGCTCTGGTTCGGCTTGACTGTGCCGGATGCAATACGACCAGTGATGATACGACCCAAGAACGGATCGGCTTCCAGAATGGTACCGATCATGCGGAACGGACCTGGCTCGACTTTAGGTGCCGGAACATGTTCCAAGACCAGATCAAACAATGGTGCCAGACCCTGATCTTTAGGACCTTCTGGGTTTGCAGCCATCCAACCGTTACGGCCTGAACCATAAAGGATCGGGAAGTCGAGCTGTTCGTCAGTTGCATCCAAAGCTGCAAAGAGATCGAAAACTTCGTCGACAACCTCTTCATGACGGCCATCAGGACGGTCAATTTTGTTAATAGCAACGATTGGCTTCAAGCCAACTTTCAGCGCCTTGCCGACGACGAATTTCGTCTGCGGCATCGGGCCTTCAGCGGAGTCAACCAGAACGATAACACCATCAACCATACTCAAGATACGCTCAACCTCACCACCGAAGTCGGCGTGGCCCGGCGTATCGACGATGTTGATGCGTGTATTTTTCCAAATCACCGAAGTGGCTTTGGCAAGAATGGTGATGCCGCGTTCGCGTTCGATATCGCCGGAGTCCATCATACGTTCAGCAACGCGTTGATTGTCGCGGAATGAGCCGCCTTGCTTCAGCAGCTCGTCCACCAACGTGGTTTTGCCATGATCGACGTGAGCGATAATAGCGATATTGCGCAATTCCATAGGAGATCACTTCTATTATGGGGTTTAGGGCGGCACTAAAGAGCACGGCCATGTAATGACGCGCTCTTTACATGTTTTTTTGCATTTTTAAAAGGGGCAGCGCAGATTAAAGCAATTTCAAGTAGCAAATAGACCGAAAAATGCTTTAATCTTTGTTTTTATGCATGTCTTTATACCATTTTATGGTGACATGCGTTTTACACTGTTCTGCCCCAGTTGAGACTATAACAGGGTTCCCGTCAGGATCGCGAGTGCTACACTGAAATAGATTACAAGTCCCGTTACGTCCACAAGGGTTGCCACAAAGGGCGCTGATGCACTGGCCGGATCAAAGCCCAGCCTTTGCATAATAAAGGGTAGCATCGAGCCGACAACCGAGCCGAATGTCACGATACAGACAAGAGCCATACCAACTGTTGCGGCAATCAGATACCAGTATGTGCCATAATCGTAAAAACCAAGCCACTGCCAGCTGATAATACGGGTGACACCGATCAGCCCCAAGAAAGCGCCAAGTGCGACACCGGCCGGTAATTCACGCAGCGCCACACGCCACCAGTCTTTCAAACCAAGTTCCTGCAGAGCCAGCGCACGAATGATCAGCGATGTGGCCTGCGAGCCCGAATTACCACCCGAACTCATGATCAACGGTATAAATAGGGTGAGGACAATGGCTTTTTCAAGCTCGACCTCATAATGTTGCATCGCACTGGCGGTCAGCATTTCACTCAGGAACAAAATTCCCAACCAGCCGCCACGCTTTTTCAACATCTGAAAGAAGCCGATTTGCATGTAAGGCTTGTCCAGCGCTTCCATGCCACCGAACTTATATGTGTCCTCACTCATCTCGTGAGTCATGGCATCAAGCACGTCATCCACGGTCACAATGCCGATCACATGGCGTTTTTCATCAACCACCGGCACCGCCAGCAAATCATGTTTACGGAAAAGCTGCGCCAGATCTTCACGATCCGTCAGTGGTGAAATCGACACCGGATCCTGATCGCGGCTGACAGTGATGATAAGCTCGTCCGGCTGACACATAATCAGACGGCGCAATGTCACCACGCGCTGTAAAACCTTCGTGTTCGGATCAACCACATAAATGGCATAAACTGTCTCGCGGGAGCGTTCCACCTGACGAATATAGGTGAGCGTTTGCGCCACCGTCCAATTGGCCGGCACTGCGATGAACTCAATGGTCATCAGGCTACCGGCAGTGTTGGGCGCATAACCCATCAATTTCTTCAGCGCGACCTTGGTTTCAAGAGCGAGCAGAGGAAATAAATGGTTGCGTTCCGGCTCATTGAGAGCCTGAAACACGTCTGTCGCGCGGTCGGCGGACATTGCATCAAGCAAAAGCGACGCCAATGCCGGCGGCAGCATAGCGATAATCGGTGCTGCTTCGTTTAATTCCGGCTGATCCAGCAGGCGCACGGCATGATCATGAGAGAGCTGCGATACAACTTGTACAGCATCATCGAGATCCAGTTCATTGACCACTTCCACTGCATCAGCAGTGCGCATGGTTTCGATTTTTTGAACAATTACTGCGGCCGGCAAATCAGCCACATTCAATACTTCCGGTGTAAAATCGGTCATAAGTTTGCCTTTCTGTCGATCCGCCGTCAAAGGCAGATCGTGCAAACCGACCAAAAACGATCAGATCACGATGCCGTTGACGGCTGGCACAATCGACTGTGACTGTCGCTGGGCATAAGAGCATAGACTCCGGTTGGTTGATGCAGGCAATGCGAAATAAAATTACCTACGCCGCGCTGTGTGGGCTTTGTCGCATTTAATGTCAAGACATCAATGTTTCAAGCCGCCACATCTAAGCTTTAGTGAGACCTTTTTGCACTATTATGACAATTTACCGCATAATGACTTACCGCATAATGATCGGCTGAGAAACCGGCAATCTGCACCATAGAATATAGCTCACCATCGCCAATACACCAAAGGACGGAATAAGCACAGCCAATGCCACTATTGGATCGCGCATCGTAGCGGCAATGGCACCGCCCACCAAACCGCCGCTCATCTGGAAAAACCCCATCATGGCGGAGGCAGAACCCGCCATTTTCGGGAAAGGTGCCATACCGGCAGAGGTCATTTGCGGCATGACAAAAGAAATGCCGAACGCGTAACATGCCATCGGCAACATAACCCGCAAATAGGTCGGCTCAAAAAGACTAAGCATGATGACAATCAAAAGACTTGCCATACCAATAATCACATAACCGACTGTCGCCAGTTGACGCGCATTGAAACGCCCCATCAGCACCCGAAACAACAGACCGCCGCTCAGATAAAAGCTTGTTTGCAATAAAAGGCCGAGGCCAAATTGTGTCGGGCTCAGGCCAATCTTCTGCATTAAAACAAAAGGCAAAATAATGGCTGCCGTATAAAGCGCGCCTGTTGCACCGGCAACTGCAAGGCAAGGATACATGAAATGGCGGCTTTGCAACAAACGCCCGTAAGACGACAACAGGGGCTTTAATGCCAAGCGGCTGCGGTCAGGCGTTCCGGTTTCGCGGATCACAAAAACAGCCGTTAGCACCACCGCAAGCCCAAGCAAAACCATGATGATAAAAATCGCATGCCAACCGAAATAATACATCGTCAAACCACCAAGCGTTGGCGAAACGGCAGGCCCCACCGCAATGACAATGCCGATGAGGTTCATCACGCGTGCAGACGCTTCATTGGTAAAAAGATCACGCACCATTGCGCGCGACACTGTCACTCCGACGGCAGCACCTACCCCTTGGAAAAAGCGGGCAACCAGCAAAGTTTCGATATTGCTTGATAATAAAGCTGCAACACTTGCAATCAAATAAATCAGCATATAGCCGATGGTAACGGGTCTGCGCCCCCAGCCATCAGCCATTGGCCCGCAAACAAGCTGCGCCAGACAAAAACCACCAAAAAAGGTAGATAATGTCAGTTTCACCATCGCTTCAGTTGTGCCAAAAGCCTGCACGATTTCAGGCATTGCAGGCGTGTAAAGCCCCATTGATACAGCACCGATAGCAGCGATAAAGCCACCAACGACACCCACCAGACGCTCGCTCATCAAAGGTGCGGGCTGTACTGATGTGTCGTGCATGGTGGTATCAGATGCGTCTTCAGATAAGTTTACAGTTTGAGCCAAAACTTTTTCCATAATTAGATTCCACCTGTCGCCCGCACTCTCAACCACGCAATCGTTGGGTTAAATGTTCACGAATATTTTTAAGCCGCGCGTTCAGCATTTCCCATTCGCCGGGCGCCAGAATGGAAGCGACCAGCTCACGCGCCGCGCGGGATATTTCATCGACGACATTAAGAACGTGATCAGCCGCATCGGTCAGTTCAACAAGTTTGGCGCGCCGGTCACATGGATCTGCGCTCCGCATCACCAAACCTGCTTTTTCCAAGCGATCAAGATAACCTGACACCGTCATGGCCTCCACGCCCATATGCTCGGCCAACACTGTCTGGCGCACAGGTGCATGGCGCGCCGTATGTACAAGAGTGCGGGCTTCGGCGGCGGTCAATTCAAGACCGGCATCGGCAATACGTCGATCAATTTCTGCCCGATAAAGACGGGCAATATCATTGATCAGAAACCCGAACGAATCCGGATTATAACGCGGGATCGGCATTAATAAGGTCTCCTTATAGTAAGGTTTACTTATTATTTTTTTATATTTCCGTCAAGCTTCACCTTGTGAGCGGTTGGATAAAGGCATAGATCAGATGAAAACCATCAGCATCGGAGCGAGCCGTTCATGTCAGACTCTAACGCCACTCATCAGCCATCTAACAAAATGGCCAATAAAACCGCCCAAAATGCCCTCACCCACTGGAATGGTGCACTGGGTCTGCCGGATTTCAATGCCTTTACCGATGATGATTTTGGCCAAGCTTTCGAAGCGGCCTTCGCCCAGGATCTTAAAGAGGTTGAAGCCATTGTTGCCAATGAAGCAAAGCCTTCCATCGACAATGTGCTGAAAGCCTTGCAGCTTTCCGGCAAAGCGCTGGAGCGTGTTTCTTCTATCTTCTGGATGCGTGCGGGTGCGCATAGCAATGATACGATCCAAGCCTTGGAACGTGATGTAGCACCGAAAATGTCGCGTCATTATTCCCGCATCATGATGGATCCGCTACTATTTGCCAAAGTGGACGCACTTTATGAAAAGCGTGATACGCTCAATCTTGATGCTGAAACTTTGCGCGTTTTAGAAAAAATCTGGAAAGGTTTTGTGCGCTCCGGTGCTAAACTCGACAAGACCGGCAAAGCGGAGCTGGCTGGCATTAATGAAGAACTGGCAAGCCTTGGTGCATCCTTCAGCCAGCATGTGCTGAAAGATGAATCACAATGGGCGCTCTATCTGGACGCGCAAGAAGATCTTGCCGGTCTTCCGGATTTCTTGACCAATGCCATGCGCAATGCGGCGCAGGAGCGCGGCCGTCCCGATGCTTGGGCGGTGACCCTTTCCCGCTCTATTATCGAACCGTTTTTGACCTTCTCGCAAAATCGTAACTTACGTGAACAAGCCTTTACCGCTTGGGCGCATCGCGGCCAAAACAATGATGCCAATGACAATCAGGCCATTGTCGCAAAAATCCTTCAGCTTCGCGACCGCAAAGCCAAATTGCTAGGTTATGATAATTTTGCCGCCTTCAAGCTCGATGACACAATGGCGAAATCCCCTGATGCAGTGATGAATCTGCTTGAACCTGTTTGGGAAAAAGCCCGCACTAAGGCTGCCGAAGAAGAAGCTGAACTGACCAAACTCATCATCAAGCAAGGTGGCAATCACAAGGTTGCGCCTTGGGACTGGCGTTTTTATGCCGAACAGGTGCGCGCCGAGAAATTCGCCTTTGATGAAGCTGAGCTGAAACCTTATCTGCAACTCGATAACATCATCCAAGCCTCTTTTGATGTCGCCACCCGTCTTTTCGGCATCACGTTCAAAGAGCAAAAAGGCATCAAAACATGGCATCCGGATGTGCGTGTTTTTGAAGTTTTCAATGCGGACGGCAGTCGTCGCGGTTTGTTCTTAAGCGATTATTTTGCCCGCACCTCCAAACGCTCCGGCGCATGGATGAGCGCTTTGCAATCCGCCCACAAGCTTGATGGCGGGCAACAGCCGATCATTTATAATGTGATGAACTTTGCCAAGCCTGCCGAAGGCGAACCTGCATTATTATCGCTTGATGATGCGCGCACACTCTTCCACGAATTCGGCCACGCTTTGCATGGTCTTTTGACCGATGTGACATGGCCGGCTGTTGCCGGAACCGCTGTTTCGCGCGATTTTGTCGAATTGCCGTCACAGCTTTACGAGCACTGGCTGACCGTGCCGGAAATTTTAGAAAAATATGCCGTGCATTATCGCACCGGTGAAGCGATGCCAAAGGCATTGCTTGATAAAGTGCTGGCCGCACAAACCTTTAATGCCGGTTTCCAAACGGTAGAATTTACCGCTTCCGCCTTAGTTGATATGGCATTTCACACAAGTTCCGCCAAAATTGATGCCCCAATCAAGTTTGAAAAAGAAACACTGGCGAAACTTTCCATGCCGGATGCGATCATCATGCGTCACCGCACCCCGCATTTCACCCATGTGTTTTCGGGCGATGGTTATTCGGCCGGTTATTATTCCTATATGTGGTCGGAAGTTTTAGATGCCGACGCTTTTGCAGCTTTTGAAGAAAGCGGCGATCCGTTCAATCCGGAACTCGCGGCCAATTTGAAGAAATATATCTATGCAGCCGGCGGCAGTGCCGATCCGGAAGAATTGTATAAAAAATTCCGCGGCAAAATGCCAAGCCCTGAGGCGATGATAGCCAATCGCGGTTTGAATTAATAAAAAAGGCCGGTCACTGACCGGCCTTTTTATTAATCAATATTCGCCAAGCTTAATGTCGGGCGTATATTCAACACCTTCAACTTCCTTGGTTACCGGTTGGCCGCAATGCAGCACACCAGTGGCAGCATTAAACGCATAGGTTGGCGAACCTGCAAGTTCCCAGCCCTTGTTCAAAGCGGCCGTTACCCGATGACAAAATGCTGAATCATCAGGACCTGTGATAAAACGATAAAGCTTCATATTATTTCTCCTTCAAAAACCGCCATAAAGTGCAAATCTTATGCCGAGCTTAAGCGATTGCATCTGTTTTTAAATAAAGATTTCAAATCTTTGCCAAAACCCGTTCCGCCATTTGCAAATGCAAACGCTCGATCATCTGACCATTTAATGACACCACGCCTTTACTGATATTTTCTGGCCGCGTGAAGAGTTCCACCACTGCTTTTGCATGCGCTATTTCATCTTCGCTTGGAGAAAAACCACGATTGGCACCGGCAATTTGTGACGGATGGATCAGTGTCTTGCCGTCAAAGCCCATCGATGCGCCCTGCACGCATTCGGCTTCAAAACCATCCATGTCTTTAAAATCATTATAGACACCGTCGAGCACTTCCAAACCACCCGCCTTGGCGGCCAAAATAATCTGCATCAGCCACGGCACCAGATAAGGGCGGCCAGGCAAGGTGCGGATACCACTTTCGCGCGCAATATCATTGGGCCCCACCACAAAAGCACGCAAACGGGCAGAGGAACGACTGCCCAATTGTGCAATTTCATCGGCATTGAGAATACCGCGCGGCGTTTCGATCATCGCCCAGATGCGGCAGCTTTCCGGCGCATCTGCTTTATCCAGTTTTCGCGCCACATCGATCACATCTTGCGGGCGCTCAACTTTCGGCACCAGCACCCCATCAACTTGTTGCTCTGCCGCCATTTTTACATCATCATCGCCATATGCCCCATCAAGAGCATTAATGCGTACAATACGCTCGAAAGGCACAGTGCTATGTGATTTCAAATGCGCTGCCAGCTTTCCACGCGATGCCACTTTTACCTCATCGGCAACAGAATCTTCCAGATCATAGATGATCGCATCAGCACCAAGCTCAAGCGATTTTTCCAGTGCGCGCGCATTGGCAGCCGGAACAAACAAAACCGAACGGCGCGGCCGCGTGATGTTTTTCATTAGTGTTTGTGCCCCTCTATAAAACCCATTAAAATTCGTCTTGTGACTGCGTCAGATTGCTCATCTTAAGCTTGCACAAGTTGACTCTGTGAATAGCTGGTGTAAACCCTCTTTCAACAATGAAATTACCAACCGACAGGTTATGGCCATGGATAAATTTACCAAGCTCACCGGCGTCGCAGCTCCACTGCCGATTATCAACATCGACACGGACATGATTATTCCGAAGGATTACCTGAAGACAATCAAACGCACTGGTCTGAGCAAGGGTCTTTTTGCCGAAATGCGCTTTAATGAAGACGGCAGTGAAAACCCTGATTTTGTCCTCAACAAACCAAGCTATCGCAATGCCCAGATTTTGGTGGCAGGCGATAATTTCGGCTGCGGTTCATCGCGTGAACATGCTCCTTGGGCTCTGCTCGATTTCGGCATCAAATGCGTCATCTCCACCTCTTTTGCAGATATTTTCTACAATAACTGCTTCAAAAACGGCATTTTGCCAATCAAAGTGACACCGGAACAGCTGGAAATGCTGATGGATGATGCATCACGCGGCTCCAACGCCACGTTAACGATCAATCTGGAAGATAAAACTATTTCAGGTCCTGACGGCGGCACGATTCACTTTGAACTGGATGATTTCAAACGTCATTGCCTGCTCAATGGTCTGGACGATATCGGCCTTACTATGGAAAAAGCAACAAGCATCGACACTTTTGAAACCAAGAATGCAGAGCTGCGTCCGTGGGCCTGAAAAACTGCTGCGGGGCTGATTGACACTATGCCCCAATCTGACCAAACCGGAATATGGGCGTCGAGACTGGCGCCCAATCTGACTGAAATCGAATCACTGACGTTTCAAGCATATGCGCATCTGCCACAAGAATTTCGTGAGCTGTGCCCGGACATGACCATCCATGTCGCTGATTTTCCCGACGATTCAATCATTGAAGATTTAGGTCTTGATACACCTTTTGATCTGCTCGGTCTTTTTGAAGGAGAGGGTTTGGGAGAACGCTTTACCTTGCAAACAGACAATCAGCGTCCCAACCGCATGACCCTGTTTCGCCGCGCCATTCTCGATTATTGGTGCGAGCATGATGAAACACTGCATGAAATCATCACCCATGTGCTCATTCATGAGATCGGCCACCACTTTGGCCTTGATGATGATTCAATGATGTCGCTGGAAGAAGCAAACTAAAAAATGCCGCCTGATTGTCATCAAGCGGCATTTTTAATAGATAGCGACAAGCTTAAGATTAAGCCTTATGCGCCTTTGGTGTGATCAGATCACGGGCAATCAGAAGTTCTGCAATCTGCACAGTGTTGAGCGCGGCACCTTTGCGCAAGTTGTCGGACACAACCCACAAGGACAAACCGTTTTCAACAGTGATGTCTTCACGGATACGGCTGACAAAAGTTGCATCTTCGCCGGCTGCTTCATAAGGGGTGATGTAGCCGCCGGCCTCACGCTTGTCGATCACCTGAACACCTGGCGCATTGCGCAGAATTTCAGTAGCTTGTTCAGCGGAAAGTTCGTTTTCAAACTCGATATTCACCGCTTCCGAGTGACCGATGAAAACCGGAACGCGCACGGCTGTTGCAGTAAGCTTGATCTTCGGATCAATCATCTTCTTGGTTTCAGCGGTAACCTTCCACTCTTCCTTCGTGTAACCGTCTTCCATAAATTCGTCGATGTGCGGAATGACGTTAAAGGCAATGCGCTTGGTGAAAGTTTTGTTGGTGACAGGATCAGCGACAAAAACAGCACGTGACTGGGTGAACAACTCATCCATGCCCTCTTTACCAGCACCAGAAACGGACTGATAAGTGGCAACAACAACACGCTTGATGGTTGCTGCATCATGAAGCGGTTTCAAAACCAGTACAAGCTGCGCAGTCGAGCAGTTTGGATTGGCAATGATATTGCGCTTTTTAAAGCCCTCGACAGCATCAGGGTTCACTTCCGGCACAATAAGCGGCACATTGCTGTCATAGCGGAATGCGGATGAGTTATCGATGACAACGCAACCCTGTGCCCCAATCTTAGGTGACCATTCCTTGGAAACATTGCCGCCAGCCGACATCAGGCAGATATCGGTGTCGGAGAAATCATAATCATCCAGCGCTTTGGCTTTGAGGGTACGGTCGCCATAAGCAACTTCACTACCTACACTGCGGCGTGATGCAAGTGCAACCACTTCATCTGCCGGAAAGCCGCGTTCTTCAAGAATATTGAGCATTTCGCGCCCGACATTGCCTGTAGCGCCAACAACTGCAACTTTAAATCCCATTATTATCTCCTGTCCCTCTCCGCTTCCAGACCAGATTTTCCACACTTCACGCGGAAATCTCTGCCCCCGGACCAGACCCGGGAGAGGGCGAGCAGGCCAAGGGAAATCAGACCGTTTTAATGGTCGTTTTCAACACGGTAGCCATAGGTTTTATAGAGGTAGAAGACATGCAGACATTGCCAGCGAAATCACCGGCAGTTTTCATCGAAACTGATAATGTTGCATCAACCCGTATCACGCGAGTTCTCCTTGTCCACATGCGCTTTTAAGCTGTTTCACGCAAGAGTCAATTGGCCGAACTCAGCGCAGATCAAAATTTCTGAAACAAAGGCATAAAAAAACGCCGCCAGATGAACCGGCGGCATTCTCAGTCAAAATATAGCAGTCAAAATCAAGCTGACAGCGCTTTGAACTTTGCCAAAATCGCATCGCCCATTTCGGCAGTGCCAACTTTTTTATTGCCTTCCGACCAGATGTCACCGGTGCGAATACCATCATCGAGAACGCCGGAAATAGCAGCTTCCAGACGATCAGCTTCAGCAATCAGGCCGAAGGAATAGCGCAAGCACATTGCAAGTGAGGCGATCATCGCGATCGGGTTAGCAATGCCCTGACCTGCAATATCCGGGGCCGAACCATGTACCGGCTCATAAAGCGCCTTGCGGCTACCGGTCTTAGGATCAGTTGCACCAAGGGACGCGGATGGCAACATGCCAAGCGAACCGGTCAGCATGGCGGCCACATCCGACAGCATATCACCAAACAGGTTATCGGTGAGGATGACGTCAAACTGCTTCGGCCAGCGAACGAGCTGCATACCACCAGCATCGGCCAGCATATGCTCAAGCTGGATGTCTGCGTGCTTTTCTTTGTGGCGTGCGGTGACGACCTGATTCCAAAGAACGCCGGACTTCATCACGTTGCGCTTTTCCATCGAAGTGACTTTACCGCGGCGGGTGCGCGCCAGTTCGAAAGCAATATCGGCAATGCGTTCGATTTCGTAGGTGTCGTAAACCTGCGTATCGATACCGCGCTTTTGGCCATTGCCCAGATCAATGATTTCTTTCGGCTCACCGAAATAAACACCACCGGTCAGCTCACGCATGATCAGAATGTCGAGACCTTCGATCACTTCAGGCTTCAGAGAAGATGAATGGGCAAGTGCCGGGTAGCAAATGGCCGGACGCAGGTTTGCGTAAAGTTCCATTTCCTTACGCAGACGCAACAGCCCCGCTTCAGGGCGCACTTCATAAGCAACATCATCCCATTTCGGGCCGCCAACGGCACCAAAAAGCACAGCATCAGCTGCCAGCGCTTTTTCCAGATCTGCATCCGAAAGAGCCTGACCGTGGGCATCATAAGCACAACCGCCTACGAGACCTTCTTCGGTTTCAAAGCCAAGTTTCAAATCAGAATTGAGGAACTCAATAATCTTACGGACTTCCGCCATTGCCTCAGGGCCAATGCCGTCACCGGGCAGGAGAAGAAGTTTTCTAGATGCCATAATGCCAAGCCTTCATTTGCAGCAGATATTAACTCTCAAGCGTTATAAAGAGCGTTGAGCAAACAGGCAACACAATCTGTACTCTGATGAAGTGGCCGCACCATAAAAACAACACTATTGACTAATTATTCAATAATGCGCGCCTCAGAAGGCAGCATAATCGGCACACCATCGCGCACCGGATAAGCTAATTTGGCTTTTTGCGAGATCAATTCATTGTTTTCACGGTCAAAACGCAAAGCCGTTTTGGTTAAAGGGCACACCAACAGCTCCAGCAAGCTGATGTCTACTTCCCCCTGACTTTGCGCTTTTTCCATGATCAACCCCATTGTTTAGGAATAACTAATTTAATCTTGCCTATTGCAGACGTTTATCAAAATCATCCTGCTCACGCGCCAGCACCATTTCGGTTATTGCAATCAATGTTGCCGCACGTGTTTTAAGATCAGGCGCTTCCAGCAAGGCTTGTTTTTCTGCCGCACCAAAAGGTGACATGATCGACAAAGCATTAACCAGCATCGCATTATCAGCACGGGCAATACCTTCCCAATCCGCTTCCAGATTATTGGCTTCCAAATAGGCACGGAATGCCGCCAACAATGCCTCACGATCCACATCGTCGACATCTGCCGGATCGCTGAGATCATTTAGAAAAGGTACGATCTTGCAGATACGATACGGCTTTTTGACGTTAAGCTCTTCCACCATGCGAAAACGACAAATGCCGTGCAGTGTGATCAATAAGCGACCATCACCGCTTTCCACATAGCTGGTAATACGCCCCAAACAACCAATCATACTTAAATTTGGCCGGTAGTTTTCATCAAGCTCCTGCCCCGGATCAACCGGCTTTTCGGCCAAATCAGGTTGAATGAGGCCAATGATGCGGTTTGACGCCATCGCCTCATCCACCATCGTCAAATAACGTGGCTCAAATATATTGAGCGGAACCTGTCCGCCCGGCAATAATAAGGCACCTTGAAGCGGAAATACCGGCACTGTCTCCGGTAGATCATCACCACTGCGGTAATGGATATTTCCCGCCTGCATAATCAAAAACTCCTGCTCATTTAAACAATAAAGACGACAATTTGCGGCGCGCGGCCAATGTGGCTTTATCCATTACGCCCCAAAGCTCGAAAAATTGCACCAATTGCTTGCGTGCACCGTCATCTTCCCACTCGCGGTCGGCTTTCATGATGGCCAGCAATTCATCGGCTGCCGCATCGCGCAAGCCTTGGGCATCATAGATTTTTGCCAGATCAAAGCGCGCCTGATGATCGTTCGGATCAGCTATCAAACGTGCCTTCAACTGTTCCGGATCACCAAGGGTTGCCACCTGCTCTGCCAGCTCGATACGCTTGACCACTTTCTCGACAGCCGGATCACTCTTCTGATCTTCCGGAATGGCTTCTAAAATCTCGCGTGCTTTGTCGAGTTCACCTGCATCCACCATGCAGGTCGCAAGACCGGCAAGCGCTGGCAGATTATCCGGCATCTGCTGCAAAATAGCCGAATAAACTTGCGCGCTCTGGGCGAAATCGCCCTCACTACGCAAAGTTTCAGCCGTTTCCAAAGCTTCCGCCAATGCAGTTTCCTGCGCACTTGGACCACTGATTTTCGCAATGAATTCGTTAATTTTTGATTCAGGCTGCGCGCCCATAAAACCATCGACCGGCTGACCATCAACAAACGCGATCACCGCAGGGATGGACTGAACCCCTAACTGACCGGCAATGCTTGGATGATCATCAATATTCATTTTAACCAGCTTGACCGCACCCGCTGCCTTTTTAACAGCAGCTTCGATCACAGGTGTCAATTGCTTGCAAGGGCCACACCAAGGCGCCCAGAAATCCACCAGCACAGGCTGCTTGCGGGATTCGGCGATAACATCCGCCTGAAAACCCGCAGTGGTAGTGTCTTTAATCAAACCACCGGAAGCCGAAATATTGTCAGCACCAAAACTCACACTTGCGTTCATTTGATTGCCGCTCACGGCGTATGGATTGTCCTGATTGCTCATCCCGCATCCCTTTTGGCATTTTTACCGGCAGTTATCTTAAAAAAACCGGTATTTAACTATCATTCTCAGATGGGGATATTATACACAATTTCAAGAGAATGCGCCTCCCCCGTCCTATTCAAATCTTTAATCTGCGCACATCATTGTGTTCAGGTCTTGCGCCCCGCGCCCACGTCATAAACGGTCAAGTCGCGGTCATGAATGCCAAGCTGCGGCCATGCTTTTCGCCATGTTGCAATATGTTGAGACGCAAAATGCTGATCCAATGCCGCTTGATCGCGCCAAAGCTCTTTCACATGGATAAGCCCCGCTTCCAAAACATCTTCCGCATAAGAATAACCAAGACATCCATCTTCAGCGCGACTTGCCAAAATCATCGCCTGCATAATGTCGCGTGCAGCGGTTAAATTTTCCGCAGGCAGCCGGACAGTTCCAACAATCAATAACATAATGCACCCTTATGCTTCTTGTGCAACGCTTGCTTCACTATCAGCTTCATTCACGGATAGTTTCACAATCAGCGGCTCGTGGCCGGTTGCACGCAGAAACACCAATAAATCCTCGCGGCTGATGGATGTGGTTGCTTCATTGATCAGCGGATGCGCATTGATAATATCATTTTGCATCAACACCGCATCCAGCACGATCTGCACCTGAAGGTCACGGTCATTCACCGCACCCAGCACAGTCACAGACCCCGGAATGACGCCTAACAGCTCCATCAAGAGTTCAGCTTTGCAAAAAGACACGCGACCGCTCGCACCGATCAGATGATGCACTTGCTTCAAATCCACAACCGCGTTGTCACCAACTGTCAGTAGAAAGATTTTGCCTTTCTTGTCTTTGACAAAGAGGTTTTTGGTATGCGCGCCATTTGATTCCAAACGATATGCCTGCGATTCAGCCACCGTAAACAAAGGCGGATGGGTAATGGTTGTATGTTTGACACCCAATTCATCCAGATATTCAAACAGTCCGGCAGGATCCAACGGCTTTTGCATTGTCATCAACTCATATTCGCTTCAACGATTCCATTTTCAAATCAATCTTATAGCAGTCACCCACACGAACAAGCCAAGGGATGCGAATAGAATCGCACTTCCAGCTGCCGTTTTCACGATTCGAATATGTGTGAACAGCAAAAAGCACTGTTTCAATCTGCACTTATCAACAGGCCAGCACAAACAAAGCCTGAAAAACAGACGTCTCACACAAAAAACTGCAATAAAATGCAGCCACACGCATTTTTGCTGTTGCTTTCAGTCAAAGCTTACGCCATATAGCGCCCATGCCTGATGTTTAAGAACTGGCGCGAGCGGGTGTAGCTCAGGGGTAGAGCACAACCTTGCCAAGGTTGGGGTCGAGGGTTCGAATCCCTTCGCCCGCTCCAGTTCTTAAAGGCCAACCTTCCCTTAAAATTGAAAATTAATCACCTCTTGAAAATCAGGAACGAGAGATCAGACGCCTTTACGGTGCTTTTGGTGCTTTCTTTTAAGGCTTTGTTTTCCCTAAACAATTCAATATCAAAAAAATAAAAAAAGTCGCATTTTTTCTCAATTGACCTCTTGCAATTGGCAAAACTTTACGGCATATAGCGGTTGTTCGATGTTAAGAACTGGCGCGAGCGGGTGTAGCTCAGGGGTAGAGCACAACCTTGCCAAGGTTGGGGTCGAGGGTTCGAATCCCTTCGCCCGCTCCAGTTCTTAAACGTCCTTTTCCTTTAAAAATTTGACTATCAAATACAGAGCTCTCGCATAGCTTTATGCTGCCGTCCGGCATCCGCCCAAGCCCATCAGGCTGGCACGATAGACTTAAAGCACCAGCCCAACGCAATTCCATTATTTTTTCTGCGCCAGAATAAAGATACGCGGAAACGCCAGCAGCACTTTGCCGTCTGATGCCACATTATAATGCCGGTTGAGTTCATCTGCGTATTGCGCCAGATAGTCCGCACGCTCTTCATCGCTTAGCGGATCAATAAACGGGCGCAAGCCGGTACCCTTCACCCACTCCACCACAGCTTCGATACCATCAAGCGGGTGATTATAAATCGTATGCCAAATATCCACATGCACGGCATCACTGCAAAGCGCTTCATAATATTGCGACACTGGCGGCAGCACTTCGCGCGCTTTATTGCCGATACGGCTTTGCCAGCGCGGGTCTTGAGCCACCTTAATCATCGACTGATGCGTGGCTTCACGCAAATTGTCCGGCATTTGAATCGCTAAAAGTGCCCCGCTTTTTAATGAGCGAAACAGACGCTGCATCTGTGCTATGTGATCCGGAACCCATTGAAACACCGCATTGGAAAACAATAAATCTGCTTGCGGCTGTGGTTGGTAAGTTGCCACATCGCCCAGTTGAAAATCCACCTCAGGCAGGCGCTGACGTGCCTTTTCAATCATATCGGGCGAGGTATCAAACCCCAAGATCGAAGCCTTTGGCCAGCGATCGAGCAGTACCTCTGTCGAGTTTCCCGGCCCGCAGCCGATATCGACAATATGTTCCAAATGATCCGACTTGATTTGGTTGATTAGATCTTGCGCCGGTCTGCTGCGTTCATTTTCAAATTTCAGATATTGTCCTGCTGACCAGTCTTTCATCACAATCACCTCGTGCATCATAGTGTCCATAACATACAAAAAAAGGCCGGTGATCAACACCGGCCTTTTCAAATTTTAGCGCGTCAGCGGCTTGTAAGTGACCCGCTTAGGGTTGACGCTTTCAGGTCCCAGACGACGGATTTTATCCGCTTCATAGTCCTCAAAGTTGCCTTCAAACCATTCCACATGGCTGTCGCCTTCAAAGGCCAGAATATGGGTGGCCAGACGGTCGAGGAACATACGATCGTGGGAGATGATAACAGCGCAGCCGGCGTATTTTTCCAGCGCATCTTCCAGAGCCGCCAAGGTTTCTGTGTCCAGATCGTTGGTCGGTTCGTCAAGCAGCAGAACGTTGCCGCCGGCCTGCAACATCTTGGCCAGATGCACGCGGTTACGCTGACCGCCGGAGAGATTGCCGACTTTCGCCTGCTGATCGCTGCCCTTGAAATTGAACGCACCGCAATATGCGCGCGAGTTCATTTCATGCTTGCCGAGCTTGATAATGTCGCTGCCGCCGGAGATTTCCTCCCAGACGTTTTTGTCCGCATTGAGGTGATCGCGGCTCTGATCAACATAACCAAGATGCACGGTTTCACCGATACGGATGGAACCGGAATCAGGCTTTTCCTGACCAGTGATCATTTTGAACAGTGTCGATTTACCGGCACCGTTGGGACCAATCACACCAACAATACCACCTGGAGGCAGTTTGAAGGTGAGGTTTTCGATCAGCACGCGATCGCCAAAAGATTTGGTGAGATTTTCTGCCTCGATAACCACCTGTCCCAGACGTTCGCCAGCCGGAATAAGGATTTGTGCATCGCCTGCACGCTGATTTTCAGCCGCTTCAACCAATTCGTCATATGCCTTGATACGGGCTTTCGATTTGGCCTGACGGGCTTTAGGGCTCGCTGAAATCCACTCACGTTCACGCGAAAGCGCTTTCTGACGGGCATCGTCTTCACGGCCTTCCTGCAACATACGCTTGGATTTGGCTTCCAGATAGGCAGAATAGTTGCCTTCATACGGAATACCGCGACCACGGTCGAGTTCGAGAATCCAGCCAGTCACATTGTCGAGGAAGTAGCGATCGTGCGTAATCAGCAGCACAGCGCCTTGATATTCACGCAAATGCTTTTCAAGCCATGCGGTGGTTTCAGCGTCCAAGTGGTTGGTCGGTTCATCAAGCAGCAATAGATCCGGCTTGGAAAGCAACAGCTTGCACAGAGCCACGCGGCGGCGTTCACCACCAGACAAAACAGCGACATCAGCATCCGCCGGCGGGCAGCGCAATGCTTCCATCGCCATTTCAACCTGACTTTCCAGATCCCAAAGATTCTGGCTATCGATGACATCCTGAAGCTTCGCGCCTTCATCGGCAGTTTCATCAGAATAGTTCATCATCAGTTCGTTATAACGGTCAAGAATGGCTTGCTTGTCGGCAACACCTTCCATCACATTACCAAGAACTGTTTTGTTCGGGTTGAGCTCAGGCTCCTGTGCGAGGTAACCGCAGGTGG
Source organism: Paenochrobactrum sp. BZR 201-1 (assembly GCF_044987585.2). Taxonomy (NCBI): domain Bacteria; kingdom Pseudomonadati; phylum Pseudomonadota; class Alphaproteobacteria; order Hyphomicrobiales; family Brucellaceae; genus Paenochrobactrum; species Paenochrobactrum sp. BZR 201-1. The sequence goes on along the minus strand of NZ_JBJDRZ020000005.1, from coordinate 102,440 downwards.
CACCATCGGCCAGCCATGCTTCGCCGGTAAATTCTTTATCAAGGCCAGCCATGATTTTAAGAACAGTCGACTTACCAGCGCCGTTTGGCCCCAGAATACCGATTTTTGCATCGGGATAAAAAGACAAATGAAGATTTTCAATAATCTTCTTTGTGCCATAGGCCTTATTGAGGCCCGACATATGATAAATGAATTGGCGTGCCATAAAGCGCGTCATCTCCGATTAAGAGCACCCTATCCCACAAGGTAAGACTAGAAAGTGCTATGCAACAATGATCTGTCTCCTGCCATTATTGACGAATAATTTCAGGAAATCTTGGGTGCTTATGTAAGCTATCTGGCAGCGCGGAGCAATGGACAGACACGCAAAAGCAAAATTTTAACATTATAAAACCGGATGCGGATATTTCCGTCATCCGGTTTCCCCTCTGCTCATCCATAAAACTCATATATTCTTGAACGGAAGCTGCTAGTGCTACACACTTAACAAGTGTGCCGGTTCGCTTTAAAAGCGGAGCTGTCCGGAGCTTGCGCTTCACATTTATGTGTTAGAGTGACGCAGCTTTTAAAGTTTTGCAAGATTTTTTTCGCGGATAAATAGTCTGATGTCATTTGAAGAGATCCACGTTTTATCAAGCCCGAAGGAAAGCCGACTGGTGCTGCGCCATCAACAAGCAGAAGGCATCGCAGGCGGCATTGTGCATATCAATCACGGTTTGGCAGAACATTCTGAGCGCTACGCAGAATTTGCCAAAGCTTTGAGCCGTGCCGGTTATCATGTGTATGCGCAAGACCATCGCGGCCACGGGCAAAACATTGGAGCAAACCGCCCTAAAAGCATGTTTGCCATGCGTGATGGCGCCACCAAGGTCTTGAGCGATGTCGATAGTGTCAACCAGTTGATTAAAGAGCGGCACCCCCGCCTGCCGGTTATTCTCTTTGGTCATTCAATGGGCGGGTTGATCGCCTTTAATTATGCGCTGCAAAAGCCGGAAAATATCAATGGCTTGAGCATCTGGAACTCCAATTTCGGCAATCAATCCGAGCGGGTATTTGCGCAGTTCATGCTGAAAGTTGAACGCATGTTGAAAGGCTCGGATGTGCCGAGCCAATTTTTGCCCAAAGTGACGTTTCGCGCTTGGTCAAAAATGATCCAGCCATCGCGCACCATGTTTGACTGGCTTTCAAGCGATGAAGATGGTGTCGATGCCTATATCAAAGACCCGCTTTGTGGTTTTGACGCAAGTGTTTCGATGTGGCTCGATATTTTGCAATGGATGCAACAGGGCGACAGGCCAAAAAACTGGGGGCGGTTACCTAAAAACCTGCCGATTAATTTCAATGCAGGCGCGTTAGACCCCGCCACCAATTTTGGTCAGGCTATCAGCAGCTTTGCAGCACGCCTGCAACAGACGGGTTTTACCAATATCACTACGAAAATTTATCCCCACAGCCGCCATGAAACTTTGCTCGATCAGGAGCGCGAATTAGCGACGCATGACTTTATTCAATGGGCTGATAAAGCTGTTCAGGAATATCAAGCGAGCCAGTGATCATAATCAGACACCAGCAAATGCAGCGGCGCTTCGTCTTCTTCTACCTGTGAGAAGCGCCCGATCGGATCACGAAAGACATTATCGGTGAGGTCATCATTAACCGTTGAAACCTCACCCACCAGTACATCACCGCCCTCGCCCCAAAAAGCGTGCCAATGCTGCGGCAGCAATGTAACGCTTTCGCCGGGCTGTAATTTTAAATGTCCACCTGCCGGCAGTGTCACCATGCGCCCGTCACTTGCAACTTTCACATCGGCATCCGGATCAATCCAGCCATCGCTACGTGCCTGAAACAGTTCAATCACCAGAGTTGCACCACCGCGATTGATAATATCTTCAGCTTTGAGATTATGACGATGCATTGGCGAAAGCTGATAATGGCGCGAAATCATAATCTTCTCGGCATAAAGCTGACCGCTGCCGCGCGTTAAATCTTCCGCTCTGCCATTGCGAAGTGTGAACAAAAACAAGCCAAGCTCATCAAATTTGCCCTGCCCGTAATCGGTAATGTCCCATCCCAGCCGGTGATCACGAATAATTCGGGCATGTTGCTGCACTTGGTTTTTCAAAGCTTGCGGCGCAAAATACGCAAAAGGCGGCAAAATAAACCCAAATGAGCGAATAAACTGATCGCTCTCGCGGATGATCCGGTTAATATCGCTTCTTTTCATGACCTGCCCTTTGCGTCACAGTTAGCGCCACATTATATATCAATATAACGCTGAAAAGCGTTTTCTGCCAAAGACAAGATTTCGGGGCACAAATTGGCAGAATAAATAAAACAAAAAGGATGAAATATGATCGCACATGCATTGATTGTCGTTGATATGCAAAATGATTTTTGTCCGGGCGGTGCGCTCGCTGTTAAAGGCGGAGACGAGTTTCTGCCACTTCTCAACGCAACCATCAATGAAAGCGAACATGTGATTTTAACGCAGGACTGGCACCCGAAAGGCCATTCCAGTTTTGCCTCCTCCCATGAGGGCAAAGAACCGTATCAAACTATTATGATGCCTTATGGCGAGCAGACATTATGGCCGGATCATTGTGTACAGGGCACAAAAGGCGCGGATTTCCATCCTCAACTGAACCGTGAGCGCGCACAACTTATCATCCGTAAAGGCTTCCGCCACGGCATCGACAGTTATTCCACCTTCTTTGAAAATGACCATAAAACACCGACAGGTCTGGCCGGATATTTGCGCGAGCGCAATATCGGTGCCATCACGCTGGCAGGTCTTGCAACCGATTTTTGCGTGGCTTTTTCAGCGCTTGATGCGGTTGAACTGGGCTTTAACACCCGCGTGCGGCTTGATTTATGCCGTGCCATTGATGTGAACGGTTCACTCGCCGTGATGCTTGATAAAATGCGTCGAGCAGGTGTGGAGCTGATCGCTTAAATAATAGCTTCTTAGGCTGTCAAGAATCTGCAAGCTTTGCCATCACTTGCTGCGGCTTTTTTCATTTCCACCACTTTCCGTATATGGATTATTCACCTAATATAGCGCGAAAAAACATCAAATTTTCCTAAGAACGACAAATAACACGATAATTATTTTCCAATTGACCACAATCAATGTGGGTATGCGACAAATCTGAAAAGCATGAGTAACCTCTCAAATATGCCTTTTCGGAGGGCGCATGAAAACCCTAGTAAAATTAGCCATCGCCGGTGCGGCCGCACTGGCGGCTGCGTGGCTCTTTGCCTTATCAACGCCTTACTGGCTCACTCCCAAGCAGGAAGCGCAAGTTGATATTACCGATGCTGCCTTGATCACCAAGGGCGAATATATCGCCCGCGCCGGTGACTGCGGCGCATGTCACACAGCACCGGGCGGCAAAGAATTTGCCGGCGGCCTTGGTATGCAAACGCCGCTTGGCACCATCTATTCCACCAATATTACACCGGATAAAGAAACCGGCATCGGCAATTATTCTTATGCCGATTTTGAACGAGCTGTCCGCCAGGGGGTAAGACAGGACAATGTTCATCTTTATCCGGCCATGCCGTTTGTTTCTTATACAGTGGTCAAAGACGACGACATCAAAGCACTTTATGCTTACTTTATGTCGAAGGTAGAAGCGGTTTCTCAAGACAACCAGCCAAGCACTTTGCCATGGCCTGCCAATATGCGCTGGCCGCTGGCTTGGTGGCAGTTGCTTTTTTCCAATGGACGCGATTTTGAAATCGCCGCCAATACTGATCCGGTGCTGGAGCGCGGTGCTTATCTGGTGGAAGGCCTTGGCCATTGCAGCGCCTGCCACACACCTCGTGGTCTTGCTTACGAAGAAAAAGCGGTCAAAAACGATAAGGACGGCAAGTTCCTTTCCGGCTCGGTGCTTGAAGGCTGGTATGCGAAAAATCTGCGCGATCAGGACACCGGGCTTTCCACATGGAGCGAAGACGAGATCGTCATGTTCCTGCAAAGCGGACGCAATGACCGCACTGCCGCTTTCGGTTCGATGGCCGATGTGGTGCAGCATTCCACCCAATATCTGGAAGAAAGCGATCTGCGCGCCATTGCCCGTTATCTGAAATCGCTGCCGCCAAGCAAAGGCCGTGAGCAGAAATGGCAGCCTAAGGAAGATATCACCACAGCAGCCCTTAAAGCCGGTGACTTCTCCACCAAGGGTGCTCTGTCTTATGTCGAGCATTGCACCGTCTGCCACCGTATGGACGGCAAGGGTGCGCCACGGATTTATCCGGCACTGGCCGGCAATTCGATTGTCTTTGCCGATGATCCAAGCTCGCTCATTCAGGTGACATTGGCTGGTGGCAAAACACCTGATACCGACCACGACCTGATGGCCTTTACCATGCCGGCTTTGCTCATCTGCCAAACTGGCAGGTTGCGGAAATCCTCAACTTTATCCGCAATGGCTGGGGCAATCACGGTTCCGATATTACCGAAGCCGACATTGCCCGCATGAGACGCGAAATCGCGCACAAGCCCGTGCATTATGTTCCGGAGAATAAGCAATGAGAACCAAATCGGTTATTTTCCTCGGTGCTGCATTTGCTGTGGCCATTACCGGTTCGGCATGGGGTTTCATCAGCCTGCGCTCCAGTATGGATGCGCAGCCACTTGATGCCATCGCTGTTCTGAACAAAGAAAAAGAACAGATCGGCACATATCAGATCCCCGTTGATCATGATATTTTGAAGGAGCCGAATGCGGCAGACATTTTGCAAGGCAAACGCCTGCTCAATGAAACTGCCCGTTTGCTGCCTGATAATGTCGGCAATGGCCTCAACTGTAACTCCTGCCATTTGGCTCAAGGTAAGGTCGACAAAGCCGCACCTTATATCAACACCTCCAATTTCTACCCTGCCGTGATGCCGCGTGCGGGCAAGGAAGTGGATCTGGAAATGCGTATCAATGGCTGCTTCCAGCGTTCGATGAACGGCAAGCCGCTGCCACGTGAAGGCGCTGATATGAAAGCCATGATCGCCTATATGGATTGGCTCGGCAAAGGTGTTGCAAAAGGCACCAGCGTCAATGTTAAAGGCGCTGGCGCAATTGATGAAAACCTTATTCCCGATCCGGTCAATGGTGCGAAAATTTATGCCGCACAATGCGCTGCCTGCCACGGCAGCAATGGTGAAGGCATGAAGGATCAAGCGGGCGACTATATCTTCCCGCCGCTTTGGGGTGATGAAAGCTTCAATATCGGTGCAGGTATGGCGCGTACTTATAAGGCGGCGCAATTCGTCAAATATGCGATGCCACCGGCACAAAATTACAATCTGCCGATGGGGCAAGGTGATGTGCTGAGCGATCAGGAAGCGGTCGACGTGTCGGAATATTTCACCCACATGCCGCGTCCGGATTTTGCCGGTAAGGTCAATGACTGGCCAACGGTTAAAAAGCCGAAAGATGCCCGTTACTAAACACAATAAAAAAGGCCGGTATCAGATCAGATACCGGCCTTTTTATTATGCTCAATCCATAATTAAAATCGCGCGAAAGTCATTGACATTAGTGCCGGTGGGGCCGGTCACATAAAGATCATTGAGCGCTGAAAACGCACTCCACGCATCATTTTTTTGTAAAAAATCAGCACCATTCAGCCCTTTTTCACGCAAACGATCTATGCTCGTTCCATCGGCAAAAGCACCGGCATTATCTTCTGATCCGTCAATGCCATCCGTATCAGCGGCGAGTGCATAAATGCGGCCATCTCCGGCGATGTCCATTGCAAGCGAAAGTAAAAACTCAGTATTGCGTCCACCCTTGCCTTTGTGGCGCATAGTGACAGTTGTTTCCCCGCCCGACAATAAAATCACCGGCTTTTGAAACGGTCGATCACGCATCGAAATTTCTTTGGCGATTGCGCTATGAACATGCGCCACTTCGCGCGCTTCACCCTCTATTGCATCAGACAAAATCACCGCCGGAATATTATATTGCTCTGCGCGTGTCACTGCTGCTTCCAGCGATATGGCAGCAGACGCAATCACATGCACTTCGTGATTTTTGAAACAAGCATCATCGGCAAGCGGCGCATTGGCCGCATCTGATTGCAAATGCTGCATCACATTATCCGGCAATTTTAAGCCATATTGCACAATGATTTGCAAAGCATCATGGCGTGTTGATCTATCCGGCACGGTGGGGCCGGAAGCAACATATGCCGGATTGTCGCCTGGAATATCCGACACGATCAGGCTCACCACTTTTGCCGGAAAACAAGCTGCCGCCAGCCGTCCGCCTTTTACTTTGGAAATATGTTTGCGGATGACATTCATCGCACTGATCGGCAGGCCGGAGGCAAGCAGTGCCTCATTAACCGCCACTTCATCGTCCAAAGTCAAGCCATCGGCAGGGGCTGGCAATAGAGCGGAGCCGCCACCGGAAATGAGTGCGACCACCAGATCATCTTCAGTTAAATTTTCAACGGCTGCGAACAAGCGTTTGGCCGCTTGGCTTCCCGCCTCATCGGGCACCGGATGCGAGGCCTCGATGATCTCAATCTTTTCGCAATCGACACCAAAGCCATAGCGCGTCACCACAACACCGCTGAAATCGCCATCCCAGCATTGCTCAAAAGCGCGTGCCATATGTGCCGAGCCTTTGCCCGCACCAATGACAACCACTTTGCCTTTGGGCTTTTCAGGCAAAAAAGCTTTGATCCGAGTAAGCGGATCAGCGGCATCAACTGCCGCTTCAAACAGGGATGTTAAAAGAGCACGCGGTTCGACTGAAGGCTGCGACACGGTTTGATATCCCCTTAAATTTTGATGTTCAGCTTATCTATAAAGCTGATTTCATCGCTTTTCCGGCAATATAAACTTCTGCAACACAACGGTCATCCCCCATTGTCTGCAAAATGAATAATTCATCTTCCAGCGTTGCGGCCACATCCATGCGTAAATCCATCGCTGGCTTGGCACGTGCATCAAGCACCACAATATCGGCATCCGCTCCCACATGCAGCGAGCCGATTTTATCTTGCAAACCGAGGGCGCGGGCATTGCCGAGTGTCAGCATATAATAAGACTGCAAAGGTGATAATTTCTGGCCTTGCAGTGCCATGATTTTATAAGCTTCGCTCATGGTTTCCAACATCGAAAAGCTGCTACCGCCGCCCACATCTGTTGCCACAGAAATACGCGCACCTAATTTTGCAAAGCGATCATGATCAAAAAGCCCGCTGCCTAAAAAGAGATTGGATGTCGGGCAAAAAGCGGCAATTGCCCCCCTCTCTGCCATAAGCGACACTTCACGGTCGCACATATGTATGCAATGGCCGAGAATGGTTTTAGGCGTCAGTAATTCGTAATGGTCATAGATGTCGATATAATATTTCACGCTTGGATAAAGCGAGGTTGCAAAGGCAATTTCATCAAGATTTTCCGACAAATGCGTCTGCACATAGCAATCGGGAAATTCCTGCACCAGCGCCTTGCTCATCTCCAATTGCTCAGGCGTGGAGGTAATGGCAAAGCGTGGACTGATGGCATAATAAGTTCGTTGATCGGGCTGATGCCATGCTTCAATCAGCGCCTTGCTGTCATCATAACCCGATTGCGGCGTATCGCGTAACGCTTCCGGCGCATTGCGATCCATCATTACCTTACCGCCCACCATCAGCATATTACGCTGCCGCGCGGCAGCAAACATCGATTGTGCGCTTTGCTTATGCACAGAACAATAAGCAACCGCAGTGGTGGTGCCATTACGGATCAGTTCATCAAGAAAGCGGCCTGCAATAAAATCGGCATGGGCTGCACTTTCAAATTTTTGCTCTTCAACAAATACATAAGTATTGAGCCATTCCAGCAATTGCGCGCCATAAGAGGCAATCGCCTGCGTCTGCGGAAAATGTAAATGGGTATCAATAAAGCCCGGCATAATCAGATGCGGGCGATGATCATTTACCGCCACATCGGCACCCACATCCGCACTGGCTCGTGCCTTAACATCGTCAAAATTGCCAATATCCGCGATCTTGCCATTTACGATCAGCAATGCGCCATCGTCATAAAAGAGATGCGATGAGGCTGCATTTTCCTGAAATGGATTTTTCAAAAATGTGAGGACACGACCCCGAATAATATGGGGAGTGGTTTGAGCACTCATTGCGTTTTTCCTCTCTTCACACTCGTCTCATACCATGCAGCCAGCATGCGACGTTCTTCATCCGTAACAGCCGTAACATTGGCAGGAGGCATGGCATAGGAACGCCCTGCCTGCAAATAAATCTCGCGGGCATGGGCAGCAATTTCGCGGTCTGTTTCCAAAATCACCCCTTTAGGCGCGGTGATAATACCATCCCATGCCGGTTCTTTGGCATGGCACATCGAGCAGCGTCCTAGAATCGTATCTCTGACTTGCGAGAAATTGTCAGCCACTACAAAATTTTGCTGCGCCGGTGTCAGTTGCAAAACCTGCTCTTCATCCGGCAATGGTTTTTGTATGCTCGAAAGCCAGATAATCGCAATGAACAAAAGAACCGTTACAATCCATGTCCATGTCGGTTTGCCCTTGCCGGCATGGCGGGTGTTGAACCAATGGCGGATGGTAACACCCATCAGGAAAACCAGTGAGGCAATAATCCAATTATACTCGGTAGCAAAAGCCAGCGGATAATGGTTGGAAAGCATCAAAAAAACAACCGGCAGTGTCAGATAATTATTATGGGTCGAGCGCTGCTTGGCAAGTTTGCCATATTTGGGATCAGGGACCTTTCCGGCAATCAGATCGGCAACTACGATTTTCTGATTGGGAATAATCAGCATAAACACATTGGCGGCCATAATGGTGGCGGTAAATGCACCCAAATGCAGGAAGGCCGCGCGTCCGGTGAAAAGCTGCGTGTAGCCCCATGAAACGGCAACCAGCACGCCGTAAAGCAGCACCATAATCACCGTGTCATTTTTACCCAATCCGAATTTGCAAATCAGGTCATAAATGAACCAGCCCAGCACCAGCGAGGCAATGGAGATAAAAATAGCAACCGGTGCAGAAACATCCAGAACAGCCGGATCAATCAGATAAAGATCAGCGCCCGCATAATAAACAAGGCACAAAAGCACAAAGCCGGAAAGCCATGTGGCGTAGGATTCCCATTTGAACCAGATCAGATGTTCGGGCAAATGCGGCGGTGCGACCAAATATTTTTGAATATGGTAAAAGCCGCCGCCATGCACCTGCCACTCTTCGCCATTCACGCCTTGCGGCAAATCGGGGCGCTGGCGCAGACCTAAATCAAGCGCCACAAAGTAAAATGACGAGCCGATCCATGCAATCGCCGTCATCACATGCAGCCAGCGGGCGGCAAAACTCAGCCAGTCCCAAGCAACCGCAAAATCATACATGCGCCCCTCCCATTATGTTTTTGTTCCCATTGTTAGACAGTGCATTATGTGCCAAGGAAGTGTTGGGGGAAATGAGTGCAACTCAACGAGCACTTTCAAAAAAATATAAATAATCGGGAGCAGTTTCAGATCATATGTCGTACATAAAAAATCTGCGCGTCTTCATTCGTGTAGTGGAACTGGGCAATCTTTCTGCCGCAGGGCGTGATCAGCGCGCCTCGCCGGCCGTGGCCAGCAACCGCATCAAAGAACTGGAAAAACATTTGGGCGTGCGGCTTTTCAACCGCACCACGCGCAAATTGACGCCGACCGAACATGGGCGCGTTTTTTACCAAGGTGCGGTTAAAATCATTGAAGCCGTGGAAGAAGCTGAAGCTGCCATTACCGATATTTTACAAAACCCCAAAGGTGCTTTGCGCATCACAGCGCCTTTAAGTCTTGGCCGCACATTGATCGGCCCCAGTATTCCTGATTTTCACGCAAAATATCCCGATATTGAAGTGCGTTTGCGCCTCTCCGATCATGAAGTGGATATTATGAGTGAAGGCGTGGATGTGGCTTTCAAACTCGGCATTTTGGAAAATTCTAACTTACGTATGCGTGGCATCATGAATTGCGAACGCGTCATTTGTGCAGCGCCCGAATATCTTGAACGCCGCGGCACACCGCAAACACCCGACGATCTCATCAATGACAAACATGATTGTTTGTTGCTGCGTTTTCCGGGCTCCAAAGAATATTACTGGACACTGCAAACACCTGAGGGCTTGCGCAAGTTTGAAATTGCCGGGCCTTATGATTCCGACGACAGTGATGTTTTGACCCAATGGGCATTAAGCGGGCATGGTCTCATCAACAAGCCATTGTTTGAGGTCAAACATTATATCAATGAAGGTAGATTAGTGCCGGTTTTAACCGATACGCCACCGGTGACTATCCAGCTTGCAGCAATTTATCCGCATAAGCGTTTTCTCGATCCGAAAATCCGCCTCATCATTGATTATATGGCTGACCGCTGCCAGCGCCGCATTACCGAAATTCTGAAAAGCTGACGAGATCGTCGATGACCGGTTGATAATTAAGGGCGGCAGTCAGCACTTCAGCCGCCACCAAAGCCGCAATCACCGACGGGCGTTTGTCTTTCACCGCCACCCCACCCACCGGACAGATAAGGCGGGCAAAATTATCCCGTGCATGTTGCTTATGTTCTGTCTCTTTCAAATACCAGCTGCGGAATGTGGCGCGTTTTGACTTGGAGCCGATCATGCCGACATAGGCAGTGTCTTGACGTGCCAAGGCTTCCGAGACAATCAGAAAATCCAGCGCATGATCATGGGTCAGGATGATGAAAGAACTCCCCGCAGGCGCCGAACGCACCACTTGTTCAGGCAATGCGGTCAGGCAGGTTTCAATGCCGGTTGCCTGTGTGTTGGTGAGCTCCTGCTCGCGCGTATCCACCAGCACCACCCGCAACGGCAACAGTGCTAAAGCAGTCGCTAGCGCATCGCCCACATGCCCTGCCCCAAATACATAAACCTGTGGCCGCATGGCAATTTCGGCATCAACACTTGCAATGAGAGAAGCAGCCAAATGCGGATCCATCCTTTGCAGTTTCAACCCGACACGCCCGCCGCAGCATTGGCCGATTTCAGGCCCCAAAGGCACATCCATACCCGGGATATCCTGAATATCGGCCAAATCCGGATTGTTCAATGCGCCTAATAATATTTTGCGCGCCTGATCAATCGCCATATATTCAAGCTGGCCACCGCCAATGGTGCCGAAAATTGCATCCATTGCCACCAGCATCCATGTGCCGGCATCACGCGGCGCAGAGCCTGCCACATTGGTGACTTCCACCAGCATCACTTGCGCCCGTGGTTGCAAAAAAGCTCTGATATCGTCTTTCAATGCCGACATCTGACCCGCTCCGTTACTCGATTTTTTGCATTTTCATGCGTTGCAGCGCCATTAAAATCCGCTCCGGTGTGGCGGGCGCATCAAGGCGCGGGTTCACGCGGTAATCAGCTGTGCTGGCAACAGCCATCGACAGGGCTTCCAGCACCGAAATCGGCAACATGAATGGTGGCTCGCCTACAGCTTTCGAGCGGCGGATTGTTTCCTCACGATTGATCGACCATGACGCCAGATTAACATTGAAAATACGTGGCCGGTCGGAAGCGAGCGGAATTTTATAAGTTGACGGCGCATGGGTGCGCAAACGACCTTTATTGTCCCACCACAATTCTTCCGTGGTGAGCCAGCCCATACCTTGCACAAAAGCGCCCTCAATCTGCCCGATATCCAGTGCCGGATTGATGGATTTGCCGACATCATGCAATATATCGGCGCGTTCCATCTGATATTCGCCGGTCAGCGTATCAATGCTCACCTCAGAAACCGCTGCCCCATAAGCATAATATAAGAATGGGCGGCCTTTACCTTCATCCCTGTCCCAATGGATTTTCGGTGTCTTATAAAAACCTGCCGCAGAAAGCTGTACGCGTGCGGCATAAGCTGCCTGAATAAATTGCGGGAAACTCATGGTCTGCGCACCAAGGCGCACACTGTTTGGCTCAAAAACCACTTCTTCGGGTGCAATTTTATAGGCTTCACAAGCAAAATTCACCAGACGCGCTTTGATCTGGCGTACGGCATCTGCTGCCGCCATACCGTTTAAATCCGTACCTGATGATGCAGCGGTTGCGGAGGTATTGGGCACTTTATCGGTACGCGTTGCCGTTGCTTTGATGCGTTTCAGATCAATCTGAAACTCTTCCGCCACCACTTGCGCGACTTTGGTGTAAAGCCCCTGCCCCATTTCCGTGCCGCCATGGTTCACCTGCACCGAACCATCGGTATAAATATGCACCAGAGCCCCTGCCTGATTGAATTCGGTTTTAGTAAAAGAAATGCCGAATTTCACTGGTGTCAGCGCAATGCCGCGTTTAATGATGCGGCTGTTGCGGTTAAACTCAAGCACTTTTTCACGACGCGCGGCATAATCGGAGCTTTCCTCCAGTTCCGCCACCACACGCTGAATAATATTATCTTCCACAGTCTGATAATAAGGTGTCAGATTGCGCTCATCCGTGCCATAAAAATTGGCTTTGCGGATTTCCAACGGGTCTTTGCCCAAATAATAGCCGATTTCTTCGATCATCCGCTCGGCACCCACCACCCCTTGCGGGCCACCAAAACCACGGAAAGCGGTGTTGGAAACCGTATTGGTTTTTTGCGGGCGTGAAACAAGCCTCACATTGGGATAGTAGTAAGCATTATCAGCGTGAAACAAGGCGCGGTCTGTCACTGCACCCGACAAATCCGCACAAAAACCACAACGTGCCATGAAGCTGGCATCCACGGCTTCAATGCGACCATCATCATCAAAGCCCACCTGATAATCGACATAAAAATCATGACGTTTTCCGGTTGCTTCCATATCATCATCACGGTCGAGACGGATTTTAACCGGAGCACGGTATTTTTTCGCAGCAATCGCTGCCACACAGGCAAAAAGATTGGCTTGTGTTTCCTTGCCGCCAAAACCGCCACCCATCCGGCGCACCTGAATTGTCACCGCATGGGACGGCACATGAAGCGCATGTGCCACCATATGCTGCGTTTCCGTCGGATGCTGGGTGGAGGAATAAATCGTCACATCATCATCTTCCCCCGGCCACGCAAAAGAAATTTGACCTTCCAGATAAAAATGATCCTGCCCGCCAATTTGCATTGAGCCGGACAGCACATGCTTAGAATTTTTAAAGCCTGCAGCAATATCGCCGCGCTCCAGCTTCATCGGCGAAACCACCATCGGATAATCAGCCGCCTTTGCCTCGCGCGCATTCAGCATATGCGGCAGATCGTGATAAGTAATTTTGGCTTTTCGAGCCGCAAAACGCGCCTGCGCCCGTGTTTTGGCAATCACGGCAAAAAGCGGCTGGCCGTAAAATTCAACCTTATCTTTGATGAGAATAGGCTCGTCATTCAAACCAAGCGGGCTTAAATCATTGACGCCCGGAATATCTTTATGGGTGAGAATACCAACCACGCCTTCGCAGCTTAAAACATCTGCAAAATCCATGTCGGAAACATTAGCATGGGCGCGTTCTGAAAAGCCTAAATAGGCATGAAGCGTGCCAGCCGGTTCGGCAATATCGTCAATATATTCTGCCGTTCCCGCAACATGTTTATGGCCGGATTCATGTTTCTCATTTTCATGAGCGCCGCCTTGGATGCGTGCAATTCTCTGCATTTTATTCATCACAACCTCCCAGAAGCGATAACATCACGCCACCGCTTCGCGGCGAAGGCGCAATTCTGCTTCGCCCGTTGTTTCCAGATAAAAACGGCGCAGCAGATTTTGTGCGACCAACAAACGATAATCCGCACTGGCACGCCAATCGCTTAGCGGTGTGAAATCTTGTGGCAGTGTCGCAATAGCCACCTCTATCGCGGCCTCATCCCACATTTCCCCCAAAACCGCCGCCTCAGCCTGCGCCGCACGTTTTGGCGTACCTGCCATGCCGCCATAAGCAAAAATGGCATTTTTCACCCGACCATCCGCATCCAATTGAACAGAAAAACCGCCGCAAACGGCTGAAATATCCTCATCCATCCGCTTGGTAATTTTATAAACGGCATAATGGGAGTTTACCGATAATTTCGGGATTTCAATCGCCTCAACAAACTCGGATTTTTCCCGATCCTGTTTGCCATATTCAATAAAATAATTCTCTAAAAGCACTTTGCGGCGTGATGTATTTTTACGCAAAATGATTGAGGCTTGCAGCGCAATCAAAGCGGGTGGCGTGTCGCCAATAGGTGAACCATTGGCAATATTCCCACCAATCGTACCCATATTTCGCACCTGCTCGCCGCCAATGCGGTTCCAGAATTCGCGCAATTGCGGAAAATGCTGAACGATCAACGGATAAAGCGCCGAATAAGTCACGCCAGAGCCTAAGCGAATATGATCTGCATCTGCACTGACCTGACATAGTTCTTCCAACCCGCCAATAAACACCGCTGGCGTGATCGGGCGCATGAATTTCGTGACCCAAAGCCCGACATCAGTGGAACCTGCAACCAGCACGGCATTGGGGTTTTCTTCCAGCACTATGGCCAAATCATCAACATTGGCAGGGATGATGATTTGCTGCCCGTCCGCCTCGACCTCGACACGGCAACCATCTTTTAAACCGCTTAATTTTTCGATCATGTCGGCGCGGTGCTTAACAAGTAAATCGCCATTGAGATCGCCGGAGAGCACAACGCTTTCAGCCGCGCGGATAATCGCGGCATAACCGGTGCAACGGCATAAATTGCCTTGCAAGGCTTTTTCAATACGCGCCACACTAGGTGCGGTTTCTTGCATCCAAAGCCCGTAAAGCGACATTACAAAACCCGGTGTGCAGAAGCCGCATTGCGATGCATGGGTATCAACCATTGCTTGTTGGACAATATGCAAACCACCGGTTGGTGATTTCACCGCCTCGACGGTGACCACATGACAACCATCTAATGATCCGACAAAACGAATGCAGGCATTGACCGATTCATAATATAATTCGCCATTGAGCAAACGTCCGACCAACACCGTGCAGGCACCGCAATCGCCCTCGGCGCAGCCTTCTTTGGTGCCGCGCATTTGCCGGTCAAGCCGCAAGAAATCCAGTAATGTGTGGTCGGCAGCAACGTGATCCAAAATCACCAGCTGATCATTGAGATAAAAATGGATAAATTTACGAATGGATACGCTCATGAGCCTTAGCTCCCGCGATAGGTAGAATATGAAAAAGGGGATGCCAAAAGCGGCACATGATAATGCTGGGCGGCGTCACTCATCCCAAAACGCAACGGCACCTGATCTAAAAAAGCAAAATGCTCATTATCGCGTTTAATTTGAAAATAATCGCCGACATGAAAGACCAGCTCATATTGGCCGGCCTGCATTGCAGCGCCCGATAGCAGCGGCTCGTCGCAGCGCCCGTCATCATTGGTGCGAACATCTTTGAGCTTTAGACGCTTATCCTGATCAAGGCGATAGAGTTCAATGCGAAGATCGCTTGCCGGAACACCTTTCGCCGTATCAAGGACATGGGTCGTCAACCGCCCCGCCTTACGCATTTCAGCGTTCATGCAATTTCCTCCCCGTATTTTCTCCCTATCCTACAGTATCTCTAAATATTCGTTCCAATGAAAGCACTCTAATCAATGGATGACTTTCAAATATTTCAATGGGAATATAGCTTTCAAATTCAGCATATCATGATTTCATATTTATTGCTCGTTTCGGGAAAACTACATGAAATACCCACGTAATCTGATCGGATACGGTGCCAAACCGCCCCATCCGCAATGGCCGGACAATGCCAATATTGCCGTGCAATTTGTCATCAATTATGAGGAAGGCGGCGAAAGCTGTATTCTTGACGGTGATCCGGCATCGGAATCTTTGCTTTCGGAGATCGTCGGCGCGCAGGCTTGGGCCGGTCAGCGCAATCTCAACATGGAATCCATTTATGAATATGGATCGCGCGTCGGTTTCTGGCGGTTGCACCGCGCTTTTACCAAACGCAACATGCCGGTGACCGTTTATGGTGTCACCCAAGCGATGGCGCGCAATCCTAAAGCGGTGGAAGCAATGAAATCTGCCGGTTGGGAAATTGCCAGCCACGGGCTTCGCTGGCTCGAATATAAAGATTTTGAAGAAGAGATAGAGCGCCAACATATTCGTGAAGCGGTGCGCCTCCACACAGAGCTTACCGGCGAGCGGCCGCTTGGCATTTATCAGGGCAAGCCGTCACACAACACATTGAAACTGGTAATGGAAGAAGGCGGTTTTGTCTATTCAGCCGATTCCTACGCCGATGAATTGCCCTATTGGGTGCAAGGCGAACACGGACCGCATCTGATTGTGCCATATACATTGGATGCCAATGATATGCGTTTTGCCACGCCCCAAGGCTTCAATTCTGGTGACCAGTTTTTCAATTATCTCAAAGACAGTTTTGATGTGCTTTATGAAGAAGGTCGGGATGGTGCGCCGAAGATGTTGTCGATCGGCCTGCATTGTCGCATTGTCGGCAGGCCGGGCCGGATAGCAGCACTGAACCGCTTCCTTGATTATATCCAAGGTTTTGACAAGGTCTGGATTGCGCGCCGCATTGATATTGCCCGTCATTGGATAAAACATCATCCGGCACCCCAGAAACAAAAACCATCCATGATGGACAAAGCAGCTTTTATCGACGCTTTCGGCAGCATTTTCGAGCATTCACCTTGGATTGCCGAACGTGCTTTTGAGCAAGGACTTGATGCGAACCACGACCATGCTTCCACACTGCATGAAGCAATGGCTGCGATATTCCGTCAGGCAAGCGAAGAAGAACGCTTGGGCGTTTTATGCGCGCATCCGGACTTAGCCGGAAAACTGGCACAAGCCAAATGTCTGACTGCAGAATCCACCGCCGAGCAAACTTCCGCCGGACTTGATTCTTTAACCGATGAAGAGCGTGCCCTCTTTACCAATCTTAACCAGCGCTATGTCGAACGCTTCGGCTTTCCGTTCATCATTGCGGTCAAAGGACTCAATAAGACACAAATTCTGCATGCTTTCCAAAACCGCATCGCGCATGAGCGCGCACAAGAACTTGCCACCGCCTGCCAGCAAGTGGAACGCATCGCCTTATTGCGCCTCAACAGCATTTTACCGGAGTGATCATGACTGACGTTCAAAATAAAACCGCCACTTATTATGCCCCTCATGGCGGCCAGCCACCACAAACGCAGATCATGACCGACCGCGCTGTTTTCACCGAAAGCTATGCATTGCTGCCCAAAGGCACGATGATGGATATTGTCACCAGCTATCTGCCTTTCTGGGACAAAACGCGGGCATGGGTTTTATCGCGTCCGCTTTCCGGATTTGCAGAAACCTTCTCGCAATATATTATGGAAGTTCAGCCACAAGGCGGCAGCGACAGACCGGAACCAGATGTTGGTGCGGAAGGTGCCATTTTTGTGGTTGAAGGTGAGTTGACCATCACGCTTTCCGGCCAAAAGCACGTCATGAATGAAGGCGGTTTTGCCTTTATTCCGCCAGCCAGCGACTGGCAGGTGAAAAACAACAGCGACAATCCGGTGCGCTTTCACTGGATACGCAAGCTTTATGAGCAAGTGGACGGCATTGATGTGCCCGAAGCCTTCTTTACCAATGAAAAAAACATTACTCCAAGCCCGATGGCGCATACAGAAGGCAAATGGGCAACCACCCGCTTTGTCGATCCGCAAGATCTGCGCCACGATATGCATATGACCATTGTCACTTTTGAGCCGGGTGCGGTTATCCCTTTTGCCGAAACCCATGTGATGGAACATGGGCTTTACGTGCTTGAAGGCAAAGCGGTTTATCGTTTGAACAAAGATTGGGTAGAAGTGGAAGCCGGTGATTTCATGTGGTTGCGCGCTTTTTGTCCGCAAGCCTGTTATGCCGGAGGACCCGGCAAATTCCGCTATCTGCTTTATAAAGACGTCAACCGTCATATGAAGCTTGGTTCACCGTTTCGTAGGCCATAACCCATGCAAAATACCATTAAAATCAGCCCGTTGACGGCAGCAGCTTTTGCGCCTTTCGGCGATATTTTATGTAAAACACAAGCGCCGTCCGCCTATCACATCAATCAGGGCAATTGTCTGCGTCATCATGATCTGGCGAGGGTAGAGGCAACCGGCACCAATGCGCGGGTATTGATTAATATTTTCAGCGCCAAGCCTTATCAATTGCCATTACAGCTTAATATGATGGAACGGCACCCTTATGGCAGTCAGGCCTTTATGCCACTGTCGGGCGAGCCTTTTCTGGTCATTGTTGCCCATGACAGCGGTGACGGGCCAGCGCGCCCGCAGGCTTTCATCACCCAAAGCGGACAAGGCATCAACATCCACCGCAATGTCTGGCATGGTGTTCTGACGCCATTGAACAAACCATGTGATTTTCTGGTAGTTGATCGAGGCGGCGATGAAAACAACTTGCAGGAATTCTTTTTCCCTACTCCCTATCTCGTAGAATAAGTCTTCGCGGAAACACATAAAAAAGCCCCGCCTGTCAACTGACCGGCGGGGCTTTTTTATGATACTCTTAGCTGATCTTATTCAGCAAAGAAGGCGTAACGGATGACGAAGAGTGCAGCCACAATCCATGTCGCAGGATGCACGTCACGAGCCTTGCCGGTTGCAGTTTTCAGCACAACATAAGAAATGAAACCAAAAGCCAGACCGTTTGCAATGGAATATGTCAGCGGGATCGCCAGCACTGTCATTGCAGCCGAGCTTGCATTGGTGATATCATCCCAGTCGATTTCAGCCATTTCGCGCATCATCAAGCAAGCGACATAAATCAAAGCAGGCGCAGTAGCAACAGCAGGAACAGCTGAAGCAAGCGGCGAGATGAACAGAGCTGCGAGGAAGAGAACTGCAACAACAGCAGCTGTCAGACCTGTACGGCCACCAGCCTGCACACCGGCAGCGCTTTCGACATAAGCAGTGGTCGAGCTGGTACCGATCAGCGAACCACCGATAATGGCGGTGCTGTCAGCAAACAAAGCTTTGCTCAAGCGGTTCGGCTTGCCTTCAGGCATCAAACCAGCGCGCTTGGAAACACCGATCAGAGTACCGGTTGCGTCAAAAACTTCAACCAGAACAAAGACGATGATCACCTGAATGAAACCAACATGCAGAACACCCATGATATCGAGCTGCAAGAAGGTGGAGGTGATGCTTGGCGGTGCAGAGAAAATGCCGTTGAAAGTGCTTACGCCCAAAATCATCGACAGAACGGTAATTACCAAAATACCGATCAGGATCGAGCCACGAACTTTCATGGCGTCGAGGGCGGCAATGATGAAGAAGCCGAGAATTGCAAGCAATGTGCCGGTCTGGGTCAGGTCGCCGAGACCCACCAGAGTGGCTGGGTTGTCGACAACGATACCGGCGCTTTTGAGACCTACGAGACCAAGGAACAAACCGATACCGGCAGCAATGGCGCTGCGCAGCGACATCGGAATACCTTCAATCAACCAACGGCGCACACCGGTGACGGTCAAAAGCAGAAAGATGATACCCGAGATGAAAACCGCACCCAGTGCCTGCTGCCAGGTGAAACCCATGGCACCAACAACAGTGAAAGCGAAGAATGCGTTAAGCCCCATACCGGGAGCCATACCGATCGGCCAGTTTGCAACCAGCGCCATCACGATCGAACCGAGAGCAGCTGCCAAACAGGTTGCAACAAAAATCGCGTTTTTGTCCATACCGGTTGATGACAGAATGTCCGGATTAACGAACAGAATGTAAGACATAGTCAAGAACGTAGTTACACCGGCAATGACCTCTGTCCTAACCGATGTGCCGTGCTCCTTAAGCTTAAAAAGCTTTTCCAGCATATTAGCCTCCTGGCATATTTGCCCAATACAGTGCTAGAATATCATGCGCCTTTGCAGGCGTTATTTTATATATGACCCGTATTTCTTCATTGCCCTACTGTCAGTTCATACCGACTGGATCGAAACTTTGTCGAAATACTTCATCCCCAGCATTATATTCATTGAAACATTTGCTTGTTTGCATCTGAGCCAAGTGAGCTGCCGGTTAAGCCGCAGACAATCGCCACTGAAAATACCGATCACCTTATTGCCATGATTTTGCCATTATCAGATAGGTGCGTCTACGTAAATCAGTCTGAATGTGCTTTTGCCCGAGCGCTAGCCCCTTATTCCACAACTATTATTGAAACTGTTTAAGTTTTAGCCCGTCAATCGGCGCGCATGATGCCTTAATTGCCGCAGTAGACACTTTCTGCCGGAAATCCCAAGACTCACAGGCAGATTTTTGCTATAGTGTGTGCATGAGGATAAGCTCATAGTAATGAGCAGACCGTTTGATGTATTACTTATACATGAAACGGCTCTCCACCGATCATCCTTATAGCGGCATTGATTCAATGTCACGGCTCCTGTGAGCCTTCACAAAGCCATATCAGCCGCTATGCCGGATAATCATATAAACAATTGAAAAGTGATCCCGTCCTAAGCATGACCCAACAACCCTTCTGGCAACGAAAAACTCTTGAAGAAATGAACAGTGAAGAATGGGAAAGCCTGTGTGATGGTTGCGGCCAATGTTGCCTGCATAAATTGCGCGATTATGATACGGATGAAATTTATTTCACCACCGTTGGCTGCACTCTGCTCGACAACAATACCTGCCAGTGCTCGGACTATAAAAACCGTAAGAAAATCGTCCCTGATTGTATTTTCCTGACACCTGAAATTGTCAATGAAGTGGATTGGTTACCGCCGACCTGCGCTTATCTTCTGATATCACAAGGTCAGGATCTGGAATGGTGGCATCCACTTGTATCCGGCAGCTCTGAAACCGTGCATGAAGCGGGAATTTCTATGAAGGGAAAAATCACCGCTTACGACCATGAGATGAAGGAAGACGAAGATTATATTCCGCACATGGTTGGTGTGTCCGGCTGAAAGTCCCGGCAAGCGCAAATTGAAGTATCGCTGACACTGGGAAGCATTGGTATCAGCATTATTCTGCTGGCAATTTTTGGATAATAAAAAAGCCTGACCGGTATTGCACCAGTCAGGCTTCATTTTTAACTCGGATGAAAAGCTTATTGCTTCAGTTCAAAAGTCACGGTGACTGAAACATTATAGGTGTTTTCCCCGGCTGACATTGGCACCGAATCCGACTGTGCAGACGCTTCCATTGCGAGCATTTTGCCACGAGCCATTGGCACCGGCATCGGGCGACGGGATGTTTCGTTAATTTCCAGCACATCACCAAGGCCAACACCGGCAGCATCGGTCAGGGTTTTAGCTTTGGCAATCGCATCGGCAACTGCACGTTTACGTGCTTCAGTAATGGTTGCTGACGGATTGTCATTAACAAATGTGACATCACCACCCTGGTTGACACCAAGTGTCACGGATGTATCCAGAATATTGCCAAGCTTGCTCAAATCGCGCACACGTACGCTCAATGAATTGGAGACGGAATAGCCGGAGATTTTCGGCTGGGTCAGGCCGTTTTTGTCGTCAGGATAAATATAGCGTGGTTGAATATTAAAACCACCCGTTTGCAAATCGCGCGGCTCAACGCCTGCTTCTTGCATAGCGGAGAGAACTTTGTCCATCGCTTCATTGTTCTGGGTGAGCGCATCGCGCGCAGTATCTGCTTCACGCAAAACAGAGAGATTGAGGAGAGCCATGTCAGGCGCAACATTCATTTCACCTTCGCCGGTGACGGTAATACGGGAAGTTCTTTTTTTCATATGATTCTCTTGAGCGGCCGCTGAAGCGGGTAATACGCTGACAAGCGCACTGCCTGCGACTGCGGTGAGTGACAATGATGCTATCAAAAAGACTTTCGCGCGTGTTGTCATAGTGTCTCCTGTGGGAAAATTGGTTTCAGTTTTTAAGTTTTACAATTGATTATGTGCTGATTAGGGCAATTGTTACAAATGCCAGCTTGTCTAACATATTTTTTTCGGTTAGGTCAGTTGTTGCGTGGGGCCTGTAGCTCAATTGGTCAGAGCCGGCGGCTCATAACCGCTTGGTTGGGGGTTCGAGTCCCTCCGGGCCCACCATTTTCCATTATAAATCAAGCCGGATATGATTATATCATCGATCATTCTTTTAGCCGCAGCAAAAGAATGGAATGTTAAAAAATGTCTTTCAGCATAATACTTAAGATCATCCGATTTATAATTTTTATACAAATCGAAAAACATTACACTCGTGCAGAAAAGTTCATCCATCCAACTTTTTAATAACTATGGCCATGTAGTTTTATAATAATATGTATGTTATATGACAACAATCATCTTTTTTAAAAAAGATCGCCCGGCCGGCAGTAATCAATTGGAACAGAGATGAACAAACATGATTCACCCAAAACTGTCCTGACCTACGGGACTTTTGATATTTTTCATGCAGGCCATGTCAATATCCTCAGGCGTGCGCGTCAATTTGGTGAAAAACTGATTGTTGCTGTTTCAACCGACGAATTTAATGCAATCAAAGGCAAGAAGTCTCTTTTCAGCTATGAAGAGCGCAAGCTGATTGTTGAAACATCCAAATTTGTAGATCTGGTTATTCCTGAAGAAAATTGGGAACAAAAAATTCACGATGTTCAGCGCTACAATATTTCCACTTTTGTGATGGGACATGACTGGAAAGGCAAATTTGACTTTCTTAAACCCTATTGCAACGTTGTCTATCTTGATCGAACACCGGTTATTTCTTCATCTTATTATAAAGAAGCCATTCAAACCGCTGTGGCCTGAACAGATATCATTTAAAAGATTTCTCACTTATCTAAGCTTCTATTACAATAATTTATGTCGTGCAGCAGCAAGGAAAAGTCCATGAAATTTGGCTACACCATCATCTACGTTCCTGATGTTGCCGCATCCTTGCAGTTTTTCTCCAATGCTTTCGGCTTCAAAATCCGCTTTCTTCATGAAAGCGGCGATTACGGTGAATTGGAAACCGGTGAGACAACTCTCGCCTTTGCCAATGTGGAACTTGCCGATACAAATTTCAAAACAGGCATTGTCGCTGCCCACACTTCCGCCAAACCATTAGGGATGGAAGTCGCATTTGTGACCGATGATGTCGCAAAAGCTCACGCAAAAGCAATTGCCGCCGGTGCGCAGGAATTGGCCGCGCCAAAACAAAAACCTTGGGGCCAGACCGTTTCTTATTTGCAGAGCCAAGACGGTACTTTGATCGAATTATGTACGCCAGTCGGCAGCTAAAGCGGTTTTATCAACGATCGTCCAGATGAAACTTATGCAGGATGCGGTGCACAACAGGTGCGCAAAGAAAACTGACCGAGGCCAGAAAAAATAGATTGGCATAAAGACCAAAAATGCCGATGAATAATTTACCGCTCAGGCTATCCGGCATTTGTACAATACCAAAGCCACCAAGCAAAAACGCCGAATGCACAATCGCATTTTCCAGGGTGGTACCTTCAAAATACAAAAGCCCTGCTGCGCCGATCAAAACCGACAGCGCCAATATGCCCAGTACCCACGAAAAATGCTTCAATAAACGTGCCGCAAAGGCAGCTTTTGACAATAACTTATCACTTGCCCGTTCGTACATGGCTTTCCCGCGACCAAACCACCCTTTAACCACCCCTTCCATGATAGCGCCTTACAGCATAAGAAAAGCTTAATTAAAGCAGATACAAGCTTGATCGCTTTGATTGCATCAAGCCAGCAAATCTGCCGGTTTGTCTTCAACAATCCGCAAGCGGCTTTCTCTAAGCGAACCGCTCTGTTGCAAAAGCGGATAAGCAACTGACGCAAAATGTGCGTTGACACGTTTTAAGTCCCGCAAAATATCCATATGAAGGCTGCTGGTTTCAATCGCTGCCGCATTCCCCGCCCGCACCCGATCAAGATGGCGCTCGGCCGAAACAGTTTCCACCGCGCGGACAGCAGTTTTGGCAATCACTAATTGGCGCGCCAATGCTTCATCGCGTGAAAGAAAAATTGCCTGTGCAAGGGTTAAATTTTCTAAGGTTTTTTCATAAAAACCAGTTAACTCAGCCAAACCTTCGGACGAAAAATGTAACCGGTTACGATTTTTCTTCAAGGCGGTTTCGGCCAGCCCTGCATCAATAATATCGCCTGTATGCTCCAGATTTATAACGTAACTGAGGATTTCCTGAGCACGCAGATTTTCTGACTCATCAAGATCTGTGCGATCAATGCGTGCCACATACATTTTTATCGCCTCATGACGCTCATCGACCTCGGCTTCGATTTCAGCGATCTGACGGCAGGCATCTGTGCCGGACCCACGCAATGCCTCCAGACTTTTTTCCAGCATTTGATTGACAAGATCACCCACCCGCAATGTTTCACGCGCAGCCACCGCCAGTGCCATGCTTGGTATCTCCAGCAAATGATCATCAAGATAGGAGGACGTCACCTCATCATTGCCGGCATTTTTGGGCATCAACAATTCTGTTAAAGCCCCCACCGGTGCAAGAAGCGGTAAGAACAAAACAAGCAGTGCAATGTTAAAAAATAAATGCGCATAAATCGGCAATTGTGACGCATCGCTTAAAAAGCCGGTCAGCAATTCTGCCAAAGGTTTGGCCATGATCAACAAAGCCAGCGCCCCGAAAGCACGCACTAAAAGATTGGAAAAAGCAAGCCTTCGGGCTTCCAGTCCCTCACCTGTCACAGCCAATAAAGGCGGAACCGCACCACCCACATTGGCGCCCGCCACCAGTGCAAGCCCAAGCGCGGGCGTGATGATCGCAGCCTTTGCCAACAGCATCACAAAGATGACCACAGCCAGACTTGAAGAACCTAAAATTGCCAGACCTGCAGCAAAAATCAACGCAAAAAGCGGCGCATCGTCAAGCGCGGACAGAAGCGTTGCAATCATTGATGAATGACGCAGCGGCTCTGTCACCCCAGACATCAATTGCAAAGCCAGCAACATTAAACCCAAACCCAGGACCGCACGGCCAACGCCTTTGCCCATCGTGCTTTGCCGGTTGGAAAAAATGAAAACGCCCAGAAAAATAAACACGCTTGCCAGCCAATGGACATTCATCGACAAAATAATCGCCGCAATGGCAGTGCCGACATTCGCCCCCAGCATGACTGCTTGCCCCATCCGCGGGCTCAGTAAATTTTTACCGGCAAAAGATGCTGTAATTACCGCTGTCGCCGTGCTGGATTGCAACAAAAGTGTAGCGACAAACCCTGAAAAAGCCGCCTGCACGCGATTTTTTGTGGCTCTGGCAATCCACTGTCGCAACATCGGGCCAAAAGCACGCATGACACCGGTTTTTATCAGACGCAAACCCCAAAACAGCAAAGCGGCAGCGCCGAGCAAATCAATCAGCTGAATTGTTGGTTGCATCTTTTTGTCCTTCCCTCATGACCATGCGTGCAGCTAACTAATCTGGCATTTTTTGCACAGCTGTGCAATGAAAGATAAAACGCCGGCTCAACTTATTTTCAGCACCGTTAAAAACCAGTTGTGAATGAAAATTTCAGCGCATAAAGCCTTATAAAACGATAGAGTGACGCCTTGTCATACAAATGAAGCATAGCTGATGCAAAAGAGAAGAATTATAAAAATCAAACGTCTGATTGTGCTTCACCTTTTAATGATTTTGTGCAACCGTGCACAGTGATAAATAACCGGAAATTGCCCTTGTCAAAACCACCCCGCATGCCCATCAGTGCCCAAAGAGTTGCAGAACGTGCAGGTGTCTCTCGCTCTGCTGTTTCACGAACCTTCACCAAAGGGGCAAGTGTTTCCGAAGCTACCCGTCTTAAAGTTTTAAAAGCAGCTGATGAGCTTGGCTATCACGTCAACCATCTGGCGCGCGGCCTGATCCGCCATCAGTCCGGCATTGTATGTCTGATCATTGCTGAAATTAATACGCCCTATCAATCCAGTTTTCTGGAGGCTGCCACCCGTCACCTGCAAGCAATCGGCAAAGTAGTGATGGTGCTCAACACCTCGGGCGAGCATCATGCCATTGAAAATGCATTACGCCAGACCCTCAATTATCGTGCCGATGCCACTGTTGTCGTCTCCGGCAGCCCTTCCCGCTCACTGGTGGAAACCTGCATCAATAACGGCCAGCGTGTTATCATGATCAATCGTGACGACCTGCCGGAAGGCACCGAGCAAATCATGGTTGATAATGCGGCTGCGACTGAACAAGCCCTTTTGATGCTGCAACGCGCCGGCTGCAAAGATTTAACCCTCGTAAGTTCAACCGCCGGCACCGCAAGTATTGTGTTACGCGAGCAATCATTCATCAAAGCTGCCGGTGAAATTGGTCTGTCGGTCAATCTTTGTCGTGCAGGGCCTACCGGTTATGCCACAGGCATAGAAGCAGCACGCCTAGTGCTGGCGTCACCCAAACGCCCTGACGGCGTTTTTTGTGTAACCGATTTGTTGGCGCTTGGTTTTATGGATGCTGCCAAGCGTGATTTTTCGCTTAATGTGCCGCAAGACCTATGCATCATCGGCTTTGACGATATTCCGCAAGCCAGTTGGCAATCCTATGAACTGACCACTTTCCGCCAGCCTTTGGAGGAAATGGCGCTTGCCATTGCCACCAGCCTGCATGACAATACCAGTCTGCCGCCGCAGATTAAATTCCCGCTGCAAACGGTTTGGCGACGTTCTGTCCGGCCTTGAAGTTTTAAATTCGGCTCAAATCCAGCACACAATCACGGGTCGGCAGACGCTCGCTATAAGCCTGCATGATCTCCAGCACCATTTTAAATTTTTGCGCCAATGGCGCGTCATCAATGGTTGCAGCTTGCGTCATCCAACTTTGATAAAGCGCCATTCGTGAAGGCGGAATAAAAGCAAACGCCAGATCAGCCGCTTTACGTAATCGGTACCAATCCTGACAAAAGACCATCAATGGCAAATCATCACCCCTGAAATTCTTGCTCTGCCCCCAAAGCAAATGCGCCAATCCGGCAAAGCTGTTGGTTTCAACAAATGCCCTCATATCCTGCGGCCATTCACGTGGAAAATAACGTGCTTCCACCAGATCGCATAAATGGCGATCCATAAAGGTGCCGAAATCAGGCGCTTCGGCTGCCTGATTAAGCGGCTCCCCAAGCTTTGCTGCCTCCCGATGATAGGCTGAAAAAGCCACATCAAAACCGGATGCATCCGCCAGCGACAGCGTTCGCATATGCACTTTCACACCATCTAGCTCCAGCATTTTCATTGCTGGCGCAAAACCGACAGTCGAGGGCACTGCGATATTGTAAAAACCTTGCACTCCATCATGAAAATAAGCAGTATCATTGACATGCAAATGACCGGAAAGATGAAAGCCCACACCGGTGGCCGTAAATTTTTGTGCCACATCTGCGCCCGGATCACGTCGTGCCAATCCAACAGAGCCGAAAAGTGCGCGCTCTTTCACAGCCGTTCCCGCCAGCGGATCGAGTGCCGGATAATGCGAAAAGGCAATCAATGTCTTGCCTTGTTCTTGCGCACGTCTGGCGACATCCTGCATCCATGTCAGCAAATAAGGTCGTGATTGCAGCAAGGTCGGCCAACCGCCATTGGTCGGGTCTATAAATGAGGATGGGTCGCTAAAATCCGTTGCATCCTTTTTAGGCACGCAAATATTGACGTCCAAAGATAAGATCCAAAGCCCTTCAACCGGCTCAACCAGATATGAAGCATCCAGCAACGCGCACTCACGTGCATCATCAACGCTTCTCACTACATGATAGCGACTGGCATAATCAGGATTGAGCCCGAAGGGCGTCTCCCAATAAATATCGCGCACATCCGGCATAAAACCAAGATCAGGCATCAGACGCAATGCTTCTTCCGTGCCAATTGTCGCCATTTCCGCGATCGATAAAGCATCATCGCCAGCCTCAACCGGCGCACTATCCAAGACAATGCGCGCACCATCGTTACCGATAAATTCTTTGCGTTGCGGACGGCCGTGAAGCGCATAAAAATCATGATTTCCCGGTGTCGCAAAATAACGAAGGTCAAAGCGGGACGCATAATCGCGCAGCATAGCCAATGCCGCTTCAATATTGTGGCGCTGACCATCATCGGTCAGATCACCCGGAATGATCACAAGTTTGGCACCCTCATTCACCGCCTTGTCCAAAGCCGCACGTAAAGCCGGTGCGCTTTCATTAAAAACACGGGTAGAATTAACCGTATCTTGATAGCTACGGCAAGCGCGCTTCAGGTCGGAACCCTGCGGTTGCCATTCAGTGTCATGAAAATGCGGATCGGCAATCACAGCAATACGAAACATCAAACGACCTTTGAAACGGACAAAAGAAGTGCCTAAAAACATGGCACCTGCGACCAGCAGATGCCATCAACATCATTCAAAGATTAGCGGCAATATCATCTTCAATCATACGCGCCCAGCGAGCGGTGCGTTCTGCGGCTTCAATCAACATCGGTTTTGGGGTTTCATGCCATTCATCCGGATGCAGTTCGCGCTTGCGACGCACATGGTTGATGGCATCTTCCAATGTCGGAAACTCTTCACGTAATTGCATATGCAAATAAAGGGCGACCAGCACGACCGAACGCGAACGACCCGCACGACAATTGACCAGCACATTGCCGCGTTCACGCATTGGATAAGAAGCTTTTTCGGGCAAAATCTGATCGAGCGCGCCTTTCAGCTGAAAATAACCGGCCAACATCATGGTTTGCGGATTTCCCGGCCCGTCAACAATGCCCAGCTTGTAATAACGGATTGGTGCTGCACCAAACTCCACACCCATCGTGGCATCAGCTGCCGCTTCACCGACATAATTGAAATCCAGATTAACCGCGCAATTGAGCACGGTCGTGATGCCATGCTCCTTTAAAAGTGCAACATTAGACGCACCTTCCCGACCACCGACATATAGATCAACTCCATAGCCCGGCAGATTTTTATAAATCGGGCTAATCACTGGGCGATCATAGTGACGTGTTGGTTTATCAGTCATATCTTACACTTATCCCTTATTCGAATGAAAAGCAGTTTCAAAAAACCGCTCTGTTAGTTCTGCTTTAAAAGGTCGGCACTTTCGAGAATTTCAATGCGGCTGGCCTTGGAGAGATAATCAGCAACCGCAGGTGTTACAGCCAGCACCGGTGCCCCCTTCATCAAACCATCAAGCGACAGAAATGGCCCCGTTACACCGCCCGCTTCACGCACAAGCAAAAGGCCCGCCAGACAATCCCATGAATTCATGTGCAACTCGGCGTAACCATCACTGCGCCCGTCTGCCACATATGCCAAGGCCAGCGCACCCGATGCACCACGGCGTACATTGCTGCCTGCGTTTAAAAGATCGGTCAAAGTACGCAAATAATGCTCCTGCGGCACTCGGTTCGACCAACCAAGTTCAAAACTGGTCGCGCTGATATTGCTTGTCGCAGACACATGAATCGGCTGGCCGTTTTTAAACGCGCCCTGCCCCTTGCGGGCAAAATAAATTTCATCCAGTGCCGGATTGATAATGACACCAAACTGCACCTCACCTTGCGCAATAAAAGCAATGGAAATGCAAAAATGCGGGATGGAGCGGGCAAAATTGGCGGTGCCGTCAATCGGATCGACCACCCATGCAATATTTCCCGGTGTACCACCGGTTTCTTCACCTAAAAAACCATCATCGGGAAAGTTTGCAGCCAAGTGTTCTTTAATGTGGCGCTCCACATTGCCATCTGTTTCAGTCAAAAAATCCTGCGGCCCTTTCATCGAAAAAGGTTGTCCTTGTTGGCGCTGAAAACCTTCCAGTGCCAATGCTGCCGCACTTTGTGCCAGTTGGATGCAAAAATCGGCACGGTGATCAATCGCAACCTGATCAAGATGATGAACTGTAACAGTCATGGATAAGAAACTTTCAATGCATGAGGCTTGATAAAGCGATAGATTGCACAAGTGTGCATTTTAATTTTCAAGGTAATTATACTAATCTATCGCCTATAAACCTTGTTATGAATATTAAATCAACGCGACGAATTGCACAGCTTTGCAATTAATATTACGGAGCACTTCTTTGTGCTGCAATTTCTTCCGCGATACGTGTGAGAACCGGATAATCAGCACCTTGACCGGTGGCAATATAAGCAGGCATTTCAAAAATACGCTGATGCTCATTGTGCCCGCTCAAGTCAAACGGCCGGTAAGATCCGCCGGCTTTTTGTACGATCAAAATGGCCGCAGTTACATCCCACGGGTTCACACTAAAACCCGCCGCCGCATCCACCCAACCAGCGGCCACATGGGCAAGGCTCAAAGCTGCACTGCCCGGACGGCGCACGGTCGCATAAGTTTTGGTCAGTTCACCAAAGCGTGCCAGTGCCCGCTCATCGCCATCAATATCGAAATCGCGATTGACCGGATAACCGGTAATCAGCACCGCATGTTTTTCTTGCGCCACACCTCGGCTTTGCATGGGGCACCCGTTCAATGTCGCGCCTTCTGTCGTCGCTTCGAACAAATTGCCTGTTACCGGATCAAGAATGGCACCGGCGACAATTTCATCACCAATTACAGCACCCACAGAGATGCACCAAAAAGCGAGCCCGCGGGCAAAGTTGGCAGTCCCGTCAATCGGATCAACATACCAATGCACTTCACCATCGCCGGTCGAGCCGCCTTCTTCACCCATAAATGTGGAATCCGGCACCTCTTTAAAGACAAGCTCGCGGATCATCGCTTCAGCACGCCGGTCATGTACGGTCACCGGATCATGGCGATCCCGTTTAAAATCCACATCCATCTGTGAGCGGAAAGCGGCCAGAAGTGGCTCTTTCACCTTCTCCACTGCCTTGCGTGCAGTTTCGCCCAGCAACCGGCTTTTGCCCATTTGAAGTGCACTCATGATCTTTCCTCCGGCCTTCAGGCTTTGTCTTATTTGTGCCTCCGCGCTGCCTGCTCTCACATTGTCCCGCAAGCAGCGCGGCGATATCCATCTTTTCGTTATTTTTTATAATTAACGCGCCAGAAATCCTGCCAGTCCTGACGGGCATCCCAATCATCAAGTGCCGTTGCCGGATTATAGCTGAGTACCTGATCCACATAAGCGTTGATGCCTGACGGTTCGTCATCCGGCAGTTTGACCGTTGTGTTAGTTGAAATTTTTCCGTCTTCTGCCTGCGGGGCTATGCCCTCAGCAGTCAGCGCATAACGCATGAAAAGCTTCGCGGCATTCGGGCTGTTCGAACCACTCATAATCATACCGGCGCCGGAATTCATAAAGCCGATAAACGGATCAATGCCATGACAAAGGCCAAGTGAATATCCGGCCTGATCATTATCGCGGAACTTTGCCGATGCAATGATACCTACAAACGGATCTTTTTGACCGGGTGCTGCAACGGCCTGTGCTGCGGCTGCATCTGCATCGGTCAACAATGGCGCATTGGCCGCAACGGCGGCAACCCATGCCTCTGTCGCAGTTTCAAAATTGGTTTCCAGCGGCTTGCCATAATGCTTCTCATAGGCCGCTTTAATGGCATCATCATTATAGCTGCGCATCTGGTTAAACCAGTCGGTATAAGATGGCTTGCCGAGCGGATCCTGCATGGCAAGCTTGCCTTTCCATTCTGGTTCGGTCAGCTGCCAGATATTGGTGATCGGGCATTTGTCATAAAGCTTGGTATTATAGGCCAGCACATTGGCGCTGTTGACCACGATCAGCGGGTTCTGGAATTGCTCCGGTACATCGCCTTTAAGATCTTCCGGCATCCATGATTGGGCAAATTTCATCGGAATGAGCTGCGCCACGGCAGCAGGCACATCGGAGATGATCGACACATCACCGCGCACATTACCGGACTGTGCTTCACGGATAATCATTTCCAGCTGTGCGGTGGCTTTCACCTTTTGGCCGACAGCTTTGACACCATAAAGCTTGCTAAAATTATCAGCCATTTCAACAATACGACCCGTACTGTCATAGACATTGATCGGCTCTTCTTTGCGTGCGGCTTCAATCAGGGCATCCAGATCAAATTCCTCTGCAATGACTGCCGAAGCGCCGCTGATACCAAGCATGACACCTGTCATCAGTGCTAAAATTTGCTTTTTCATCGTGTTATCCTTCACTAAATGCCGGGGTATTTGGGTGCATCTTCCGGCAGACGATTGATCGGAATTAACTGTCACACCTGTTTAACGGCGGTAATTTACTCGCCAAAAATCCTGCCAGTCCTGCCGTTGATCCCAATCTTCAAGCCCTGAAGCGGATTGATAAGGAAATAATTTATCAAACACATCAGCGACCCCTGACGGTTCATTCGCAGGCATTGAAATTGTTTTATTGGTAGGAAATTTCCCGTCTGCCATCTGAGGGGCAATGCCTTCTTCAGTCAGCAAATAATGGATAAACAACCGTGCTGCATTCGGGCTGCGGCTTTCTTTGGCAATAAGTGCCAGTTTTGTATATGTCCAGCCCACCCAAGGGTTAAGCTCTTTACATAAACCAAGCTTATAACCCTTGTCCGCATTATCACGAAACTTGGCGGAGCTAAGCAAACCGACAAAGGGTTTTGCCTGATCAGGTGCGCCGACAGCTTCCGAAACACGATCATCAGCATCGGCAACCAACGGACCATTCGCTGCAAAAGCAGCAAGCCATTCAGCCGCTGCCGTTTTCTGGCTGAGCACCAATGGTTTGCCATAATAATCCTGATAAGCTTGTGCAATTTTATCATTGCCGTAAGTCGCCAGCTGATTGAACCAATCAGTGTAAGTACCCTTCGACAGCGGGTCGACGACAGCAACCAGCCCCTTCCACTCAGGCTCAGCCAGCTGCCAGATATTCTTAATCGGGCATGTTTCATGGGCTTGCGTATTATAAACCCATAAATTCACATTGACTGAAATAGCCAATGGGTTTTGATAAATCTGCGGAATATCCGATGCCATATCAGACGGAAGATAGCTCTCCAACACATGTGTCGGTAATAATTGCGCAATAGCCGCCGGTGTATCAGTAAGCAAGGCGACATCACCCTTGACATTCTTTGCCTGGTTTTCCCTGATCAGCATTTCAAGCTGATTATTGGCAGAGACTTTCTGTCCGGTGGCCTGCACACCGTATTTGGCAGAAAAAGCATTCGCCATATCAACGATCTTGCCGGTGCTGTCATAGATCGTAATCGGGTCTTCCTTGCGGGCAGCCTCAATCATCGCATCCAGATCAAATGTTTCTGCCTTCACAACAATAGCACCGGTTGAAGCCAGCAACAGGCCGGCCAGCATAGCCGTCAGATATTTTTTCATACGCACTCCCCTCCCTTAGTGGTTGTTATCAGCGTGCTCATATTTTTGGTGTTCCCCAATATATGTTTTTAAGAGACACGCCCCGTTCAAAAACTACTATGTTGCGGTCGCCCGACCAACGACAGCCGAATTTACAATCATCGGCGATAGTTCATCCGCCAGATATCCTGCCAGTCCTGACGGCGATCGAGGTCGCTGATGGAAGACGCGGAATCCCACGGCATCATCTGCCCCATCATGGATGTGATTTTGGAAGGTTCATCAGCCGGCATCTCAATGCGTGGGTCGGTCGGCGTTTTGCCATCCGCCAATTGCGGCTCCATGCCTTCTTGCGACAGCAGATAATTGATAAAGAGTTTGGCTGTATTCGGGCTCTTGGTGCCGCTGGCAATCACTGCCAAACCCGGATAAAGCACACCCGAAAACGGCTTCATATCCGGACAGATCGTCAGGCTGTAATTTTTGTCTTTATTGTCGCGAAATTTCGCCACCGAAATGATACCGAAGAATGGCTTTTCCTGACCGGGCGCACCGATAGCACCGGAAACACCCGATGAATCTGCCACCAGCGGCGCATTGGCGGCAAATGCCTTGACCCAAGCTTCTGTTGCACTGCCTTGTGCCGCATCAAACGGCTTGCCGTAATGGGATTCATAAGCTTTAGCCATTGCCGCATCATGATGGGTTTCCAGCTGGTTGAACCAATCCGGATAGGTTGGTTTTTCCAACGGATCCATCAGACTGACCAGTTGCGACCATTCCGGATCTGTTAACTGCCACACATTGGTGACTGGGCAGGACGAATAAACTTCACTATTATAAGCCCAAACATGTACATCATTAACAAAAGCCAGCGGGTCTTTAGCGGCTTCCGGTAAAACTTCTGCCAAACCATCCGGCAAATAGGTTTCCACAATGTTTTTTGGTGCCAGCTCAGCTGCAATGGTTGCTACGTCTGCCCCCAGAGATACAGAACCCAGCACACTGCCTGCCTGATGCTCACGGATCAGCAATTCCACCTGACCGGCTTCATTGACCTTTTTGCCCGTTACATTCAGATCATATTTTTTGCTGAAAGCCTGTGCCGTATCCACAATTTTGCCGGTGACGGCATAAACCGTCATGGCAGGTTCGGATTTCGCGGCCTCAAGCATTTTTTTTGTGACCGTCTCCTGCCCGTCAGCGGCATAAGCACCACATACAGACAATGCAAACAAACCTGCACCAGACAATAATAAACGCATGGAAATCTCCACTGTAAAACCCCGATAATCAGCGGCAGAGCAGATTACCCTGCCGCTGTGCTCAGTTGTCATCAAGCTGCCAGACGAAAGAACTGATCGGCTTCACCCAAACGTTGACCATTATGGTCAAACACATGCAGTTCTTCCGGCTTCACATAAAACCGCACGGCTTCATTGATGTTGAGTTTCGGCGCTTCTGTCGTGGTGGTGAAAATGGTTTTTCCCTGACAGCGCAGTTCGATAATCCAGCTGCCGCCTGTCGGCAGAATGCCGGTCACCAGCGCTTCTGCGACGAAAGCGTCGGCTGGTACCTCACAATGGCTGCGTACAATCTGAATAGCCTCAGGCCGCAAACCCAGTGAACCAATCAGTGCGTTTTGCCCCAGTTTTTGCTGTAAAAAGGCAAGCGCATATTGATCAACCGGACTATCCAGTCTGCCGCCAAGTTCAAAAATATTAATCGGCGGGCTACCAACAAACTCAGCAACAAAGCGGTTGGCCGGACGATCATAAATATCGTTTGGTGTGCCCATTTGTTGCAATGTGCCTTCATTCATCACCGCAATGGTGGTGGCCAAAGTCATCGCTTCCCACTGATCGTGAGTGACGAAAACAATCGTCGTTTTGAACTCTTCATGAATGCGCTTCAATTCGGCGCGCATTTCCAGACGCAAACGCGCATCCAAGTTTGAAAGAGGCTCATCAAGCAACAACACACCCGGATTAACCGCAAGCATACGGGCAAGTGCTACACGTTGCTGCTGACCGCCGGAAAGCTGGGACGGGAAGCGGTCGCGATATTTTTCAATATCCAGCGCTTTCATCACCTTGGTGACGCGTTCTTCGCGCTCGGCTTTCGGTACTTTACGCAGACGCAAACCGAAATCGGTATTGCGCTCGATGGTCAGATGCGGCCAAAGCGCATAGCTTTGGAACACTAGCCCCATTTCACGCCGTTCAGGACCTACAAAAACGCCGCGCTGAACGGAATCGACGACGCGTTCGCCGACTCTGATCTCGCCACCGGAGAGGTTCTCCAAACCTGCGATCATACGCAAGGTTGTGGTTTTACCACAGCCGGATGGCCCGAGCAGGCACATGAACTCGCCGTCACCAATTTCCAGATTTAAATCTGAAACAGCATTTGGCGATCCTGCACCGTAGTTTTTCTGCGCATTTTCCAGAATAATTGCAGGCATCAGCTTCCCAGTCCTTCAGCAAGATTAGTTTTTGTCAGTTTTTGTGCCGCCAGCGTACCAAAATAAGCAATGGCAGCGATGATCAGCACAACACCATTAGCGGCTTGCGTGTAGTGATAGTCGATCAGGCGCATGGAGAAGGTTGTCAGCACGTCTGTGCTTGGAACCGCCAGCATGACAAAGAGGCTCAACCCCTTGATGCCTGAGATAAACGGCAGCAAAATACCGGTGACCAGCGAACCTTTCTGGATCGGAATTACCACCCAGCTCATCCGTCGGAACCAACCGGCACCGACGATCTGGGCGGCTTCTTCCGGATCTTTACCAAGCTGCATCATGGCAGAAATACCGGCACGCGATGCGTAAGGCATCTGGTCAGCCATGAGAGCAAGGATCAAGATCAGCGAGGTGCCGTAAAGTGCTGGTATTGGTCCGCGTTGCACTGCAAAGAGCGACAAATAAGCCGCCGCAAAAGCAATACCCGGCACAAGATAAGGCATGAAGGTGACTTGACGCAGGAAGATCGACAGCGGCCTGACAGGGGTGCGTACCACCACATAGCCAACGAGAATTCCAAGCAAACCGGAGCAAACCGATGCCAGACCAACAATCCACAGCGTATTGAAGGCGGCTTTCCACAGTTCAGGGCTCAACAAAATACCGGTGCGCATGGCGATAGTCGGCAGATCCACGCCAATCCAATAATCCAGCGTAAAATTTGACCAGACAAAACTTGCCGGCACACGCATGATGGTGGAGAGCAGCAATGTCAGCAAAGGCAGGCCAACGCTGAACAAGAAGATGAGAGCCGCAAAACCGGTGGCCGGAATGCGCCAACTGCCAAGGCGGGACGGACGGTTCATCGCGCCCTTACCACCGACGGTGACAAAACGGCGGGCTTCACGCACTAAACGCGCATCAATCAAAATTGTGATAATACCGATCAGCATGATCGCACCGGCCAGAACACCGGCCACACCAGTTTGACGCGAGCCGATCGAGCGGTAAAGCGATGTGGCCAGCACATCAAATTTAACCGGCAGACCAAGCACGTAAGCCACACCAAATTCACCCAAGCATTTGGCAAAGATCAATACCATTGCCGACATCAGCGCCGGACGCATCAGCGGCAAAATCACCTGCATAGCAACGGTGCGGCCACCGGCACCCAAAATACGGGCAGAATCTTCCAGCTGGCTGTCAAAACGGCGCAGTGCCGAGCCAAACAACAAAATGACAAAAGGCGTGTAATGCAGCGCCAGAATGATAGTGATCGGGAACTGTCCATAAGCCAGCCAATCCGGCGGCGAAAAACCCAAATGCTCGAACCAGCCCGGCTGACCGCCAACAGTACGGTTTTTAAATAATGTTGTCCATGCAAGAGCAAATGTCCAGGCCGGCAGCATATAGGGTACGATCAGCGCAGTGGCAAACCAGCGACGCGCAAACATATCGGTGCGGCTCAATAGCCAACCCAAAATGCCGCCGATCGCCATGGAAAGCACAATGGCACCAGCAGAAACCATCAATGTATTGCGCAGCGGCTCCCAGAACAGATCGACTGCTACCGGCGAGCTAAAAGCACGCTTGAGATAATAAAGTGTGCCACTTCCAAGCTCGGAACCAATGCGACGCTCATCACCGAACTGAACGGTGACGGAATCCATCAGGATGGAAATTATCGGAACAACGATAAGATAAGTAAATAATAAGGCTGCCAGAATGCCAACCAACGTTGTCGGTTCGCGCATGGCAACCTTGGCCTGATAGCGCAGTTTCTTCCAACGGCTGATATTACCATCTGATCTTTGGGAGCCAGATTGAATATTTACATAGTCGGGTGCAGCCATCAGCTCACACCATGCGAATACGATAATGCGCAAGCTCCGCCACACTGTGCATCACACATTGTACCCTCCCCTGATAGTCCTTTTACCGGTGCACAATATTGCAAAGCGAAAAAACCCCGCAATCCGACCCCGTTATGTTCCTCCAATGGCAGCAAATCTTGACGATCAGCCACCTCCTCACCATCAAGCCTCGTTTGAATTGAGAATGAAGTCAACAGTTTTCTTGCACAGCTGTGCAAAAAAACTGTTGCATCAAATTTGACGAGTATGGCTGCACGTTTTTCAACATAAATGCCATCTAGCAATATTAAGTAACATTGATATGACAAATACAGAATTTCTGAATAAAAAAATAAAAAACATAATAATTACAAATTGTTAGAAAAAAAATATTCTAGCAAGAACAAATACTGAATATAAACCACACCAGATCTCGCGCCAATCAAGCAGTCATATTCAAAGAAAAGAGTACACCCTGCTTCTCTCTCAAATATTACATAAAAAATGCAATTCTATGCACGCGTGGGACATTTTTAAACGTTACCAAACACACTGGATTAAAGCTGCTTTACCTGCATCTGATCGGATGCAACAGAATTTAAAAGCAAGAATCAGGATGCAGCGAATGCCGGTTAGTTCTATGAAGGTATAGACAATATGAGGCAAGTTTCATGACCAGAACCGATAAAAAATTACCCGTTGCCCCTATAACAATTGAAGATGATCCGCGCTGGCTCAAGATCATGAACAGAGACAAGACCGCAAAAGATTTCGTTTTTGCAGTTGAAACAACCGGCATTTACTGTTTGCCCTGTTGCCCTGCGCGCCGTCCTCATCCCGAAAATATCAGCTTCTATGATACACCCGCGCAAGCAGAAGCTGCGGGCTTTCGTGCCTGTAAGCGCTGCAAACCCGCTCAGGCAGAGGCTGCCGACAAATTAACGATTGCAATTGAAAAAGCCTGCCGACTGGTTGAACAATCAGAAGAGAATATCCCACTGGCTGAACTGGCAAAATCGGTTGGATTAAGCCCGTTTTATTTCCAGCGGCAGTTTAAAACCCTGACCGGCCTGACGCCAAAACGCTATGCGCAGAACTATCGTGCCGACCGCATACGTGAGGCGTTATCGAATGAGAATAACAACGTCACTCAAGCCATTTATGATGCCGGTTTTCAATCATCAAGCCAATTTTACCACCATGCTGACGACATGCTTGGCATGAGCCCGACAGCTTTTAAAAAAGGTGGTAAGAACATGGACATCCAATTTGCAGTTGCTGAATGCTCATTAGGCTCCGTACTCATTGCCGCAACATCAAAAGGCATTTGCGCGGTTACACTTGGCGACGATCCGGAAGAATTGGTGCAAAATCTGCAAGATCGTTTTCCGCAGGCAAGGCTCAGCGGCGGCGATGCCGGTTTTAATATGCATATTGCTGCCGTGATCGCCCATATTGAAAATCCGGCACAAAAATTTGAATTGCCGCTTGATATTCAAGGCACAGTTTTTCAACAAAAAGTCTGGCAAGCTTTACGCAACATTCCAAGCGGTAAAACCACCAGCTATTCCGATCTGGCCAACCGTATCGGTCAGCCCTCTGCCAGCCGCGCTGTGGCCGGTGCTTGTGGCGCCAATAAAATAGCCGTCATCATCCCCTGTCACCGCGTTATACGCAATGATGGTGGCCTTTCAGGCTATCGTTGGGGCGTTGAACGTAAACGTGCGTTGCTCCTTAAAGAACAACAAAACCGCTAGCTAAAACCTGATTTAAGCACTCCACATTAAACTTGACACAGATACTCATCATTTTGTATTAGCTCAAAGTTGTAAGCGTGGTTTTGTTTGTCATTCAACAAAACCACCCGGATATGTTTCCCGCTGCGTTTCTCAGGCAAAATCCTCCCAAATTTTGTTTGACACCTGACCAGCAACCTTTGAGGTCGTATCGTGTTGAAGAACGCCAAGATGCTTGCCGCCACCGTCTCTGTTGCCCTTATTTCGCTCACTGCATCAAGCGCAGCAGCAGAACCCATTGTTTTAAAAGATCAGGGCGGGCGCACCGTCACCTTATCCAAACCAGCCGAACGTATCGCCTCCATTCCCATCCCGATGGCCTCCACCATCATTTCGATTGATGGCGGCACTTCCAAACTGGTGGGTATGAACCCGACGGCAAAATCAGCGATTATGGAAGGTATCTTGGGCAAGATATTCCCTGAAGCCAAAGAGATTCCGTCCGATATTACCGCACCAAACTTCATTCCCAATATTGAAGAGCTTGCCGCCACCAATCCTGATCTGGTGATCCAGTGGGCAGATTATGGCGCGGATCTGGTTGATCCGCTGACCAATGCGGGCTTGAATGTGGCGCTTATTTCTTATGGCACCGAAGAAAAAGCGCGCTACTACCAAAACATGGTCGCAACCGCTATCGGCAAGCCGGAACGCGCCGCGCTGATCAATGGCTGGCGTGATGAAGTTGCCAACGAAATGGCAGCAAAAACCAAAGATATTGCCACCGATAAACGTCCTAAAGTGCTTTATCTTGGTCGCTCGATGGAAAACCTCACAGCATCCGGCAATGAAGGCAATTATAACGCATGGTATATTGATTTGACCGGCGGCATTAATGCGTCTGCCGATGTCAAAGGTAATGGCACCACCATCAGCCCTGAACAGATCGCCGAATGGAACCCTGACGTTATCCTGCTCAACAGCTTTGAAGCCAAGCTTGGCCTTGACCGTGTCATGAATGATCCGATCCTGTCGCTGACCAAAGCCGCACAGGATAAAAAAGTTTATAAACTGCCGCTTGGTGGTTATCGCTGGGATCCGCCAAGTCAGGAAAGCCCGCTGACATGGATGTGGCTGGCCAATCTTCTTCATCCTGATCTCTTCCAATATGATCTTCGCGATGAAATGAAGAAAGCTTATAAAACCCTTTATAATTATGACCTGACT
This sequence comes from Paenochrobactrum sp. BZR 201-1, assembly GCF_044987585.2. NCBI lineage: Bacteria > Pseudomonadati > Pseudomonadota > Alphaproteobacteria > Hyphomicrobiales > Brucellaceae > Paenochrobactrum > Paenochrobactrum sp. BZR 201-1. The sequence continues at coordinate 61,938 of NZ_JBJDRZ020000005.1, read as the reverse complement.
GATGCCGATATTGACGGCATTTTGTGGATGGACATGCAGGGCGCCACCACCAATTACGCCCAATTTGCGAGCAAATAATATGAGCTCTGTTTCGACAGAAGCCATGACAAATACGATACGCCGTCATCAGACGGCGTATCGGGTTGGCAGCTTCGGGCTGATGATTGCCGGTCTTGTTGCAGTCATGCTTTTTTCGATGTGTGCCGGTCGTTTTTCCGTCAGTCCCCAACGTATTTTAGAAATTTTAACCCATAGTCTTTTTAATCCATCTGCCTCACCCGAAACGATGGATGAGCGCATCGTGCTGCTGGTGCGTTTGCCTCGCGTGCTGCTGGCAGCCATTTCCGGTGCGGCCCTTGCTGTGGGTGGCGCAGCTTTACAAGGCGTGTTTCGCAACCCGCTTGTATCCCCTCAAATTCTGGGCATCAGCCAAGGTGCAGCTTTTGGCGGCGCATTAGCCATTTTCTTCGGTCTTTCCGGCATCATACTGCTCGGCATGGCTTTTTCATTAGGGCTTGTTGCGCTCATCATTGTTGGCGCATTGGCACGTATTAATGGCCGTACCGAAGTTATCACCGTTATCTTGTCCGGCACCATTATCGGTGCGCTTTTTGCCGCCCTTGTTTCCATCGTACAGTTTCTGGCCGATCCGAATACTTCGCTTCCCGCCATTGTCTATTGGTTGATGGGCTCTTTCTCCACCGCCACATGGGCACGCTTGGGCTTGGCTGTTCCCGGCATGGCTATCGGTCTGCTTATTATCTATATGCTGCGCTATCGCCTCAACCTGCTGGCATTGGAAGAAAGCGAAGCACGTTCGCTTGGTGTTAATCCTGACAAAGAGCGCTGGATTATTTTTGCCGCCATCTCCTTGATGACGGGTACATCTGTCGCGGTTGCAGGCATTATCGGCTGGATCGGCCTTGTTGTGCCACATGCAGCACGTATTATTGTTGGTGACGATCACCGTGCATTGATCCCTGCATCCGCCATTCTAGGTGCTGCCTATCTCACCTTTATCGACACATTGGCGCGCACATTAACAGCGGCAGAAATTCCGCTTGGCGTATTGACGGCACTCATTGGTGCGCCGGTTTTTGCAGTCCTTCTGCGCCGTCATTTCAGCGAGGCAAACCGCACATGATCGGCCTGGAAGCTGCATCCGTTGTTTTTGGCAAACGGACATTATTTCAAAATATCAATTTTAGCGTACCGGTAGGGCGTTCCCTCGCTATTCTTGGCCCCAATGGCCGTGGTAAAACCACTTTGCTGCGTGCGCTGCTTGGCTTTCAAGCTTTGCATCAAGGTGCGCGCCATGCGCCTAAAATTGCCGGTTATGTGCCCCAACATGGTGCATCGCAGGCAAAACTCTCCGGCCTTGAAGTTGTCACGATGGGCAGAGCTGCTCATTTAGGTTTGTTCGGGCAACCAAGTCAGCAAGACCGTGAATTTGCCTATCAGGCAATGGAAGAAGTGGGGGCCTGCGCATTAGCGGAATTACGCTACGACCGCATGTCAGGTGGCCAGCGCCAATTGGTGCTGATCGCGCGCGCCCTTGCCACCGGATCGCCTGTGCTGGTTTTTGACGAACCTACTTCCGCGCTTGATCTGGGCAATCAGGATAAAACCCTCAAACTTCTCGATACATTACGCCGCAAGCGTGAATATGCGATTATTTTCACCACCCATGATCCAAACCATGCGCTGGCTGCCGCCGACGATGTTTTGCTGATGCTGCCTGAGGGCCGCGAAGAACATGGCCAAGTCGGCGATATGATTGTGCCGGAAAAACTGGCCGAACTTTATGGTGTACCGATGCGCTGGGTTGATGTCAGCGGCCCAAATGAAGAAGCGCGCAAAGCCATTCTCCCCGCTTTTGCCGGAAAAGAAGCAGCATGAGTGTCATTTATTTAAAATCCGCTTTTGGCGATGTTTCACCCATTATCCGTCAAGCCGCAGATAAAGGCCTTGTCACCATTGTTGAACAGGCTGATTTTGATGCGCAGATATTGGCGCAACATCAGGGGTTGATCACTGGCCAGCAATGCGACCAGAATGTTCTGTTGCGGCTTAAACCTGCCCTCGAAACATTCATGGATAAAGGCGGCCGATGGTTTTTTAACGGCCATATTGTGCGCCCATTTTTGGATGGTTTGCATCAATATCAGCCAATTTTTGCACCAAAACGTGCCGATTTTGATCTCAATTCGCTCAATTTTCACCCGATTTTTGCAGAAATTGACCTCAAAAAGCTCGAAACCAACAAAAATGTTGCCGGTTTTTACGGTCGTGGCTGCAATCCTTTGCCGGAAAATGCGGTAGCGATAAATGGACTTGGCGCAAAATTTGTACCCGTCGATTGGGTTTGGCACCGTGCCAAAGGCGGCAAGTTTTTTTCCCATTCCGGCAATGATCTGGCGTCAATGGGGCTTGAATGGGGGCTCGCTCCTTTATTGAGTGAACGCATTTTGGATTGGGTATTGGGCGGCGCTTGTCTTGAGGAAAGCACATCACATTTTCAGCAGCCGCATGCTGATCTGCCACTGGCCAAAGCACAAAATTATCAGGGTGCAAGGTTGCGCGACAAGGCAAATGCGCCACGCATCGTCGTGCCTTCAAGCGGCAATTATTATCATATTCACAGCCTTGAAGGTGAGGCTTACACTGACGCTTTTGATGTGATCACCACACCGGAAGAGCTTGGTTCAGTTCTCGCCCCAACCGACATTCTCTGGGTTCCATGCCGCACACCGGCCCAAAGAATGAGCGCGCAAAAGCCTGTTGTTGCTAAACATTTGGAAAACGGCGGCACGGTCATTGCCTTAGGTGAAAGCCGTTCAGACCTATGGCTTGACCATATCAATTTTCACGAGACACCGACCAATTGGTGGTGGTGGCTGGACGAACAAGCTGATCTTGGTGTGAGGATTACCGCGCCTGAACATCCTTTGATGCAAAATATGGTGGCCCAAGATGTGACATGGCATTTGCATGGCTGGTTCGAGCCGCCGACAAGTGCTGACATTCTGGTGCGTGATGGTGACAACCGCCCTGTCCTTTATGTAGATGATGTATCAACCAATGGACGAATGATCATCTCCTCCCTTGATCCGATGTTCCACCATGGCTCGCATTTCATGCCTGCCACCACCCGTTTTTTAGATCGTTTCATCCCTAATCTGAAAGCCATAACCCATGCATGACACCATTTCTGTTGCCGAGAACGGCATGACGCTGACTTTCTCATTTTATGATATCAACACCTATCACGGTGGCGGTTTTCCAGGTGGCGTGACCCACGCACTCAAAGCAATGCAGGCAGCTTTTGCTTTGTTTGATAAGCCAATCGAACGCCGTGAAATTAACATCACCACCGCTTTTTCCGGCCCCGGTGGCCGCGATTGCATGGAAATGGTCACTCGCGCCCTCACAGATAACCGCCTGACGATCGACAAATCTTTGGGCGGCAGCAATGTTATCGACGATTTTCCGGGGCCCTATGTCTGGCGCTTTACCTATCGCGATAAAACCGTTGAAGCTGTGATCAAGGCTGGCCATGTCAGGGAAGAATTTGTCCGCCTTGGAGCCAAAGCGGATAAAACGCCGAAAGAAATCGCGCATCTGGAAGATCTGAAAGCCGAAATGGCCAACCGTCTTTTACCACTGCCAGCGAATGAAATTTATGCCACCCGTATTCTTTAAAAACAAAAAAAGCGGCGCATCAAATAATACGCCGCTTTTTTTAATAGGTTCAGTGTTGGAGCTTAAATAACCACCGCCTGAATCCGGTTCATCACCGCACGCAAGACGCTGTAAACTGTTGTCACAGAGGTTTTTGCATTGCCCGCAGACGGCTTGTTTTCAATCTCGATACGATAATTGGCGACCGGTGATTCCACATGATATTCATGCACATTGCCCGGTGCTAAAGGATCAGCCACCAGCTCCACTTTAGTAGCTTCAAAGCCTAAACCTGCCAGCGCGAGCGTTGCGGCGACATTGGCATTTTTCGGATATTGCTGCGCCGCATCACGTGCATTGCCCTTAAAGAAAACCACCGCCTCTTTGACATTCGGCAGATCCAGAATATCTTCAGCAGGTGTGCCAGACCACGCCACTGGTGGCTTACGGCCGCGATAGGTCACACTTGTTAAACCAGCTGGACGCAGTGCCGACAGAATATCAACGCCACCAATGGCACCAGCTGGCAGAATGATCTGACCGCCACCCATGTCTGCCGCTTTGCGCAAACGTGTTTCCAATTCATCATCTGCCAGTGCACCGATTGAGACGATGATTGTATCAGTGCCTCGACCTAAGAAATTCGGAACATAGGCAGAAACAGCTGCATGGCCGGCACATTCAATAACCAAATCAAAAGAAGCGGCTAAAAATACTTCACCATTATCAATAACCGTTAATTCGCTGGCAACATTTTTGCCTTCTTCCGCCAATTGCTGGCGGGTGATTTCAGTAAATTCCGGCAAACATAAAACAGTCAGGGAGGTTAAAGGAGCGGCTAATTCATCGCTCAGCAACTTCATCAAAGTTCGCGAAATATTACCATAGCCGATTAAACCGATACGCATTCATTTTCTCCCTGAAATAAAGTGGCGCGCATGCCAATGCACTGCTGTTCGTGTTTACACCCAAAAAGCCTTTGATGAAAACTGCCTCACACAATTTCAAAAGGCTTTGAAATAAAAACACCGCCACGAATGAATAATCGCGGCGGTGTTGTTTTCATCACAATCCGTTATGGATGATCAATCAGCCGATCAGCTTTTCATAGACTTTGGCGTGCTCAAGCACCTTGCCGCTTTCGTCCATAACGCGCATCGCATCAGCAGAAATTTCATCAATCACCACAACCTCACCGTCAATCAGACCAATTTCGATTTTCATATCGATTAGGGTCAGGCCGAGGCCACGCAGGTCAGCCTCAACGATGCGGCATACATTACGGGTAATGTCTTTGGCCTTAGACAAGTGGTCAAGACTCAGAAGGCCAAGCGCCACGATTGTGTCGTCATTGATCAACGGATCACCGCGTTCATCGTCTTTAACCGTGATTTCAACCAGATAATCAAACTTCTGTTCTGTATCACGTATATATTGCTGATAACGGCGAATGAAGCTGCCCCAAGGGCGTGTGCGGCAAACAAATTCAAAACCGCCGGTGCCGTTGATATCCTTGCCCAAAGGCTCGGCACGGCGCACTTCCATCGTGCCTTTTTCAAGATCAAGATTGACCAGATGGGTGGCGACATCAGCAGCATGTAAACGCTTAAAGAAATAATCCGTCATAGCCAGAGACTTGCGTCCCTTGCCTTCAACCTGACCGATAACGGTATTTGCGCCCGGATCAATCACACCGTCCGCGCCGGTTACATCATCCTTGAACACCAGAAGAACGTTGCCGTTCTCTAGTGCGTAGAGGTCTTTGGTCTTGCCGGAATAAATCTTTTCGCTGCTGTTCATTTACTTGCTCGCTAAGGTTTATGCGCTCATTATAGATCCAAAAAGAAACAATGCGCCAATCGGCGCATTGTTCTTTAACTTATTCCCACTCGATGGTGCCCGGAGGCTTCGAAGTGATGTCATAGACGACGCGGTTGATACCGCGCACTTCATTGATGATACGAGTGGCGGCTTTCGCCAAGAAGTCCATGTCGTAGTGGTAAAAATCGGCAGTCATACCATCAACGGAAGTGACTGCACGCAACGCACATACGAATTCATAGGTACGGCCATCGCCCATCACGCCAACGGTTTGCACCGGCAGCAGCACGGCAAAAGCCTGCCAAATGGTGTCATAAAGACCGGCTTTGCGGATTTCATCCAAGTAAACCGCATCGGCTTCACGCAGGATTTCCAGCTTTTCGCGGGTGATGCCACCCGGGCAGCGAATAGCAAGACCCGGACCCGGGAACGGGTGACGGCCAATGAAGCTATCCGGCAAACCAAGCTCTTTACCCAACACGCGCACTTCGTCTTTAAACAATTCGCGCAAAGGTTCGACGAGCTGCATATTCATGCGCTCAGGCAAGCCACCCACATTGTGGTGCGATTTGATCGTAACCGACGGACCACCGGTGAAAGAAACACTTTCAATCACATCCGGATAGAGCGTACCTTGAGCGAGGAAGTCAGCGCCGCCTAGTTTTTTAGCTTCTTCTTCAAACACTTCGATGAAGAGACGACCAATGGTTTTACGCTTCTTCTCAGGGTCGGTTTCACCTTCCAGTGCGGAAATGAAACGATCCTGTGCATTCACCAAAATCAACGGAAGATTGTAATGTTCTTTGAACATTGCAACAACGTCAGCCGCTTCATTTTTGCGCATCAACCCGTGATCAACCAGAATGCAGGTCAGCTGATCGCCAACAGCTTCATGGATGAGAAGAGCTGCAACGGAGGAATCCACACCACCTGAAAGGGCGCAGATCACTTTGCCCGAACCCACCTGCTTGCGGATGGCTTCCACAGCCTGCTGGCGGTAAGCGGTCATTGTCCAGTCCGGCTTGATGCCAGCGATATTGTGGACGAAATTTTGCAGGAGTTTCGCACCGTCCGGTGTGTGCACCACTTCCGGATGGAATTGCACGCCATAATATTTGCGCTTTTCATCAGCGATAGCAGCATAAGGCGCGTTGGTGGAGGTTCCGATAATTTTGAAGCCTTCAGGCAACGCAGTTACGCGGTCACCATGGCTCATCCAAACCTGATGACGGGTGCCTTTTGCCCACAGACCGTTGAACAGCGCGCTGTCTTCCTGAACGTCCAGGAAGGCACGACCAAATTCACGGTCATGGCCGCTTTCAACTTTACCGCCGAGCTGTTCGCACATGGTCTGTTCACCATAGCAAATGCCAAGCACCGGAATGCCGGCTTCAAACACTGCCTGCGGCGCACGCGGGCTGCCGATATCAGTGGTTGAGTGCGGGCTTCCGGACAGGATGACAGCACGCGGATTGATCCGCTTGAATGCGTCATCGGCCAGCTGGAAAGGCACGATTTCAGAATAAACTCCGGCCTCACGGACACGACGCGCTATCAGCTGCGTGACCTGACTTCCGAAGTCGATGATAAGGATGGTGTCGGGATGATTGGTGCTCATGTGAAGCATCTAAAGAAAAAACTGTCTTGTTGCAATGGGCATTTTCGTCGCTTTTAACAACAGTGCAAGCAGAAATACAGGAAAACCCGTTACTCCACCCCCAAAGCCGTGTCTGTGACTTTTTAACCCTGCAACCCTTTACGATCCTGCACGACCATCACGGTCGCTGTCATCGTCGCAATCAAGCGCACTTCCGTGTCGGTCACGGCAAAGGCCTGTCCGTCGCTCACCATGATGGTGCGACCAGGCTTTGTGACTTCGCCACGGAATAAAAACCTGTCGCCCTGCCCCGGTGCCAGCAAATTGACCTTGAACTCGATGGTCAGTACGGCTGCATCAGCCGGCATCAGCGTGAAAGCTGCATAACCACAGGCAGAATCAAGCGCTGCCGAAATAATGCCGGCATGCAAATAGCCGTGCTGCTGGGTGAGATCATTGCGAAACGGCAATTCGATTTCCACAATACCCGGTTCGCAGCGCGTTAAATCCGCGCCGATCAGCTTCAAGGCCGGCTGCCTTGCGAAGCTTTCCTCAACACGCAGCTGGAAATCAGCTTCGGCTATTCTCGCATCTGACATAAGTCCTCCCAAAACATACCTGATTTCATATGACAGTTTTGTATTTATGCAGTCCGTTCTCAAAGAAGCTAGTTATTCTTTTCCTATACTGCCTGACAGATGATAAATAATCTGTTGTCAGGCGCGCTTCTTTAGAATTGCTACATAAAAACCATCAGTCATGGTTTGTTTTGGTGCGAAAACACAGCCTTTGGACATGAAAACCGGCTGTATATCGCCAAAATCTGCGCCGGAAATGCATGAAAGGTCGATTTTCTCTTCAGAGAAATTGCTGTTTTCAGTCAAGAACTTCTCAATTTGCAGATTGTTTTCACTGTCGAAAACCGAACAGGTGACATAAACGAAACGACCACCCGCTTTCAGATAATGTTTGGCGCTGTTCAGCACCTCCTGCTGATCTTGCTGGCGCGCGGCCAATTGCTGGTCGGTCAAGCGCCATTTTGCATCCGGGCGACGGCGCCATGTGCCTGCTCCCGTGCATGGTGCATCAGTCAGAACCAGATCCATCTGGCCTTTCAAAGGCTCCAGATCAGCCTGCTTATTATAGCCTTGCGTGTTGCGCACACCGGCACGCTGCAAACGATCATAAATCGGTGACAGACGGGCAGCTTCCGCATCAAAAGCATGGATTTGGCCGCGATTTTCCATGGCAGCCGCCAGTGACAAGGTTTTGCCCCCTGCTCCGGCGCAATAATCGAGCACCTGCTCGCCAGCTTTTGCATTGGCGAGTTTCGCCGCAATTTGCGAACCTAAATCCTGCACCTCAAACCAGCCATCCTGAAATGCCTGTCCGGTTTGCACATTGGGATGGCGACCCAGCGCTTCAATGGGTGGAATACGGACCGCATCATCAAGGAAAGGTGCAGCAGTCGCATCTGTGCCATCCAATGCCTGCAACACCTGATCACGGGTGGCTTTAAGGCGATTAACACGTAAATCTACCGGCGGACGATCAGCCAAAGCGGCAGATTGGGCCACCCAATCATCACCGAATGTACCGCGCAATTTATCAACGCACCATAAAGGCACATCCGCCTGAATATACTCTTCGGCTTTGGTAATATCGTTGTTCTGCCAATGCTCAAGCTGTTCGCCCGACAATTCCGGCGGGCGGAATTTGTCGTTCGCGATAGCGACCATGATATCTTCATAAGTCAGGCCACCATCACGCAGCAATGCGCCATAGGCAAGCGATGATGCGCTGTCGCTGCCCATCAGCCAGCCAAGCGAAAGCTTGCGGCGCAAAGCATCGTAAACGATATTGCCAATCACTGCGCGATCCCCCGCGCCGGCAAAACGATGCGAAGAGCCCCAATCTTTTAAAGCATCAGAAGCGGGGCGCTTTTTGGCCTCAATATCTTCCAGTACTTCTATCGCCGCCTGTAGGCGTCCGCCAAGCCGCATTATTTTTCCCTAGCCATCCTTATTACCAGTATTACCAGCTCCGCATAATCATGCCCGGCTGCAAATGGCAACATAAAACACAATAAGGATGGTATATTGATGCGGCTTAAGCCATTGATCAGACCCAACTTCGCTTTTTGGATTATTTTAGCAACGCATAGCCCATTGTATGGCACTGCCCTGCACCGCATTGCAATAATACTGAAACCGTGTTCACAACAGCAATGAGAAGCACATAAGAGCTCAGAACGATTGCTGCGATCTTAAGTAACGGAAATGCTTTGATTTTTGCATTGCTGCGATAGTTGATGCCGCCCCATAGCATCATTTGTAATGATGTCGCCAAAATAAGAGCCAAACCAATTAAAACTGACCATACCGGCATATGCAAACCAAAAACAGCACTGCCAATATATTCATGCCCTGGACGGACATAAATATCGAGAAGTGTTTGGCGTACAGAAACAATCATCAGGAATATCGCAAAAAACAGAGTGACGCCAGCATGTTGGAACGTCAGACCGTAGCGAAATTGCAGCATCACACCAAAGCACACACCCAACATGGCAAGACGTTGCAGCAAACAAAGCGGACAAGGCAATTCACCATAAGCATATTGCAATATCATTGCTGCGGTCAAAATCGCAGCAACAACAAACATCATACCGAGTAAATATAAGAAATGAAATCCCGTCCATTGGTGCTGCCTAACGGAGCCATTCTGATCACCTGTATTGAAAATACTCATATCAATCCGCCTTCAAATTGACTTCAAATCATAGCTGAAGCCACGGCATGCTATAGCCATAATCAGAACTGTGAATTTCCCATAAAAACTCTTTAATCGCGAAACTTAGGCAAAAAACTAAAAAAACCAGCGATAATTTTCGATAGCCAAGCCAATTAAAACCGAGTGCCATCGTCATAAAAACAAATAAAAACAACATCATCTTATTCGCCTTCCGTCATAGAATCAAAAGCGATTACCTGATTAAGATAATTCAAAGATCAATAAAAATATATCATTAAGAACTATAGATAGTAATTTGCCTCGATAAGATGACAATCAATTATATAAATTGAAAATTCAAAACATAATATTCTATTTATTTATATAAATGGCCATAACAAATCTATATGATCAACATCAAAATATTAACAATGCAGTAAAGACATTTTAATCATCTGATTGCTCTTTTTAAAAAAGAGGGGTTGCCCCCTCCTTTTCAATCCGTTCGATTTATCACACGCCTTAAGCGTTGATACCCGCTTTTTCCTCGTTGGAAATCGTATTGGCATCATAGCCGTGGGCTTGGTGGAGAGCCTTACGTACACCCGCTTCATAATCCGGATGGATCAGCTTGAAATGGCCAAGCTGGCGCTCAATGATAAAGCCCGGCACGCCACCCATTGCTGCAGCAATATTCGAGAAAAGACGTGCTTTTTCGCCATCATTAAAAAGATTAAACAAAGCGCGTGGCTGTGAATAATCATCGTTGCCGATACGGTGATTGTAACGCTCGGCATCACCGTTGATTCTCAGTGGCGGCTCTTTGGCAGAAGGCTGCTCGACCGGGCCATTGAAAGAATTCGGCTCATAATAAGCATCAGGATTGCCGGTTGCGATACCACCGAATGTATTCATCTGACCATCGCGGTGATAGTGATGCACAGGGCATTTCGGCTGGTTGACCGGAATATGCTCATAATGGGTGCCCAAACGATGGCGATGTGCATCCGCATAAGAGAATAAGCGTGCCTGCAACATTTTATCCGGCGAATAGCTGATCCCTGGCACAATATTGGATGGAGAAAAGGCTGCGTTTTCAATTTCCGCAAAATAGTTTTCCGGATTACGGTTCAATTCCATCACACCAATATCAATTGGCGGATAATCCGCATGCGGCCAGACTTTGGTCAGATCAAACGGATTATAAGGCGTCTTGTCGGCATCCGTTTCAGGCATGATCTGCACCTGCACTTTCCAGCGCGGAAACTCGCCTTTTTCAATAGAACCGTAGAGGTCTTCCTGTGTCGATTCACGGGTTTTACCCACAACATGCTCAGCTTCATCATTGGTCCAATGCTTGTGACCCTGCATGGTTTTAAAGTGGAATTTTACCCAATAACGCTCGCCTTGATCATTCCAGAAAGAATAAGTGTGCGAACCATAACCATTGATGTGGCGCACATCGGTCGGCAAACCGCGGTCAGACATCAAAATTGTCACCTGATGCAGACTTTCCGGTGACAATGACCAGAAATCCCACATCGCTGTGGCCGAGCGCAGATTGGTTTTCGGATGGCGTTTCTGCGTATGGATAAAATCCGGGAACTTCATCGGGTCACGCACAAAAAACACCGGCGTATTATTGCCAACCAAATCCCAATTGCCTTCAGGCGTATAGAATTTCAAAGCAAAGCCGCGTACATCGCGCTCGGCATCCGCTGCACCCTGCTCACCGGCAACGGTCGAAAAACGCGCCAACATCGGGGTAACAGCTCCCGGCTGCAATGCGGAAGCCTTGGTATATTTGGAAATGTCACCAGTAATGGTCAAAGTGCCATGTGCACCCCAACCTTTCGCATGCACAGCACGCTCAGGAATGCGTTCACGATTTTGATGCGCCAGCTTTTCAATCAGCTGATAATCCTGCATCAAAACAGGGCCGCGCTCACCGGCGGTCAACGAGTTTTGATTGTCCGGAACAGGTGCACCACCGGTTGTGGTCATAATCGGGCGATCGGTCATAAATGGTCTCTCCCTTTTGGTATAAACATGTTAAATGCTCCTGAATGGAGCCAAGGCTCACGTCTATAAATACAAGTCTCTCACAGACGCGCCCTTTGATAAAGGCAGTTTAGAACTATTCTTATCATAATCTCTAATTGCATTTTCATGAAAGACTGATAGGAATACCTTATCATGTTTACAGTCAGACAAATGCGCTATTTCGAAGCGCTCGCCACTACGCTTCATTTTCGCAAAGCCGCTGAAACAGTGCATGTTTCGCAGCCAGCCTTGTCGGCACAAATTGCCGAAATGGAAGATCTCGCCGGTGCGCCTCTTTTCGAGCGCACCCAGCGCAGTGTGATCATCACCGAGCTTGGCAAAATTCTGCGTCCGCGTATTCAGTCCATTTTGATGGATATTCAGGCACTGGAAGATGTTACTGCTATTAACAAAGGCCTGCTTAGTGCGCGCATGAGGCTTGGTATCATTCCAACCATCGCGCCCTATATTGTGCCGCTGCTCATCCCGTTACTGCGTAATCAATATCCGCAATTCCGCCTTGAACTGCGCGAAGCAATGACGGCACGCTTGCTGGAAGATCTCAACAATGGCGAGCTGGATGCCATTGTCGCCGCACTGCCCGTCGACGATGATCGCTTGGCGCATACATCGCTTTTTAACGACCGTTTTCTTATTGCAACCGCCACCAATGACACTGATATTCTCGATGGACCAATGACACAGGATCGCGTTGCACTGGATCAGTTGCTATTGCTGGAAGAAGGTCATTGTCTGCGCGAACAAGCACTGGAATTCTGCACCAAACCACATCAACGCCAATTGGTGAAATATGGCGCCACCAGCATGGCCACGCTGCTGCAAATGGTCAGTCACGGCATGGGGTTGACGCTCATTCCGGAAATTGCTGTACGTGCCGAAGCAAGCCACATGAAAATGCGAATTATCCCTTTCGAAGGCGAACAGCCATCACGCGAAATCGGCATGTTATGGCGCAAACAAAGTCTGCGACGGGCTGATTTTATGGCGCTTTCTGATTGTATTTCAAAAGCTGTGCAACAGCTTAAGGTCAGCGATCAGGAGCTGAAATCACTCGCGAAGATGCAAAATTAACGCAAAAAAGCCCGCTTTGAGAAAAGCGGGCTTTTTTAATGTAATATTCAATCAAGCTTATTATGCGCTTGGGTAATTCGGGCTTTCACGGGTGATGGTCACACCATGTGAATGGCTTTCCCTCAAACCTGCATTAGAAATACGTACGAAAGTTGCTTTTTCGCGGAATTCTTCCAGATTTTTTGCGCCCACATAGCCCATTGATGCGCGAAGACCACCAGCCAACTGATGCAGCACATTGCCGACAGGGCCTTTGTAAGCCACCTGACCTTCAATACCTTCCGGTACCAGCTTCAGTTCGTCACGTACTTCTGCCTGGAAATAACGGTCGGCAGAACCACGAGCCATTGCACCAACCGAACCCATGCCGCGGTAAGCTTTGAATGAACGCCCCTGATGCAGGTAAACTTCGCCCGGGCTTTCTTCCGTACCGGCAAGCAAGGACCCAGCCATAGCAGCAACCGCACCAGCGGCCAGTGCCTTGGCGAAATCGCCGGAGAATTTGATACCACCGTCAGCAATCACCGGAATATTGTGTTTCTGCGCCACTTCAACAGCCGACATAATGGCTGAAAGCTGCGGAACCCCAACGCCTGCAACAATTCGGGTAGTGCAGATTGAGCCAGGGCCAATACCAACCTTAACAGCATCGGCACCGGCATCTATCAGCGCCAAGGTACCACCGGCGGTTGCCACGTTACCAGCCAGAATGCGGACACCGCTGGAGAGTTTTTTGATGCGGGTCACTGCATCGAGAACGCGCTGCGAATGGCCGTGGGCTGTATCAACAACCAACAGATCAACGCCGGCATCAATCAGACGTTCGGCACGTTCAAAACCGTCTTCACCAACACTGGTGGCCGCAGCTGCACGCAGACGGCCTTGCGCATCTTTGGCAGCATTCGGGTTTAGTTGGGTTTTTTCAATGTCTTTGACTGTAATCAAACCAACGCAACGACCGGCATCATCAACAACCAGCAATTTTTCAATGCGGTGTTGATGCAGCAAGCGCTTGGCTTCGTCCTGATCCACATTTTCACGCACGGTGATCAGGTTTTCATGGGTCATCAGCTCATGAATTTTCTGATCAGGATTGGATGCAAAACGCACATCGCGGTGGGTTAGAATACCAACCAGACGACCTGGTGTACCATTTGCCCCTTCAACAACCGGAATGCCGGAAATGTGGTGCGCGGACATCAAAGCCTGTGCTTCAGCCAGAGTAGCATCCGGAACAATCGTGACCGGATTGATAACCATACCGGATTCAAATTTCTTGACGCGGCGAACTTCTTCAGCCTGACGTTCCGGTGTCAGATTACGATGAATAACGCCAATACCACCGGCCTGCGCCATCGCAATGGCCAGACGCGATTCGGTTACAGTATCCATTGCAGCTGAAAGCAGCGGCAGGTTGAGTTCAATATCACCGGCAATAATTGTGCGCAGATCTGTCTGACCCGGCATCACCTCAGAGTGACCCGGCTGCAGCAGCACATCATCAAATGTTAGGGCTAAATGTCCCGTAGGCGTTTCAATAATTTTTGCCATTGCCAGTTCCTTTAAATAACAAAAGGCTGCTCAGTCATACATTGGTTCTAAAACAACCATGGGGGGCAGAGCAGCGAATTCTCAAGTATTTTTCCTTGGATTGGCAAGGGCTGGTAACACGATTATGGCAAAATGAAAAGTCAAGAATAAAAACTATTTGTTGGAACTCTCAATTTTGTGAAAATTCGCCGTCAAATCAGCGCTTTTCATCAAGGCTGTCCGTTCCGACCAACCGATTGGATTCTCAATTCATGATAAATCTTGAAAATGGTGCTTGACGCAGACCTGTTCCCACCTAATACTTTAAGCATAAACTATTTTTAAAGCCGGCAAAGATCGGTGCGTCGAACAAGGGAACATATCATGCGTATCGTCTGCATCGGCGGTGGTCCGGCAGGGCTGTATTTTGCACTTTTGATGAAGAAACTGCACCCCGAACATCATATTCGTGTGGTTGAGCGCAACCGCCCTTATGACACATTCGGCTGGGGTGTGGTGTTCTCTGACGCAACAATGGAATCCATGCTGGAATGGGACCCTAAAAGCGCCAATGAAATTCAGGATGCATTCAACCATTGGGATGATATTGAGGTGCTGTTCAAAGGCACCAAACAGCGCACATCCGGCCACGGCTTTGTTGGTATCGGGCGCAAAAAACTGCTCAATATTTTACAGCGCCGCTGCGAAGAACTGGGCGTGGAGCTGGTTTTTGAAACCGAGGTCAACAGCGATCTCGATTATCAAGATTCCGACCTGATCATTGCCAGTGACGGCGTGAACTCCAAAATCCGCAATCACTATGTCGAAATTTTCAAGCCGGATATGCTCAAGCGGCCAAACCGTTTTATCTGGCTAGGTACCGACAAACTCTATGATGCTTTTACCTTTGATTTCCGCAAAACCGAACATGGCTGGTTTCAAGCGCATATTTATAAATTTGACGATCAGACCTCGACATTTATTATCGAAACCACCGAAGACACCTATCAGGCTTCCGGCTTCGACGCGATGGATCAGGATCAGGCCATCCACTTTTGCGAAAACCTGTTTTCGGAAGTGCTTGAAGGTGCATCGCTCAAGAGCAATTCCCGTCATTTGCGTGGCTCTGCATGGCTCAATTTCAACCGTCTGATTTGCGAAAAATGGAGCCATTTTAACGGTCATTCGCATGTGGTGTTGATGGGTGATGCAGCGCATACCGCGCATTTTGCCATTGGTTCAGGCACCAAGCTTGCCATTGATGATGCGATTGAACTGACCCGCCAATTTGAAATTCACGGCCATGACAAGAGCCATATTCCGGCAGTGCTGGAGGATTACGAGGAAATCCGCCGTGTTGATGTGGCGCGCATTCAAAATGCGGCTCGCAATGCGATGGAATGGTTTGAAGTCGTCGGCCACCGTTATGCCGATGTAATGGCGCCGGAACAGTTCATGTATTCGATGCTGACCCGCTCGCAGCGTATCAGCCATGAAAATTTACGTCTGCGCGATGCCACATGGCTTGAAAATTACGAGCGTTGGTTTGCCAAACAAGCAGGACTTGCGATAAATGATGAGCGCTCGCTGCCGCCGATGTTTACGCCTTACACCATGCGGGGCACAGTGCTGCCAAACCGCATTGTGATGTCGCCAATGGCGATGTATTCGGCTGAAGATGGCCTGATTAATGATTTCCACATGGTGCATTTAGGCAGCCGTGCCATTGGTGGCGCGGGGTTGATTTTTGCCGAAATGACCTGCGTGTCACCCGATGCCCGCATCACGCCGGGCTGTCTGGGGCTTTGGAATGATGAACAGATCGAGGGCTGGAAACGCCTCGTCAATTTCATCCATCAGAACAGTTCAGCCAAGGTCGGTATTCAGCTTGGTCATGCAGGGCGCAAGGGTGCTACTAAAGTCGCTTGGGAAGGCATCGACCAACCGCTGGAAAGCGGTGGCTGGCCGCTCTATTCCGCATCAGCGATTGCCTATCTGGAACATGGCGTGACGCCAAAAGCGATGGATCGCGCCGATATGGACCGCGTCAAAGCGGACTTTATCGCCGCCACCAAACGAGCCGCCGAAACCGGTGCCGACTGGTTGGAATTGCACGTTGCCCACGGCTATCTGCTGGCAAGCTTCTTATCGCCGCTCACCAATATCCGTGACGATGAATATGGCGGCCCTCATGAAAACCGTGCCCGCTATCCACTGGAAGTGTTTGAAGCGGTGCGCGCCCACTGGCCGGATGACAAGCCGATTTCCGTGCGCCTTTCCTGCCATGACTGGGTGGAAGGCGGCAATACGCCGGATGATGCTGCCATTTTTGCAAAAATGTTCAAAACGGCTGGTGCGGATATGATCGACTGTTCTTCCGGCCAGACATCAAAAGCTGAAAAGCCGGTCTATGGCCGTCTGTTCCAGACACCATTTTCCGACAAAATCCGCAATGAAGTGGGCATTGCGACCATTGCTGTCGGTGCGATTTCGGAAGCCGATCACGCAAATTCCATTATTTCCGCAGGTCGCGCTGATCTATGCGCCATCGCCCGTCCGCATCTGGCCGACAATGCATGGATTTTACATGAAGCGGCCAAAATCGGCATTAAGAGTATTGCTTGGCCGAAGCAATATCACTCAGCTAAATATCAGTATGAAGCCAATCTCGAACGAGCGGCGGCGCAAAAATAACAACAGGAATTGCCATGCAAAAAGATGCAGCATTGCTGAACGGCCATCATGCATTGATCACCGGTGCCGGTTCGGGCATCGGCGAAGAAATTGCGCGCCAGCTTCATGGTGCCGGAGCCAAGGTAACATTGGCTGGACGCCGTTCCGAGCCATTGCAAAAGCTGGCAAATGACTTGGGCAGCGGCAGCTTGGCGCTTGGTGATTTTGACGTTACATCTTCTGCCGCCATTCACGCAGGCCTTGAAAAAGCGCGTGCGCAATTCGGCACGGTTTCAATTCTCGTCAATAATGCCGGACAAGCCCCAACCGAGCTGTTTGAAAATATGAGCGACGAGCAATGGGAAGAGATTATCGCGGTTAATATGACCAGCGTTTTTCGTCTTTCCCGTGCGGTATTGCCTGACTTAAAACTGCACGGCGAAGGGGCAAGGCTCATCAATATTGCATCCACTGCGGGGCTGAAAGGCTACCGCTACGTGTCTGCTTATTGTGCGGCCAAACATGGCGTTATCGGCCTCACCCGTGCGCTGGCGCAGGAGCTCGCCAAAGCCGGCATTACAGTCAATGCGGTCTGCCCCGGTTTCACCGACACGCCACTCATTCAAAAATCCATTGAAAAAATTATTCACAAAACAGGACGTACGCGAGAAGAGGCTGTGGCGACACTGGCCAGCACCAATCCGCAAGGCCGCCTCATTCAGCCGAAGGAAGTTGCCAATTGTGTTTTATGGCTTGCAGGCTCCGCCAGCGGTGCCATTAACGGACAAGCCATCAGCGTCTCGGGAGGAGAAATATAATCATGGTTGCACAGAGCAGTATGGGCGCGATGCAAAAGCCTTTTAAGGATTATCAGGCTAAGCATTTTCTATGGTCGGTCAGTGATGATGGCCGTGTGGCGACATTGACGCTTAACCGGCCAGACCGCAAAAACCCGCTGACTTTTGAAAGTTATGCCGAGATGCGCGATTTGTTTCGTGATCTTGTCTATGCCTCCGATATCCGTACGATTATTTTAAAGGGTTCCGGCGGCAATTTTTGCTCCGGCGGCGATGTGTTTGAAATCATCGAGCCGCTGACAAAAATGACCATGCCCGACCTCATAGCCTTTACCCGCATGACCGGCGATCTCGTCAAAGCAATGCGCAATTGCCCGCAGCAAATTATTGCCGCTGTTGATGGTGTTTGTGCCGGTGCCGGTGCGATACTTGCTATGGCGGCAGACTTACGTCTCGCCACCCCTGAGGCTAAAACCGCATTTTTGTTCACTCGCGTTGGTTTGGCCGGTGCGGATATGGGCGCTTGCGGAATTCTGCCGCGTTTAATCGGTCAGGGACGGGCGGCTGAACTGCTTTATACCGGTCGCTCAATGAGTGCCACGGAGGGCGAGGCATGGGGCTTTTACAATGCGCTTCATGCTAAAGATGAGCTGGATGCAGCCGCTGAAAAGCTAGCCCGTACGATTGCCGATGGCCCGTGGTTTGCCCATGGCATGACCAAAAACATGCTCAATCAGGAATGGTCAATGGGCTTGAACGAGTTGTTGGAAGCCGAAGCTCAGGCGCAAGCCATCTGCATGGCGACACAGGATTTCACCCGCGCTTTTGAAGCCTTTGCCAACAAACAACGCCCAGCCTTTGAAGGAAATTAAGGCGATGGATAAAACCAGCCTTGCCCCTTCCACCGAGCATCTGCAATGGCCGTTTTTTGACGAAAACCATAAGGCTATTCATACGAAATTGCATAGTTTTGCCATCAGTGGCGCGCTTGAACATATCAATCATGAAGATACCGACAATAGCTGCCGTAAATTGGTGAAACAACTTGGCGAAGCAGGATTGCTGGCAATCGCCACCGGCAATGCAGGGCAGAATATTATTGATTCACGCGCTGTTTGTCTGGCACGCGAAACACTGGCTTGGCATGATGGTTTGGCGGATTTTGCCTTTGCCATGCAGGGGCTTGGCACCGGCGCCATCGGCCTTGTCGGTTCAGATCAGCTGAAACAAGACGTGCTGCCGAAGGTCACCAGTGGCGAATGGATCGCAGCTTTCGCACTCTCGGAAGAAGAGGCTGGTTCCGATGTTGCAGCCATGCAATGTGCAGCCACTCGCGAAGGCGACTATTATGTGCTGAACGGCGAAAAAACATGGATTTCCAATGGCGGCATCGCCGATGTCTATACGCTCTTTGCCAGAACCGGCGAAGCGCCGGGCACAAGAGGCATTTCAGCTTTGGTCGTCTATGCCACGGATCCGGGATTTTCGATCACCAAACGTATTGATGTGATCGCGCCCCATCCGTTGGCAACCATCCGTTTTGACAATTGCCGCATTCCGGCAGGTCGGCTGCTTGGCAATGCTGGTGAAGGCTTTAAAATCGCCATGCGCACTCTCGATATTTTCCGCGCCTCAGTTGCCGCCGCCTCAGTGGGCTTTGCCCGCCGCGCCTTGGATGAAGCGTTAAACCACGCCAAAACCCGTAATATGTTTGGGGCGAAACTGGCTGATTTACAACTTACTCAAGCAGCACTTGGAGATATGGCAACCGACATTGATGCGAGCGCACTCCTCACCTATCGCGCGGCATGGCGGCGTGATGTGCAAAAACTGCCGACAACGCGTGAAGCGGCGATGGCAAAAATGCAAGCCACCGAAATGGCGCAGCAAGTCATTGACCGCGCCGTACAGATGTTTGGCGGGCGCGGTGTCGCACGCGGTGAAATTGTTGAAAGCCTTTACCGCGAGATACGGGCTTTGCGCATTTATGAAGGCGCCACCGAGGTGCAAAAACTCATCATCGCCCGCGAATTGATGAAAACATGAGACTTAAACCTGCTCGCATGAGCGCCGACCAATCCTTGGCCGTGAAGGCTCTTAATTATCCGGAGTAGACATGAAAAAAATCTTGCAACCTGAAGGTTGGGCAGCACCAATCGGCTATGCCAATGGTATTGAAGCACAAGGGCACACCATTTTTGTCGGCGGACAAATCGGCTGGAACGGTCAATGTCAATTTGAAACTGATGATTTTGTCGGCCAAGTGCGCCAGACTTTGCAAAATATTGTCGATGTGCTGGCTGTTGCCGGTGCAGGGCCTGAGCACCTGACCTCAATGACATGGTATTTTATCGACAAAAAAGAATATCTCGACAATATGAAAGGCATTGGTCAGGCTTACCGCGAAGTAATCGGCAAGAACTTTCCGGCCATGGCCGCCATGCAAGTGGTGGCGCTCATTGAAGACCGAGCGAAGATCGAAATTCAGGCCACTGCGGTTATTCCTGACTAAGCCAAATTCAAGAAAGGCTGCCTGATGACGAGCTCCCATTCAAGCACACAATTTTCTGATACAATCAGTGCGATTGTTGAAGATAATGTCATGCTGATTACCATTGATAACCCGCCGGTCAACGCAGTCAGCGCCTCGGTGCGACAGGGTTTGATGGCGGCTCTCGATCAGGCAGAAACAACAGACACCATTCAAGGTGTTGTGATAACCGGTGCGGGCAACACTTTTGTTGCCGGTGCCGATATTAAAGAATTTGGGCAACCCGTCACCGAGCCAACCCTGCCGCAAGTGACCCAGCGACTGGCAAATTTCGGTAAAACCATCATTGCCGCCGTCAATGGCGCGGCCTTGGGTGGAGGTGCCGAAATTGCCATTGCCTGTCATGGCCGTGTGGCAAGTGGAATAAGCAGTTTTGCTATGCCGGAGGTAAAGCTCGGGCTGGTGCCGGGTGCTGGCGGTACGCAACGTCTGCCGCGCCTGATTGCTGCCGACATTGCCCTTGATATGATCGGTACCGGACGCACACTCAAAAGCGTTGAATGCTTGGAAATCGGGCTGATTGACGAATTAGCAGATGAAGATACGCTGATAGCACACGCAAAAAATGCAAGCCTCAAACCGGCAGCAAAGCGCACGACACCGCAATATGATGCGCAAAAATTTGCGAGTGTTAAGTCTGGTATTTTGCGCAAAAGCCGTGGGCAAAATGCGCCACGACAAGCCGTCGAACTAGTGGAACAAGCCAAACAGATAGACTTAAACGAAGGACTAGCACAAGAGCGGCAAATATTTTTGCAACTTAGAGACAGCGATGAAGCGAAGTCGCTGCGCCATGTTTTTTTGGCTGAGCGTATGGCCAAAAAACCAGCAATGCTGGAAGGTAGCAGCCCGAAAGATGTTAAAGTTCTAGGCATCGTCGGTATGGGGCTGATGGGCTCCGGCATTATCGTCTCGGCACTCAATGCCGGTTATCAGGTGATCGGCGTTGAACAGACAGAAGAAGCAGCCCTTGCCGGACATCAGCGAATTTTAGGGCTTTTGGAGAAAAACCTGCAATCTGGTCGCTTAAGCGCGGATGCCTTCGAGCGCCAGAAAAAAGCGCTGACCATTGCCGGAAATCTGGAAAGTTTGGGCGTAGCTGATCTCGTCATTGAAGCGGTGTTTGATGATTTGGAAGTCAAGGTAAAACTGTTTCAGGCACTGGATCAAATCATTCGTGCCAATGCGATCCTTGCCACCAATACCAGCTATTTAAACCCTGACGAGATTGCCGTGGCCACGCTTTATCCCGAGCGTGTTATCGGTATGCATTTCTTTTCGCCAGCCCATATTATGCGGTTAGTGGAAGTCATTCACACGGGAAAATCTGATCTGCAAGCCGTTGCTACCGGTTTTGCTGTCGCCAATAAAATGCGCAAGCTACCGATTTTAAGCGGTGTGATTGAAGGTTTTATCGGCAACAACATCTTTTCAGCCTACCGGCGTGAAGCAGAGTTTTTGCTGGAAGAGGGCGCCTATCCGCAAGATATTGACGCGGCGCTCGAAGATTACGGTTTCGCCATGGGGCTCTTTGCCGTTTATGACATGGCAGGCTTGGAAATTGCCTGGGCAAAGCGCAAACGCGAGGCTCTCACCCGTGACCCGCAATTGCGCTATGTCAAAATTGCCGATCAGCTTTGCGAGCTTGGTCGTTTTGGCCAAAAATCCGGCCTTGGCTGGTATCGATACACACAAGGCAAACGCGAGATTGATCCGGTTGTGACTGATTTGATTGATGCAGCACGAAGCGAAAAAAACATCACACCGCACAAGTTTAGCAGAGAGCAGATACAACAACGCCTGCTGCAAACCATGCAAACCCAAGGCAATCTTTTGCTGGAAAATGGCATTGCAGCGAGCGCCAGCAACATTGATCTGGTGATGATCAATGGCTACGGCTTCCCCGCCCATAAAGGCGGCCCCATGTTTGCTTGTGGCATAATAGATTAAAGCTGATTTCCTATCAAACAAGCTGGCTCAAACGACGGGTTTCAATTTCGAGTAATTTTATCCAGCGCCTTGTCATCAACACGGCAACCATCGCAAGGCCTGCTGCCAAGCCAATCCAGATCCCCATACCCTTCCAATCTGCCCAGAAGGCCAGTGCTGCACCCAGCGGCAAACCAATGCCCCAATATCCAAGCAGCGCCAATAACATCGGAATACGGGTGTCTTGCAGCCCGCGCAACATACCGGCCGCAACCACCTGCCCGCCATCAAAAATCTGGAAAATTGCCGCCAACACCAAATAAGACATTGCCAGTTGGATCACTGCGGCATTGGCCGGATCATTTAAAGGCAAGAAAGCCCCGATGAAAACTTTCGGCATAACTGTCATCAAAAATGCCATGAAAGCCATAAAGCCGATGCCTAAAATATAAGAGCTCCAGCCGGCATAATAGAGCCCCTTGGCGTCACGCGCACCGTAAGCGCGCCCGACACGCACTGTCGCCACCTGCCCAAAACCAAGCGGCACCATAAAGCTCAAACTTGCAATCTGCATCGCGACCGCATGAGCTGCCAGTGATGTCGGGCTAATTTTACCCATCATCAAAACAGCTGCGTAAAAAATTGACGATTCAAACACGAAGGTCAGCCCCATCGGCAGCCCCAAGCGCCACAGTTCCAGCAAACGCGGCCAGTCAGGACGCCAGAAGCGGCCAAACATGGCATAGCGCCGGAACTTCTTATGGGTGACAATCACCATTGCCAACCCGAAGAACATCATCCAGCTGGACAAGGTGGTGGCAATACCTGCCCCGCGCAAGCCCAGTGCCGGCAAACCGAAATGGCCGAAAATCAAGCTCCATGCAGCTAAAGCGTTAAAGGCAATCGCCATCATCGCAATCAGCAGTGTCCAGAGCGGTTTTTCAAGTGCTGCCAGAAACGAACGCAAAACGATATAGCCAAGATAGGGCAACAACGCCCATTGCAAAGTGTGCATCAGCTCGATTGAGCGCGCCGCTACATCAGGGCGTTGACCGAGAGCGATGAAAATATGTTCCGCATTCCAGAGCATGATCCAGAAGGGAATGGAGATCATGATAGCTGTCCATAACCCCTGACGAACGGTGCGGCGAACCTCGCGCACCGAATGTCTGTTTTTACCCAAAGTGATCGCCACCATCGGCATAACGGCTGTGACCAGTCCCATGCAGAAGATCATGGTTGTGTGGTAAAAAGACGTTGAAAGTACCGCTGAAGCCAAAGTGTCAGGCCCCAAACGACCGATCAGAATCACATCGGTTGCGGTGAGAGCTGCTTGTGACAAATTGGTAAGGATGAGCGGCCATCCCAGCTTCATGGCACTGATGAATTCAGCGCGCCAGCGTGCTGTGCCGCTTTCGGGCATTACTTGTGTTGTCATGCAAACAGCCTCCGGCACTGTACCTCACTATTAGCGATTTACAGGTGAGCAATGCCATTATAAAAAATGTTATTCAAAGTGCTGATAAATCTTCAGAACTTAACCGATACCAGAGCTTTCGAGATAATCAACACCACAATTAGATTTTATGATGCTGATATAACATCATATCAATACTGATCCTTCTTACACAGCATCAGTCACAAAGGCAGGAGCGCATAATGCCACTGGTCAGAATTTCCATGTTATCCGGGCGTAGTGACGAGGAAAAGCATGAGCTCGCACAAGAAATAACGAAAAGCTTTGAGCGTATCTGGAATAATAAACCCGAAGCCATCACCATCATATTTGATGAGGTGGAAAAAACGGACTGGATTGTCGGCGGTGTGCCTTATTCCAAAAAATAATATAAAAAACACCCCTGTCTTGAACGAGACAGGGGTGTTTTTATTGATCATGAAGCATCAAGACTTACTTCTCGACAAATGCCTTTTCGATCACGAAGTGACCGGCTGTGGTCTGGCTGCCCTCTTCCAAACCCTGACCTTCCAAAATCTCGCGCATTTCAGCAAGCATTTCAGGGCTGCCGCACAACATCATGCGGTCGTTTTCTTGATCAAAAGCCGACATATTGATGTCGGAGAATAATTTCCCCGAGCGGATGAGATCAGTCATACGACCCTGATTTTTATAAGCTTCACGGGTAACGGTCGGATAATAAATCAGCTTTTCACGCACCATTTCGCCCAAAAACTCATCTTCAGGCAATTCTTTAGTGATGAAATCTTTATAAGCAAGCTCGGCCACTTCACGCACACCGTGCACCAAAATAACCTTTTCATAGCGCTCGTAAACTTCCAGATCACGGATGATCGACATGAAAGGTGCAAGGCCGGTGCCGGTTGATAAAAGCCAGAGGTTTTTGCCCGGCAACAAATTATCATAGAGCAATGTGCCGACTGGTTTTTTACCAGCCAGAATCTTGTCGCCAACTTGTAAATGCTGCAAACGGGATGTCAGCGGGCCATTCGGCACTTTGATGGAAAAGAACTCCATCTGTTCATCATAAATGCTACTGGCGATGGAGTAAGCGCGCAGCAATGGTTTGCCTTCAACTTCAAGGCCGATCATGATGAATTGGCCGCTTTGAAAACGAAAACCCTGATCGCGCGTGGTACGGAAAGAAAACAACCGGTCTGTCCAGTGATGAACTTCAAGGACGGTTTCCTGATTGAAATTGCTCATGATGGAATGTGTCTCTGCTTTGCTACCAGATTGATACCTGAGGGACTTGGGAAACCCGACAGGCTGATGAAATATTCAAAAAATAAGCGCTGTTTCATGAACCATGAAAACAGAGCTTAAATTCAAGTTCCCGGACTGTGTCCTGAACATGCAGCCATTGCGGTCAGGCAATATCAACGCGCTTGTTCGAACCACCAATGAACATGAGCGCCATTACCAATCCGGAATAATGTCTGACGCCGAAATAATCTTTATCAGCACAGACATCAAGCCTTTTTGCCATCCGGCACGGAAACGTAAAAGCACCAGCCATTGGTTGACTGTCGTATTCTTTTTCCTTGCCGCTTGCGCCCTTAACATCAATCGTTTATTTTACAAGGAATGTCTTTTTAAAATAGATTGCGTTGAAGATGTCAAGAAATGACCTACTAAATTCCGAAACTATCTTGGCACGTTCTCCCGGGCAGCGGATTTTGATGCTGTTAAAAATGCATGGCGCCAATACAGCCGCTGTTTTGGGTAAAAAACTGGGCATCACCGGTGAAGCCGTACGCCAGCAATTGGTAAGGCTCAATGAAGAAGGTTTGGTTGTCTCTTATTCACAAAGCCGCGGCGTGGGTCGCCCGTCGCAATATTGGGATTTGACGGCACTTGGTCACGCAAGATTTCCCGATACGCATGCGCAATTAACAGTGCAGCTTTTAAGCTCTATACGCGATTTATTAGGGCAAGATGCACTTGATATACTGATCAGCGCCCGCGAAAACCAAACGCGCGAGCTTTACCAGAGCGCCATGAACCAAACTACAAGCTTGACAGAGCGCGTGGCAAAACTGGCGGAACTTCGTTCGTCAGAAGGCTATATGGCGGAAGTGGAAACGGATAAGGACGGCAGATTGATTTTCATTGAAAATCATTGCCCGATTTGTGCTGCTGCAACAGCTTGTCAGGGCTTTTGCCGTGCGGAGCTTAATATTTTCCGCGCGCTTTTAGGAACAGATGTCAAAGTCGAGCGGGAGGAATATATCTTGTCGGGCGACAGACGCTGTACCTATTCTATACAGCGTCTGGAAGCACATTAAGCAGCCATTTCAACCGACTCTTCAGCAACCGGCTTTACAGCCCGTTGTTTGCGTAAACGCACGACGATGCGGGTCATGAAAATCGCCAGCACCGGCAAGGCCGTCAAGGAAATAAACAACCACAGAGCTGCATTGGCAACGCCGCCAGCACCACCCGGATTGCTCAAACCGGCCAGATTAGCGATAGTTCCGGCTAAGGCCGCACCAAAAGCTGTTGTGACCAACTGAACAGTGGTGAGTGAGGCAGACGCAATGCCTTGCTCGTTTTGCGGGGTGATCTGCAATACATTGGCAAGCAAATGCGGCCATGTCAGACCAACACTATAACCAACGATGAAAAGACTGATGCACATTGGCGCCAGATCAAGCCAGCTACCATGACTTCCGCCCGGCACCATCAGTGCCAGAATGATCAAACCGGTCAATCCAACAAAAGGCGCCGACACAATCACACGATTGGTATTGCTGGCAGAAAGGCTGGATGTCGTGAGTGAGCCCAATGTCCAGCCAAGCCCCATCAAGGCTGCCAGATAACCGGCAACCAATGGTTTTTGGGCATGTAATGTCTGGAAGAACAATGGGATAAAGACTTCACTACATGTGACCATCAAGCTCAACAACGCCATAGTGATATAAAGCGGCGCAAGCTTTTTCATGTTGAAAGCATCCCGCGGCAACACATGATTGGGCGATTTGCGCTCAATGACATAGGTCAATGCCAACAGTGCGATTGCCGCCAAAATGCCCAGTGCATTATAAAAGAAGGACGGTGAAAGGCTTGCCCATGACACCAGTAAAACGGCTGCGGTCAACAGCACCAATTGTGCCCAAGGCAAACCGCCCGTTTTATCCCCCTTGCCGGCTTCTTTCGGCAGAATAAACACTGCCAGCAAACCAAACAGCACAATCACCGGAATGATCGAACCGAACGCCATGCGCCAATGGCCATATTGCGCGAATACACCACCAATGGCAGGGCCAACCAGTGATGCCACGCCCCACATGCCGGAAATCAGCGCAATAGCAAAAGTCCAAAGCCGTGGTTCGAACACCAGACGCACCATCGAGAAAGACAAAGCCAGCAAAAAGCCGCCGCCAAAACCCTGCACACTACGCCCGGCGAGCATGATTGGCATGGAAGGCGCAAAAGCACATATCGAAGTGCCGATGGCAAAGATGATTGCAGCAACTAGATAGGCGTAGCGTGGCCCCACCTGACCCAGCAGGCGTGGCGCCATCATTGAACCCAAAATGGAGGCCGCTACGAAAAGCGTGGTATTCCATGCATAAAAATCAAGACCGCCAATATCTTGAATGACAGTTGGTAAAATCGTTGTCGAGATAAATACATTAATTGCATGCAGAGCCACACCGCCCACCAGCGTTAGACTGCGAATTGCATTGGAGCCGGAAAAAAGCTGACCCCAGCTTCCGGCTTGTTGTTGAGTTTGCATCTTATGTCCTTCAAACCAGCATTGCCGGCATAAAAGCCCTATCGCGAGTGAATAATTATTATGAATTAATAATCGCGGACTGCAAAAAGCAGTGAGAGCTATATCGATTGTCGACTAATCCCGACACTACATTTTGTCAAGACATCGCTTGGAAAATTATAAGTTGGGAATTTGATAAAAACTGCCTATATAGGATTAACAGCAGCGCTTAATATATTTGGTATAAAGCAATGTCGCATATCTAACCTGCAAAGCTTGGTATTGCGGTTCTTGGGTATTCTATATATTGCATAAGATAAATTAAGCAGCTGCATCTTTGTAATTACGTCACAAGCTTACTGTAAGCTTCAGGCTAAGTGCAGCAATTAACATTTCTTTCCCGATGGAATGCTCATGATCCAGACCCCTTATTACCTGATCGATAAGTCGAAGCTTTTGCGCAATATGGAAAAGATTGCTTATGTACGCGAGAAGTCCGGTGCCAAAGCACTGCTGGCTTTAAAATGCTTTGCTACATGGTCTGTGTTTGATCTGATGAACCAATATATGGATGGCACCACCTCTTCATCCTTGAATGAAGTGAAGCTTGGCCGTGAGAAATTCGGCGGTGAAACCCATGCCTATAGTGTGGCTTATGCCGATTATGAAATTGATGAAGTGATTGAAAATGCCGACAAGATCATTTTCAACTCGATCAGCCAGCTGGAACGCTTTGCCGACAAAGCTTCATCCATTAAACGCGGCCTGCGCCTCAACCCGCAGGTGAGCACTTCAAGCTTTGATCTGGCCGATCCGGCACGCCCTTTCAGCCGCCTTGGCGAATGGGATGTTACAAAGGTTGAAAAGGTGATGGATCGCATCAGCGGCTTTATGATCCACAACAATTGCGAGAACAATAATTTTGCCCTGTTTGACGAAGTTTTGAGCCAGACAGAAGAAAAATTCGGCTCGCTTTTGGAGCGCGCTGAATGGGTAAGTCTTGGCGGCGGCATCCACTTTACCGGTGATGATTATCCGCTTGATGCTTTTTGCGCCCGATTGAAACAGTTTTCCGAGCGCTTCCATGTACAGGTCTATCTGGAACCAGGTGAAGCTTCGATTACCAAAAGCACCACGCTGGAAGTCACAGTCCTTGATACATTGTTCAACGGCAAAAACTTGGCCGTTGTCGACAGCTCGATTGAAGCCCATATGCTGGATCTGCTGATCTATCGTGAGACCGCAAAAATGGTGCCTAATAATGGCAAACACCAATATATGGTTTGTGGTAAATCCTGCCTTGCCGGTGATGTTTTCGGTGAGTTCAACTTTGAAAAAGAATTGAAAATCGGCGATCGTTTGTCTTTTGAAGACGCAGCCGGTTATACTATGGTCAAGAAAAACTGGTTTAATGGCGTGAAAATGCCCGCTATAGCAGTTCGCGAATTAGACGGTCAAATCAATGTGGTTCGCGAATTTACCTTCGCGGACTTCGAGCAGTCTCTTTCTTAAACAGAAGGCTTGAAACCCCTTCTTTTTAAGAGACTTGGTAACTGGTGTAAGTAATTAAAAGGTGCATCAACATAAATGAAGAAGAACGTTCTCATCATCGGCGCCGGTGGCGTAGCACAGGTCGTGGCGCATAAATGCGCTCAAAACAGTGATGTATTAGGAGATATACACATTGCGTCCCGGACGGTTGAGAAATGCCGCGAAATTATTAAATCCGTGCATGACAAGAAGAACCTGAAAACTCCGGTTAAGCTTGAAGCTCATGCGCTGGATGCTCTTGAGATCGAAGCCACTAAAGCTCTGATTACCAAGCTTGGCGTCAATATCGTGATCAATGTCGGCTCGCCCTTCCTCAATATGTCTGTTTTGCGCGCTTGTATCGACACGGGCGTAGCCTATATGGACACAGCCATTCACGAAGATCCGAAAAAGATCTGCGAGACCCCGCCGTGGTATGGCAACTACGAGTGGAAACATGCTGCCGAATGTGAAGAAAAAGGCATCACTGCCATTCTCGGCATCGGCTTTGATCCCGGCGTGGTCAATGCCTATGCACGACTGGCTGCCGACGATTATCTCGATGAAGTTAAATCCATCGATATAGTCGACATCAATGCCGGCGATCACGGCCATTGGTTTGCCACTAATTTTGATCCGGAAATCAACTTCCGCGAATTTACCGGCACCGTTTATTCCTGGCAGAACCAGGAATGGCAGAAGAACAAAATGTTCGAAATCGGCAAAGAGTTCGATCTGCCGGTGGTTGGCAAACGCAAAGCCTACATGACCGGCCATGATGAAGTGCATTCGTTGTCGAAAAACTATCCGAATGCCGATGTGCGCTTCTGGATGGGCTTCGGTGATCACTATATCAATGTTTTCACCGTGTTGAACAATCTCGGCCTTCTCTCCGAACAGCCGGTTAAAACCGCTGAAGGTCTGGAAGTTGTGCCGCTGAAAGTGGTCAAGGCTGTACTGCCGGATCCGGCATCATTGGCTCCAAATTATGTTGGCAAGACCTGCATTGGTGACTTTGTGAAGGGCACGAAAGACGGCGCTGAACGCGAAGTCTTTATTTATAACGTTGCCGACCACAAAGAAGCCTATGAAGAAGTGGGGAGCCAAGGCATTTCTTACACTGCCGGTGTTCCGCCGGTTGCAGCAGCCATGCTGATTGCATCGGGTGAATGGGATACCAAGCGCATGGTCAATGTGGAAGAACTGAACCCGCGTCCGTTCCTGCACATTATGAACCATATCGGTCTTAAAACCCGCATCAAAGATGCAGATGGCGACCGCGCTCTGACATTCGAATAAGATATGAAAAAAAGCCCCCGACAGGTTTTGGGGGCTTTTTTAATGACGCCTATCAGCATGCAAAAGCTTCTCAGCGACTAAGCTTCAAAATCCAAGCCGATATCAAGATTTGGTGCACTATGGGTCAGCCAGCCGATTGATAAAAGGTCAACGCCGCTTTCGGCAATTGCCACCGCCGTTGCCGGTGTGATACCGCCCGATGCTTCGGTGATCGCGCGACCATCAACAATCTTCACCGCCTCCACCAACATAGCTGGCGACATATTATCAAGAAGCACCGCATCGACACCAACAGCCATTGCTTCATGTAATTGCTCAATCGTGTCGACCTCCACCTCGATTTTCACCATATGGCCGACATTGGCGCGCGCGCGTTTGATCGCCTCGCCAACACCGCCTGCCACCGCCACGTGATTGTCTTTAATCAGCACCGCATCATAAAGTGCAAAACGATGGTTTTTAGCGCCCCCTGCCCGCACGGCATATTTTTCTATCGCACGTAAGCCCGGCATAGTTTTGCGGGTGCAAGTGACATGTGCTTTGGTGTGGTTGACCGCCTGCATTAATTGATAGGTCACCGTCGCAATACCGGATAGATGGCCCAGCAGATTAAGGGCTGTGCGCTCCGCCATCAAAAGGCTGCGCGATAATCCACTGACCTTGGCAATGACAGATCCCGCCTCCAGCTCATCACCATCCTGGCAAAGTGGTTGAAACCCCACGCTCGGATCAACCAGTTCAAAGCTTAGAGCAGCAAGATCCAAACCTGCAATCACACCTTTGGTGCGGGCACGAAAAACCATTATCGAGCGATGATCCGCCGGAATAACGGCATTGCTGGTAATATCACCCGCAAGACCTAAATCTTCGGCTAAAGCAGCACGCACCAATGGCTCTATCGTGAAGCGCGGCAAAGAGGTTAATGTCATGATGATCTCCTGCTTATTTCTTATTTAACCGCCAGCATCCGCTCGACTGCAAGGCGTGCAGGTGCTGCAATCGCCGGATCAATCACCACTTCATGGCGGTTGTTTTCCAACGCATCACGGATGTTTTTCAAGGTGATCAACTTCATGTGCGGGCAGAGATTGCACGGGCGGATAAAATCCACTTGCGGATGCTGCACGGCCACATTGTCGCTCATCGAACATTCGGTCAAAAGCACAACGCGGGCAGGTTTTTCCGCAGCAACAAAATCCGACATCATTGCGGTGGAGCCGGAAAAATCGGCAACTTCTACCACTTCGGGTGGACATTCGGGATGCGCCAAAATCACCACGCCCGGATGGTTATCGCGCAGTTCGGCAATATCTGATGGCGTAAAGCGTTCATGGACTTCGCAATGGCCTTTCCATGCGATGATTTCGACATCGGTTTCACGCGCAATATTTTGTGCCAAAAACTCGTCGGGTATCATCAGCACTTTCGTCACACCTAAAGATTCCACCACCTTTTTGGCATTGCCCGATGTGCAGCAAATATCAGATGCGGCTTTCACTGCTGCTGATGTGTTGACATAAGTGATAATCGGCACACCCGGATGGGTCTGACGCAACAGAGCGACATCTTCGGGTGTAATTGAGTCTGCTAATGAGCACCCTGCCCCCAGATCAGGGATCAGTACTGTTTTGGACGGGTTCAGCAATTTAGCCGTTTCAGCCATGAAATGCACACCCGCCACCACAATCACATCAGCATCCGCATTGGCGGCCTCACGCGCCAATGCCAGACTGTCGCCAACAATATCGGCAACGCCGTGAAAGATTTCCGGTGTTTGATAATTATGCGCGAGAATAACAGCATTACGGCTGCGCTTGAGCTCTAAGATCGCCTCGACATCATCTTGATAAGACAGCCATTCGGCTTTTGGCAAAACACGTGCGACGCGCTGGTAAAGTTCTGAAACTGATGTGAATTGGTTCATGACCCCTCCTTATACTCTTTATGAGTATATTATGGGTGCGCAGATATACTCATAAAGAGTATAATGTCAACCGCGGGAGAGAGGTAATTTTGATCCGGTTAAAGCGCGTTCTTCAAGGATGGAGTGACGGAAGCGGAAAAGCTTGGCCGGACGCCCCCCAGTTTCGCTGTCGCTCTCGCCGGTTTCTTCCACCAAGTTCTGCTGCTCCATCAAGCGGCGGAAGTTTTGTTTGTGCAGACGTAAACCCGCCAGCGCTTCCACAGTGCGCTGTAATTGCAGCAATGTGAAGGTTTCCGGCATCAGTTCAAACACGACTGGCCGATATTTGATCTTGGCACGCAGACGTGCAATGGCGGTTGCCAGAATGCGCCGGTGATCAGCAAACATCGGCATACCAAACCCGCTTTGATGTCCCGCCTCTTTAACCAAACCAGCTTCGAATAATAATTCATAGCGTTGCAGGGTCAGGTCTTCATTCCAGCCGCCATCATCAAGCCCAAAGGCAAAAGCAATGCGGCGATGACGATAGCTTGCCTGTTTGGCATCACCCGCCATATTCGCCCAATTTTTAAGTGCTATTGCGATTTCATCCAAACATTCAGGCTGCCCCTGACGATGATCTTCCCACGGAAAATATTCATACCAGCCGCGCCAACCAGCACCACCTTGAGCCGCCGGATTTTCCCGTCCCAAACCTAAATAGCTGATCGAAATGGTGCGCTGACCATCAAGATGACGATCACGGTCGGCAAATGTGTAAAGCTGTTCCAGATAGCCAAGCGGACAATTGGTTTGTGCCTGCACCCAAGCCCGCAAACCTGCTTGCAGCGAGCGATGGCCCGTTTCAAACGGCCCCGAAGGCAAGGCTGTGCCCTGACTGATTGTCATCACGCGCGGTTCTTCCAGTGTGACCGCCGCCAAAACCGCGATCAACTCTGTATGGGCAATATCGCTTGTCACGTTAATAATAAATTTCCTGCATTAAAGCGTAAAAAACAAAATCAATCATAACCCGAACAGACGTTCAAAACAAATAGTTGCCAAGATTTTACAATCAGGTTGTCGCATGTTTTCAACCGTTGCGTAGCCACAATACGGTTTTCACAACAAGCTGAGAGAGAATAAGCTGAACCTGCCTATCTTTTGACCTTGAAAACGCGATTATCCAACAGTTTGGTTGTGCCGATCCGCACAAAAAGGGCGACCAGTAAATCATCATCTTTTAAAGAACTGACACGTTCCAATGTATGAGGATTTCTAACCGCCACCATCTCTGGCTCCGCCAAGGGTTCGGTTCTGATAAAATCACTCAAAGCCTCTTCCAAACCGGCTGCATTGAGTCCCCCTTCGGAAACCAATTTTTCAGCCAATACCAGCGCCTGCGGAACGATAACAGCTGCCTTTCTTTCGCCTTCGCTCAAATAACTATTACGCGAAGAATAGGCCAAACCATCGGGCTCACGCACTGTCGGCACTGCGATCACCTC
Organism: Paenochrobactrum sp. BZR 201-1; assembly: GCF_044987585.2. Taxonomy (NCBI): domain Bacteria; kingdom Pseudomonadati; phylum Pseudomonadota; class Alphaproteobacteria; order Hyphomicrobiales; family Brucellaceae; genus Paenochrobactrum; species Paenochrobactrum sp. BZR 201-1. Next base: position 28,053 of record NZ_JBJDRZ020000005.1, on the reverse strand, counting down.
AACAGGCATCAGCAGATCTTCAACCATACGCTTGATGATCACAACCTGCTGAAAATCCTTCTCGCCAAAATAAGCACGATCCGGTTGCAAAATATTGAAAAGCTTGGATACAACAGTTGCCACTCCTGCAAAATGGCCGGGGCGCACTTCGCCTTCCAATTGCGAACCAAGGGTCGGCACATCCACCACCGTCTGCATGGGTTGTGGATACATTTCACGCACCGATGGCGCAAATAATACATCGACACCGCCTGCGCGCAATAAGCTAGCATCACGCTCCAAATCACGCGGATATTTCGACAAGTCTTCATTGGCGCCAAATTGCAGCGGATTGAGAAACACCGACACAATGGTGAAATCATTATTCTCGCGGGAATGGCGCACCAGTTCCATGTGTCCTGCATGCAAATATCCCATTGTCGGCACGAAACCGACAGACTTCTCAAGCTTGCGTTGACCGGCAATCAGGCTGCGCAGCTCAGAGATGGTGTGGATAATTTGCATGATGCCTCCGCGATATGTCTATGCGTGCATCTGGTAACGATTTTTCTGCCCGAAAACAACAAAAAGTCCGGTATAAATGAATATACCGGACTTCTGTATCAGTCATCAATTACTGACCTGTCGCACTTTCTAACGTGCCGCCAATCGCCTGACCAAAACGGTCGATCTGCTGGTTATAAGTGCGTCTTGTCGTTGGGTCGAAAATCGCAATTGGTGTACTGACCGCAACAGAAGCAGCGCTACCTACACCTTGCCCGACCCCCAAGGCCACGGCACCAATACGCTCACCCAAACCAATATCGGAATCGGTGATGGTTTGTCCGGCAACGAGCCGCTTGCCGATCAATTGCACCACTTCAGGACTTTCAGCAAATTTACCATGATTAAGACGGTCACCAACCTTCAGCTTGGTAAGATCAATGACGGTAATACCTGTTGCCTCCAAGGCCGAGCGATAAGGCTCTTGTCCGGGATTGATTTGTCCCAAACGATCAATATTGCCCGCAATACGACGCGAGACTTTAAGTGCGCGATCATCCTGCGAAACAAAAATTGTCATTTTCGGCGCTTGTTTCTGCATGACACGCCATTGCTGGCTAAACACATCCACGTCCAGATCAGGCGACGCCAAGATCACATCCTTCACCTTCGGCATGATATGTCCGTCACGGATGGCAATCTGGCGCAAGGTTTCCATGGTCAGCCATGTACCCATCGAATGCGCCATGATGGTGATATCTTTAACTTTTGGATGGGCGGCAGCCGCACGGATCACCTCTTCCAGCGCATCGCGCGAATAGGTGGTGCTGTCTTTATCATAATTATAATCGAAAATGCTGGCGCGGGACGGCCATGTGAAAATGATCGGCGCTACTTTTGCTTCTGAGTCATGCACAATCTGCGCAAAACGATAGACCGAATCTTCAAATGTATTGTTGAAGCCGTGAATGAAAATCATCACGCTGCCATTGGCAGGAATATGTTTATCAAGCCATTGCTTCTCGCCGTCTTTTTGCTCAAGACCGGCGACACGATAAGTGGTAAACTCTTTTAACGGATTAGCAGGCAATCGTTTTGGCCATTGCACCTGTCCGATTGTACGGTTGGCATCCGGCGGAATCGAAATACCAATATCGGTTACAATCAAACTGCTGCCACGTTCTCCTGAAAATAATGTACGCGGATCATAGGTCGGCATACGTGTGGTTGTAACCAGCAAATCAACCTTGGAAACGCTTGGCTCATTAACAGGAACCGGTATCAAAACCCCTTCCGGTCGTGAAGCGCAACTGCTCAGCACCAAGCTGAAGGCAAGAATGCACACTATCTGCCTGAATGAATTGAGCAAGAAAAACCCCGTACAACTATCTTGAAGACTGCGGCAGTCTGTTTGATCGCAATGTCAGAGTCCAGCGTAAAGACAAGTTGTCCGGTGCTTTTTTATGTGCGAGACGTAAAGTAGCCACATAATTAAAAGCCAAGACTAAAAAAACCGCCCTGAACAACAGAACGGTTTCACTTTTTAGAATTGCTCAAACCATTTTTGACTGCGACTGATATCTTCTTGCGACAGATTATGACCCGCTTTAAGCATGTCTGCTTGCAGCTTAGCGGCGCCAAGTTTCAGCGCCTCCACCAAAGGCTTGGCAAAGCCGCCGTAAATATCATCCTCTCCGTTCAGCATCAGCAGGCAAACATCTGATAAATCCGTCACGGGTGCATTTTCCAGCACCTCGCCACCGCGCAACAAAATCACCTTTTGCAACACATGCGGATGCAGACGCAAAATAGCTCCAAGCAAATTAGCTCCATTGGAATAACCCAAAAATACCGTTTTGCTTAAATCCACCTGATAAGACTTCACAATGCCTTCCACAAAAGCCATGAAGGCTTCCGCTTCAAATGCAATATCCGCCTGATCAAAACGGCTCATCGTTATACGCTTGAACCAGCGATGCACACCCTCTTCGGTTGCACGTCCCCGCACCCCGATCAGCGTGGCGTTGGGCGCAATCTTATGCGCCAATGGCATCAGATCATTTTCATTGCCACCTGTGCCATGCAACAGCACCATAAATGTGCCATCCGGATTTTTCGGCTGGTAAATCCGGTGGATGAAAGGCAATTCACGGTAAATAACCCGCTCCTCACCTGGCAAAGCAAATTGCGGCAAACGCAAGCTGTTATCACCCAAATCACCTTCGGATGCGGGCGGCACAAACAAGGTTTTACCAAGATCAGCCAGCGCTTCATCCACGCTCATGCCCGGCGCATCGGTGGCAAATTCAATCAGGCTGCCGCCCGGTTCACGTACATATAGCGAATGAAAATATTTACGGTCATGCACCGTCGTTTCCACCGCATTAAGCTTGGAAAACTCAACAGAAATGGCATCAATCTCGCCTAAGTTTTTGGCACGAAGCGCAACATGATCCACCGTACCTGTGCCCTGCATTGCTTCCCAAAAACCGGTTGCATCACGCACATCCAGATAGTCACCGCTTTGCGAGGCAAGACGGCTGATTGTGTCTGTCCGCAAATCCGGCTTCAAACCAAAATGCTTAACCAGAAAAGCCTGTGTCTGCTCCGGCACTTCCGACAGAAGCGTTACGCCTTGCAAGCGCTGTACTGCTGCGAAGGTTGGAATATCACCAGCGACGGCCGCATCAGGCGATTTTAATGTGGAAGCAACCAGCTTGACGATTACACCATCAGGGTCTTTCATGCGTAAAACAGTTTCGCCCATTTCCACCTTCGGCCCTTCAATGGCGATGTTATGGCGCAAACCACGTTCCATCCAAAAGCCGATAGCGCTTTGATCGATAGCAAGCGCAATTTCGCTGATCTGGCCGTGACCGGCACGCCCGCGCACGCCGTCTTCCCAGACCAGAAATGTTACCAGTGAACCCGGATTGCCGTGCTGATCGCCGTAAAACAAATGCAGCTGCTCGGTATCTTCATAACCGGCCGTTTGCTTGACAAGACGAAGCCCAAGAAAGCCCGCATAAAAATCCACATTCGGCTGAACCTTACCGGTAATCAGAGTGACATGATGGATGCCGTTGCTCATGGTTTTTCGCCTTTACATTATTGTTATTATACATCTGGCGCAGATATAGGCACTTTTTCTCAAAAGCCAAAGAGCAGCAGACCGAACACAATGTGTATCAGGCAATGACAATAGAACGGGGGAAAGTAATTGGCGCACAAAAAATGAGCAAAAAAAAGGCCGCGCGGGAGGAGGATGCGCGGCCCAATCTTTGAACGCGGCTGGGAGGAGGAGTGCCGCATTCCGGTATCGGACTTTGGGAGGAGGAGTAAGTCCGATGACGCATATATACCGATCTAAATCGTTTAGATCAACGAACAATCATGCATAGCTGATATGCAAAAGAGGCAAGAGAGCATCATAAAACCAGTTTCAAATATAAGAAACCATCGTTTTTCAATGCTTCTGATGCTGCATGTCCCCGACATAAGCCTTGGCCACTGCTTTCCTCATATATTTTTGCATCAAGCACCAAATAGTTTGAACCGCTTTTTGAATGCAAGCTTATGTAGGCACACAGCTTTTGCGTTTAGCGGCAGTTTTCAAAAGCAGCGAATGAATGACATTCATTTCAGAAATATATGTAAATTCGGAAATTACTATTATTACAATAAATACTGTATAGTTAAAATTATTACTTACATAGAAAATGTATTATCAAAAACAAAGCAGATTGCAATCAATATTATTATTTTTATTCTTGCACTATTTTAAAGACGGCGCATAATAACAATGGGAACGAGGAGAAGAAAAATGGCAGATATCACACATGGACGCTGGATAGAACGCAAAGGCCAGTTTGATACAGGCAGAGTGAGCGGTCACCGCACCTTTCAAACTGTTCGTTCACATAGCCGCACCGCCAATATCCCACAAAAGACCAACGCCATTCATCCGGCTACAGTCTTTTTAGGCATTATGCTGTGTACACTCATCGCACCTGCAGCCATTTTAGGCTGGGCACTTTTCCACGCCAGTTTCAATATAATTAACTGATATCGGTGAATAAACTGCTTGATAAAAGCTTTTGCCAGTGTAACTCTGCGGCACTGAATGACAGATTATGACGGTCAACCCTCAGGAGGAACCATCGTAAGGCGGATTACGATGGAATGGGGATTGACAGCTGCCGGTGGAACCAAAGATTTTATGACAGCCGATAATGCGCTTGAACATGCGCCAGACCCTCATCGCTCTGTGAGCAATTCAAGCGCAACAGAAAAAATCTGGCTGAAATCCTATGCACCTGAAGTGCCGGAGAATATCCCTTCTCCCGTATTCAATTCTATTTCCGCCATGATCACCGATGCCTGCAAGCGGTTTGATGACAGACCAGCTTTTACCTGCATGGACAAGTCGCTAACCTATCGTGCGCTTCATGAGCAATCCGGTTGGCTTGCCGCTTGGTTAAGCACCAAAGGATTGGTTAAAGGTGATCGCGTTGCCGTGATGATGCCGAATATTTTACAATATCCACTCAGTATTGCCGCCATTTTGCGCGCAGGACTGGTCGTGGTGAATATCAATCCGCTTTATACGTCGCGCGAGCTGGCGCAACAATTGAATGATTCCGGTGCCAAAGCCATCATCATTCTGGAAAACTTTGCTACCACACTGGAAAAAGCCCTACCCGAAATTAAAATTCCGGATATTCAAAAGCCACATATTTTGGTGGCGAGCATGGGCGACATGCACGGGCTAAAAGGACATCTGATCAATCTGGTGGTGCGCCGCATTAAAAAACTGGTGCCGCGATGGCATTTGCCACATTATACGCGTTTTAAAGCAGCGCTGAAAATCGGGCGTGCTCATGCTGTTCCGATGCCTGTTTTAAAGCGTTCCGACCTTGCTTTTTTACAATATACCGGCGGCACCACCGGCGCTTCCAAAGGCGCAATGCTGTCTCACGGCAATATTCTGGCCAATCTTGATCAGATGCGGCTTTGGCTGGATGTGGCTTATCGCATCAAAGGCAAGCCAGATGATGTCAATTATATCTGCGCCTTGCCGCTTTACCATGTCTTTGCACTCACTGTGAATGCGATGATCGGCATCCAGCAGGGTGCGCGCAATATTCTCATTCCCAATCCGCGTGACATCAAAAGCTTTGTCAAAGAGCTGCAAAAATATCCGTTTCATATTTTTCCGGCACTCAACACGTTGTTCAATGCTTTGATGAACAATCCGGATTTCAAAAACCTCAATTTCAAGCCGCTGATTCTCACCCTAGGCGGTGGTATGGCAGTGCAAAAACCTGTCGCAGAACGCTGGCAGCAAATGACAGGTTGCCTGATCACTGAAGGTTATGGGCTTTCTGAAACATCGCCGGTTGTTGCGGCCAATGGTTTGGATGCCACGCAATTTACCGGCACAATCGGCTTACCAATGCCCTCCACCGATATTGCTATTCTGGATGATGACGGCAACTATCTGCCGCTTGGAGAGGTGGGCGAAATTTGTGTGCGCGGCCCGCAATTAATGCTGGGCTACTGGCAACGCGATGACGACACTGCCTGCTCATTCACCAAGGACGGTTTTTTCCGCACCGGTGATTTGGGCTTCATGGATGAAAATGGCTACACCAAAATTGTTGACCGCAAAAAGGATATGATCCTTGTCTCCGGCTTCAATGTCTATCCTAACGAATTGGAAGAAGTGTTGGTTGCGCATGATAGCATTAAAGAAGCCGCCGCCATCGGTGTACCAGATGCAATATCCGGCGAAGTGGTCAAACTCTTTATTGTGCGTAAGGATCCTAATTTAAGCGAAGAAGAGGTGAAAGCCTATTGCGCCGAGCGCCTGACCAATTACAAGCGCCCGCGCATGATCGAGTTTCGTGACGAACTGCCGAAAAGCAATGTCGGCAAAATTTTACGCCGCAAATTACGAGACGCAAATTTAAGCAAATAAAGCCGGAATATCGGCAACAGAGGGCAAAACAATATCGGCGAGCGGTTCTAAAATATCCGCTCCCGCATTGCCAGAAAGCACACCGATGCTCAAGCCAGCCTGTGCCGCATGCGCGGCCTCCATATCGTGGCTATTATCGCCGACCATTGCTAATTGCGACAATTCAATGCCGGTTTTTTGCGCAAAATAAATCAAAGGATCGGCAAATGGTTTTGGCCGTGCCGCCGTATCATAGCCGATAAAGCTCGAAAAAAAGTGATCAATGCCTAGCAATTGCGCGGTTTTCAGTGCTCCCGCTTCAGAATCATTGGTGCAAATGCCCAGGATAAAACCCTGCGTTTTGAGTGCTTCCAAAGCCTCATAAAGCCCATCAATCGCCACAGCTGATCGCGGGCCCGCCTCAAGGCTTGCCTGATTGTAGCGGTCAACAATTGCAGATTGTGTGACAGCATCAATATCGGGGTGCCACAGCGCCACCATTTCCTCAACCGTTCCCGCAGCAATTACCGAATTGCCGCGAAAACGTTTGGCTTCCCAATCATAGCCGCCAATATCCATCAAATGACGGGCTTTTGCCTCGTCACCATTGGCGGCTTTCTCCGCCATAGAATAAGAGAACGCAAACCATGTGCGTTCAAAATCAATCAAAGTGCCATCCTTGTCGAACAGGATGGCACGGATTGATTTCAATTTGTCAGCCAATTCGCTCATGCTTCCAAAGCTCATTATGCCTCTAAGGCTCCGGCACGTTTGGTCACTTTAGAAGGCTTGTCGCCCAACAGTTTCAACACGTCATCACCACGGCGCAGATAGCGCAAAGAACGGCGTGTTAGAATGCGCCCTGCCTGCGGAGCAGTCAGAACAATATCACCACTCGGGCTTCCAGGGGTTGTGACGATTGTCGCAAGCTTTGCACCTTCGCTTACCACATCACCCGGTTTCACATGATAGAAAACCATGCCGCCTTGCGGGGCGCGGATCATTTCCACATGGGTGAGCGGCGTAACAAGACCTTGATAATCAAGGTTTAACTGTACTGAACCGTCTTCAATAACACCGCGATGCACTAAAAACTTATAAAGTCCGGCAGCATCTTCTGCGCCCTGCTCTGCATAAACATCGCTTAAGCCCCGAAACTCAACCGTCGTGACAGCGCGACGTTTCATATTGCGTTGATCACGCGGTATTTGCAAAACAGGATGCGCACAAGCTTCTTCGAAAGCGGCATCAGCAGTGGTATCCCATGCCAGAATAGCGGTGGAATTCAGCGCTACGGCCAAATCTTTCATGTCTTCGACGAAGTCTTCAGCAATATAAAGATAGTTTTCGCTCTCATCATCGCAGTGCAGATCCAGCACAATATCATGCGGCAATGCAAAGCGTAGCAGAGCCGCCTTCAAGCGCTTGATCAGTGCTTCCGGCGCATCCGGTTGCGGCAGATTTGATGTGTCAAAGTCCGGCAACAGCGGAAAAGCGCGGTTGAAATTGACCGCTGAAAATGTATCAAAACGGCCTTGATGCTGGTATGCCTGCCACTGGTTGGAAGCAACCGGATTGGCCTGTGGCACCACGGTAATATTGCCTTTGATGCGCCCTTCATCAGCCGCCTTTTGCAGCATCGGCACCAGAAAATGAAGTGCTGCCTGCCCCGGCAATTCACCACCATGAAGGGATGATTGCAGATAGGCAGTTGCTGCCGTTTCATCATGGCCTTCAAAACGCAAAACACGCAGTTCAATTTCATTGCCCGGCACATCACCGGCAAATTTAATCAATTCCGTCTTCATGAAATCTCAGCGCTCCTCCATGCCAGATTTGCCGGTTCGCTTTGAACCGGCAATATTTCCCGACAATGTCAGTGTTTGCGACGTACATGCAAGTGATTTACCAGCCCTTGCGTTGAACTGTCACGATTGCCAACTGGTTTGTCACCCGTCACCACATCGAGCAATTCGGTGGCAAGCTCCTTGCCAAGCTCCACGCCCCATTGGTCAAACGCATTGATGCCAAACAATTGCGCCTCGACAAAAACACGGTGCTCATAAAGCGCAATCAAACGCCCAAGCGCAAATGGTGTCAGCAGATCATGAACAATGGTGAGAGAGGGACGATTGCCGGAGAAAACACGATGCGGAGCGATTTCTTCAGCACGCGCTTCATCCATGCCCTTAGCCAGCAATTGCGCGCGCGCTTCTTCCAATGTGCGGCCTTTCATCAAAGCTTCAGATTGCGCCAAGCAATTTGCGAGCAGCATTTCATGCTGATGATCAAGCTGCGGCTCATGCGATTTGCAGCCAACGATAAATTCCAGCGGTATTGTATCTGTGCCTTGATGCAACAACTGGAAGAAAGCATGCTGACCATTGGTGCCAGGCTCCCCCCACACAACCGGCCCTGTCGGCCCATTCACAGGGGAACCATCCAGCATCACGCTTTTGCCGTTTGATTCCATATCCAATTGCTGCAAATAAGCAGGCAAACGGGCAAGGCGCTGATCATAAGGAATGACAGCACGGCTGGTATAATTGCAGATGGCGCGATGCCAATAGCCAATCAGCCCCAGTACAACCGGCATATTTTCAAGCAATGGTGCATCGCGGAAATGCTGGTCCATTGCATGCGCACCGGCCAGCATTTGCGCAAAATTTGTCCGACCAACTGCGATCATCACCGGCAAACCGATAGCCGACCAAACCGAATAACGGCCACCAACCCAGTCCCAGAAACCGAAAACACGAGTTTCATCAATGCCAAAATCTGCCACTTTATCAAGCGCTGTGGAAACAGCGACAAAATGATCAGACACTGCCGCTTCGCTCAAATTCTCTACAATCCATTGACGCGCGGTCTGTGCGTTGGTCATGGTTTCAATGGTAGTGAAGGTTTTTGAGGCAATAATGATGAGCGTTGTCGCCGGATCAAGTGCCCCCAGCACATCAGCAATATGTGCGCCATCAATATTGGACACGAAATGTGTACGCGGTCCGTCATGATAAGGGACAAGCGCAGTGGTCGCCATCACCGGTCCCAAATCGGAACCGCCAATGCCGATATTGACGATATCGGTAAATGCTTTGCCGGTTGCACCTTTTAAATGGCCGGAACGAATGGCATCCGAAAAATCACCCATACGCGCAAGCGTTGCTTTGACTTCGGGCAATATATTTTCGCCCGCGACCAAAATTGCATCCGACGATGTGTCACGTAAAGCCACATGCAAAACGGCACGATTTTCACTGGTGTTAATCGGCTCGCCGGCAAACATTGCTGCACGGCGCCCTTCCACATCGGCAGCTCTTGCAAGTCTTGCCAAAAGCTGCATAGTCTCTTCATTGGCCAAACATTTTGACCAGTCGAAAAGCAGGTCATCGAATTGCAGCGAGAATGATTTAAACCGATTTAAATTTTCGGCAAAAGCTTTGCGCATATCTTTTGGTGCAGATGTGCTCCAATGGTTTTTAAGCGCTGCAACTGCCTCGGTTACCTGAGCTTCATTCCGTGCCATTTAACAACTCCCGAATCAAATTTAGCCAGAGTGTAAACTAAACATTCATAGTTTAGTATTTTGTTGGCATGCTTTCACGAGGATTTCAGCAAAAGTGCCAGATTGCATAAAACAATATCACCGCTGGTAATCGTCTTTCATCAACTACGTCTATAACAGTCTTTAGCATTCATGCATGAAGTCTAAGCAACAATTATGGAGATATAATGGATTTGACCGGTGAAGAGCGCATATCAGCCCCTCGTGAAGCAGTGTGGAATGCGCTCAATGACATTGAGACGCTGAAAGCTGCGATTCCTGGTTGCGACAATTTGGAGCGAATCAACGAACATCAAATCAGAGCCAGTATAAAGGTGAGTTTTGGAGTCATAAAAGTCGGCTTTCACGGGCTTTTGGAGCTTTCCAATATGGTGCCGCCGCACTCTTATACCATCTCCGGAAAAGGGGAAGGAACCATTGCCGGTTTCGCCGAAGGTGCCGCTGATGTGCGCCTCACGCAAGATGGTGAAGAAACAATTTTATCCTATGCAATACAAGGAGATGCAGGCGGGAAAATTGCACAAATCGGCACCAGGATTCTAGGCTCTGCAGCACGCAAAATTGCTGACCGGTTCTTTGCCAATATTGGTGAAGCTGCTGCCGCGCAAGTCGCCGCAAAAAACTAAAACCATCATCTTCTCTCGCACGTTATTTTATCTGGTTGAAAGCAAGTTTTCGTCAATAATTGACCAAATGATAAAAAATTTGACCTTCTGAAAAAATCTGTCATGCTGATAACAGCATAAGCATTCTCCCGTACAAGAAAGCTTAAAAGCTTTCAGGAGAAGCTGCAATTTAAGGGACAAGGCGGAATAACCGCCACCCGCATATAGAAAAGCTGGCGTCAAAAGGAACAGCGCCGCTTGAACTTAAAAATGGGAGATGCGATCTGATGGGATCAGCAGATAACACATCTATTCGTGCAGAAAACACGCAAAACCAGCCGGACATCAAAACGGCGCGGTTAGACCACTCTGCCTATGCAGATGTCTTTGATGATCTGCATCCGCCCCTCACACATCATGAAGCGATTGTAGAGGCGGATCGGTGCTATTTTTGCTATGATGCTCCGTGCATGACCGCATGCCCGACCAGCATCGATATTCCGCTTTTTATACGCCAAATTTCGGCTGAAAATCCAAAAGGCGCGGCAAAAACCATTCTTTCAGAAAACATTCTCGGCGGCATGTGCGCCCGTGTTTGCCCCACTGAAACCTTGTGCGAAGAAGCCTGTGTGCGTGAAACCGCCGAAGGCAAGCCGGTTAAAATTGGCCTGCTCCAGCGCTATGCCACTGATGATCTGATGGAAGACGGCACACATCCGTTTAAACGTGCAGCCGCTACCGGCAAAAGCATTGCCATTGTGGGCGCAGGCCCTGCCGGTCTTTCCGCTGCACACCGCCTTGCGATGCATGGTCATGAAGTCAGCATTTTTGAAGCCCGTCCAAAAGGCGGCGGCCTCAATGAATATGGTATTGCCGCTTATAAAACCGTTGATGATTTTGCCGCCCGCGAATTGGAATTCGTGCTGAAAATCGGCGGCATCAAAATTAATTACAATAAGGCTTTAGGCCGCGATATTTCGCTTGATGCCTTGAAATCCGGCTATGATGGCGTCTTTCTTGGAATGGGTTTGCCAGGCGTCAATGGTTTGGGACTGATAGGCGAAGATGCACCCAATGTGATGGATGCGGTGGATTATATCGGCCAGCTTCGCCAAGCCAAAGACCTCTCCAATCTGCCGGTCGGACGCAATGTGGTGGTGATTGGTGGTGGTATGACCGCCATTGATATTGCCATCCAGATCAAGCTTTTGGGCGCTGAAAATGTCACCATCGCCTATCGTCGCGGTCAGGAACAGATGAATGCCAGTGCATATGAGCAAGAATTGGCGCAGGTTCATGGGGTCAATATCCGCCACTGGGTGCAGCCTTCAAGCCTGACCCGCAATGCGGATGGTACTGTCAGCCATATGGTGCTGGAATATACGACCCAAAAAGATGGCAAGCTCTCCGGCACCGGTGAAACCATCACGCTCAAAGCCGATCAGGTTTTCAAAGCCATCGGGCAAAATTTCCTCGCCGAACCGCTTGGTAAAACCGGTGTGGCACTCGCCAAAGGCCGTATCAAAGTGGATGAGCACAGACGTACATCCGTTGAAGGTATCTGGGCTGGCGGCGACTGCGTGGAAGGCGGCGAAGACCTCACCGTTGCATCCGTTGAAGACGGTAAAGTCGCGGCAGAATCCATTCACCACACCTTGATGAACCTAACGCAAGAAGTTGTCGGATTTGCCGATGCGGTACTCTCCGCACAAGGCGGCGCCAATAACGGCCAGCGTCATATTCAAGGGCCTGAACCCATTGAATGGGGTCACTAATTTTTTCATCCGTGGTTTTAAAAAGCGGCCGCAAGAGCCGCTAAAAACCGGTAAGTCGTATCAGGGGAATTTCGACAATGGCTGACCTTTCCACCAATTTTCTCGGGATCAAGTCGCCCAATCCGTTTTGGCTGGCTTCTGCCCCTCCAACCGATAAAGCCTATAATGTGGAGCGTGCTTTCAAAGCAGGTTGGGGCGGTGTGGTATGGAAAACGCTGGGCTCCGAAGGCCCGCCGGTTGTTAACGTCAATGGTCCGCGTTACGGCGCTATTTATAGTGCTGACCGTCGTTTGATCGGTTTGAACAATATTGAGTTGATTACCGACCGCTCGCTGGAAATAAACTTACGCGAAATGAAAGAGATCAAGCGCCGCTGGCCGGATCGAGCCCTCATTGCCTCCATCATGGTGCCATGTGAGGAGGAAGCATGGAAAGCCATTCTGCCACTGGTTGAAGAAACCGGCGCTGACGGTATCGAGCTCAATTTCGGTTGCCCGCACGGCATGAGCGAACGCGGCATGGGCGCGGCTGTCGGTCAGGTTCCAGAATATGTCGGCATGGTGGTGAAGTGGTGTAAGCAATATACGCGCATGCCGGTCATTACCAAGCTGACACCCAACATCACCGACATCCGTTATCCGGCACGCAATGCTTTTGCCAATGGCACTGATGCTGTGTCACTGATCAACACGATCAACTCGATCACCAGTGTCAATCTTGACAGTTTTGCACCTGAACCTACCATTGACGGACGCGGTTCGCATGGTGGTTATTGCGGGCCTGCGGTCAAGCCGATTGCGCTCAATATGGTGGCGGAAATTGCCCGTGATGCGGAAACTGCCGGTCGCCCGATTTCCGGTATTGGCGGTGTATCGACATGGCGTGATGCGGCAGAATTCATCTCGCTTGGTTGCGGCACTGTGCAGGTCTGTACCGCTGCCATGACCTATGGTTTCAAGATCGTTCAGGAAATGATCGACGGCCTGTCCGATTGGATGGATAGCAAAGGCTTTGAAACGCTGGATGATTTCCGCGGTCGTGCCGTGCCGAATGTTACCGATTGGCGTTATCTCAACCTCAATTATGTCACCAAAGCCAAGATCAATCAGGATCTTTGCATCAAATGCGGCCGCTGCTTTGCAGCTTGTGAAGATACTTCGCACCAAGCGATTACCTCACTGGTTGACGGCGCCCGCCACTTTGAAGTGATTGATGAAGAATGCGTTGGCTGCAATCTCTGCGTCAATGTCTGTCCGGTTAATGATTGTATCACGATGGAACCAATCAGCGGTTTTGATCCGCGCACTAAAGCGCCGATCGATCCAAACTACGCCAACTGGACAACCCATCCGAACAATCCGATGTCTGTACAGGAAGCAGCAGAATAAAGCTCCCCCCGAAGACCGGCAGGGCATGATGATAAAGATCATGCCCTGCCTGAAGATGTCTTTGAAGCTTTGAGGATTTCATGAGCGTTTGAAACAATCGCCATTGAGGAAGTCCGAACTTCAAATCTCAATCCGGCGCAAAGCGTGCAATCGACACCTTGCGCATGGTGATACAATCAGAATGAACGCGGACGGATACCGTTGAGAACAATGCCGACTATCGCTTCGGCGGTTTCTGCCCGGAATGAAGACCTGTCAACTTTTTCGCCCATAATGGCGCGAACCTGTACGTCAAAGTCAGAATAATGCTGTGTCGTTGCCCAAATGGTGAAAATCAAATGATAAGGATCAACAGGAGCTATTCGTTTTTCAGCAATCCAGCGATTGATCACTTGCGCCTTGCCATCGACCAATTCACGCAAATGGGTTTTCAAAAATGTGCCGATAGCCGGTGCGCCATGCATGATTTCATTAGCAAAAAGGCGCGAGGCTTCAGGTTTGCTATCCGACATTTCAAGTTTGCGGACAATATATTTTTTCAACTCTTCCAGCGGATCGCCTTGCGGGTCGATTTCTTCAAACGGGCGCAACCATTCAACCAGGGTATCTTCCAAGACATTGACGTAAATATGCTGCTTGCGCGGGAAATAATACAACAAATTGGGCTTGGACATGCCCGCTTTTTCGGCAATCTGATCCAGCGTAGAGCCTCTGAAACCAAAGGCAGAAAACACATCCAATGCAGCGTCCAGAATAATGCGTCGGTTGATACCCTGAATGCGTGTTTCGTTTTCGGGACTATCGCTTTTTTTACGCCTTGCGCCTTTGCGGGCAGCAGTGGGAGCAGCTGTGGCCATTTGACACCTTCCGCCGGACGGAGAAACTTTCGAAAGCGCTTGACCGCCATCGATGCCTCTTCTAGCCTGTATTTTTACCAAGTAGTCAAGTTTTTTACGCAAGTCAAAAATATTGCCGCCGTAAGTGCGACTGGTAGCGGGAACAATAGAGCGGCGTTTGAACCGCGGCAAGGGGGAGAGCCAGCATGTCATATGCGACAAGCCTGCCCATCTTTTTAACACGCAACGGCTGCATGAGCAGGTGCGTGGACAGGGAAGCTGTATCTGCATCTGAATTTCAACGTAAAAATTCAGGGCACACCGGCACGCAATCTATTTTTGATCAGGTTTTTTAATAGCATGTAACAGAAAGGCAGCTCTCTCATGGCGCTTAACAGCAATCTCAAGATCAACTCCGATCGCTTGTGGGATAGTTTGATGGAGATGGCCAAAATTGGCCCCGGACTGCGCGGCGGCAATAACCGTCAGACTTTGACCGATGAAGATGCGCAAGGCCGCAGACTTTTCCAATCATGGTGTGAAGATGCCGGTATGACTATGTCTGTCGATACGATGGGTAACATGTTTTTCTATCGTGAAGGCACTGATCCGGATGCCGATCCGGTTTATATGGGCAGCCATTTGGATACACAGCCGACAGGCGGTAATTTTGACGGCGTGTTGGGTGTACTTGGTGGCTTGGAAGTTGTGCGCACGCTCAACGATCTAAAGATCAAAACCAAGCATCCGATTGTTGTGACCAACTGGACCAATGAAGAAGGCACCCGCTTTGCCCCCGCCATGCTGGCATCCGGTGTTTTTGCAGGCGAGCTTGATCAGGACTGGGCTTATGAGCGCGTTGATGCCAAGGGCAAGAAGTTTGGCGATGAATTAAAACGCATTGGCTGGCTTGGTGACGAGCCGGTAGGACAACGTAAAATCCATGCCATGTTTGAGCTACATATCGAACAAGGGCCAATTTTGGAAGCTGAGCATAAAGATATCGGCGTTGTGACCCACGGACAGGGGCTGTGGTGGCTGGAAGTCACGATTACCGGCAAGGAAGCTCATACCGGCTCGACACCAATGCCGATGCGAAAAAATGCCAGCCTTGGCTTGGGCAAATTGCTGCAACTCGTCAATGATATTGCCATGGAACATCAGCCGGCCGCTGTTGGTGGTGTCGGCCATATTGATGTGACGCCCAATTCGCGCAATGTGCTTCCCGGTCAGATCGTCTTTACTGTCGATTTCCGCTCGCCGGATCGTAAAGTGCTGGATGGCATGAAGGCAAAATTTGAAGCTGAAGCGCCAAAAATTGCCACCGAACTTGGCATACAGGTTGAAATCGAAGCGATCGGCCATTTTGATCCTGTTACTTTTGACGAAAATTGTGTGAACTCCGTGCGTAACGCCGCAGAGCGGCTCGGCTATAGTCACATGAACATCATTTCGGGCGCAGGACATGACGCTTGCTGGGTTAATCGGGTGGCGCCGACTGCCATGATCATGTGCCCATGTGTCGACGGCTTAAGCCATAATGAAGATGAATCCATTTCCAAAGAATGGGCAAGTGCGGGAGCTGATGTGCTTTTGCATGCAGTGCTGGAAACGGCTCAAATCTGCGAGTGATTACAGTATAAGCTGGCGGGACTCGATCACCCCGCATCAGTTCCGTTAATATCTGCAACTGTTCGCAACGAAACCAAAAAGGGGAACGAACAATGGCAACCAAGGTGATTAAAGGCGGTACCATCATTACTGCTGACCGTACATATGATGCGGATGTTCTCATCGATGGCGAAAAAATCGTAAAAATAGGCAATAATCTTTCCGGTGATCAGATCATTGATGCAACAGGCTGTTACATCATGCCAGGCGGCATTGACCCGCACACCCATTTGCAGATGCCGTTTATGGGCACCTACTCATCCGATGATTTTGACACCGGCACCGCCGCCGCCCTTGCAGGCGGCACCACAATGGTGATTGATTTTGTCCTGCCCGGATCTGAGGGCAATTTGTTGGAGGCATTGCAGGAATGGTTCCAGAAATCCGGCAAAGCGCGCACCGATTATTCTTTCCATATGGCGATTACCGGCTGGAGCGAGCGCGCCTTCAATGAAATGCCGGAAGTGGTCAATCGCGGCA
Source organism: Paenochrobactrum sp. BZR 201-1 (assembly GCF_044987585.2). Classification (NCBI taxonomy): domain Bacteria; kingdom Pseudomonadati; phylum Pseudomonadota; class Alphaproteobacteria; order Hyphomicrobiales; family Brucellaceae; genus Paenochrobactrum; species Paenochrobactrum sp. BZR 201-1. Next base: position 11,291 of record NZ_JBJDRZ020000005.1, on the reverse strand, counting down.
TCAATTCATTTAAACATTTCATGGCCTATAAAGGCGCATTGATGGTCAATGATGATGAAATGTTTGCTTCATTCCAGCGTTGCGCTGAACTGGGTGCCACAGCATTTGTGCATGCCGAAAATGGGGACGTGGTAGCGCAGTTACAGCAAAAACTGCTGGCTGAGGGCAATAAAGGCCCTGAAGCCCATGCCTTCTCGCGCCCACCGGAAATTGAAGGGGAAGCCACCAACCGCGCCATCATGATTGCCGATCAGGCCGGTGTGCCACTTTATGTGGTGCATACATCCTGCGAACAAGCGCATGAAGCCATTCGTCGTGCGCGCCAAAAAGGCATGCGTGTGTATGGCGAACCGCTTATTCAGCATCTGACATTGGATGAAAGCGAATATTTCAATCAGGATTGGGACTATGCCGCACGCCGTGTCATGTCACCGCCATTCCGCGACAAACTCAATCAAAACAGTCTCTGGGCAGGTCTTTCTGCCGGAAGCTTGCAATGCGTTGCTACAGACCATTGCGCCTTCACCAGCGAACAAAAGCGCACCGGTATTGATGATTTCACCAAGATTCCAAACGGCACCGGCGGTCTGGAAGAACGCCTGCCGGTATTATGGACAAAAGGTGTTGTCACCGGCCGTCTGACACCAAATGAATTTGTGGCCGTGACCTCCACCAATATTGCGAAAATCCTCAATATGTATCCGCAAAAAGGTGCCGTTCTGGAAGGATCGGACGCCGATCTCATCATCTGGGATCCGAAAGCCCAAAAAACCATTTCGGCCAAAACGCAACATTCTTCCATTGATTACAATGTGTTTGAGGGCATGGAGCTGACCGGGCTGCCACGCACGGTGTTGTCGCGTGGCAGAATTGCCTTTGATCAAGGCAAAGTGCTGGCGGAACCGGGCGATGGCCGTTTCATCGAACGCGAGCCAAATGCAAGCGTCAACAAGGCACTTTCCACATGGAAGGAAGTTGTTGCACCACGCAAAGTCGAGCGCAAGCCGGAACATATGCCATACGGGGTCTGATCCATGAACAGACCGCAATCTGATGCACAGCTTCGGGAAGCGATCATAATGACAGATTATCAATCAGCTCCCTCAAGAGCCCCAATAAAAACCAATATCACCGGCGCAGCCAACAGCGAAAACTGCGTCATTGATATTAAAAAACTATCGTTGATTTTTGAAACCAATGACGGGCCGGTGCAGGCTTTGTCCGATATTGACCTTCACGTCAATCGTGGCGAATTCGTATCTTTCATCGGCCCTTCGGGCTGCGGGAAAACTACGCTGATGCGCGTGGTCGCCGATCTGGAAAAACCAAGTTCCGGTAGCATTACCGTTAATGGCATGACACCGGAACAGGCACGCTTGAAACGTAGCTATGGTTATGTTTTTCAGGCCGCTGCCCTTTTTCCGTGGCGCACGATTGAAGATAATATCGGTCTGCCGCTGGAGGTGATGAAATTCAGCCCGGCGGAAAAGAAAGAGAGGATCAGAAAAAATCTTGATCTGGTCAATCTTTCCGGCTTTGGCAAAAAATATCCGTGGCAATTATCAGGAGGCATGCAACAGCGTGCCTCTATTGCCAGAGCCCTGTCTTTTGATCCGGATATGCTATTGATGGACGAACCTTTCGGTGCACTGGATGAAATTGTACGTGATCACCTCAACGAACAATTGCTGAAATTATGGGCGGCTACTAAAAAAACGGTCATTTTTGTCACCCACTCCATTCCGGAGGCCGTATTTCTATCGACAAAAATTGTCGTTATGAGCCCACGCCCGGGTCGTATTCATGAAATTATTGATTGCGATCTGGGGCCAGACCGCACATTGGAAATCAGAGAATCTGAAGCATTCTTGAAAATTGCCCATCAGGTTCGTGAAGGTCTACGGCTGGGGCATTCTTATGATGAGGTGCACTCTTGAGCAGTAAACCACCTCTCACTTCTCAGATCTTCGGATCAAATTTTTTCAGGGATCGTTTCTTTCCTGTCCTCGTCGTATTGGCCGCCATTATCCTCATCTGGTACATAATGGCGGCTTTTTTGAATGCGCCTTTTGAACGGGATCAGGCGGAGCGAGCCGGTGTTGAGATCAGCACCTCCACGGTGATTAAAAACACCATGAACCAAGCGCGTCCTGTATTACCCACTCCGCATCAAGTAGCGGCAGAAGTCTGGAAAACAGTTTTCGAAGTTAAACCAAGCTCCAAGCGCAGTCTCGTCTATCACGGCTGGGTGACGCTTTCTTCAACACTGTTGGGCTTTGTTTTCGGCTCATTGCTCGGCATTTTGCTGGCGGTCGGCATTGTCCATTCGCGCACGCTTGATAAAAGCCTGATGCCCTGGATTATCACCTCACAGACAATCCCCATTCTGGCCATCGCCCCAATGATCATTGTGGTGCTCAACGCCATTGGCATTTCCGGCCTGCTGCCTAAAGCCATCATCTCCACCTATCTGTCTTTCTTCCCTGTCGCTGTCGGTATGGTGAAGGGCTTAAGATCACCGGATGTGATGCATATGGATTTGATGCGCACTTATAATGCTTCCAACACACAAATGTTTTGGAAGCTGCGCTGGCCAACAGCCCTGCCCTATCTTTTCACCTCCATGCAAATTGCGGTGGCGATCAGCCTTGTTGGGGCAATTGTTGGTGAATTGCCCACCGGTGCAGTAGCAGGGCTTGGAGCGCGTTTGCTGGCAGGCTCTTATTACGGGCAGACCGTGCAAATCTGGGCAGCATTGGTGGTGGCGGCCATTATGGCGGCCGCATTGGTCGCACTTGTCGGCATTGCCGCGCATTACGTCAACAAGCGTATGGGCATTAAGCCGGAAAGGGCAGCGGCATGATCAAACCTCTACTCTTCTTATTTTTCCTCGTCATTGTCTCATGGTTTTCGGTCAAATGGCTGGCAAGCCTGCGCACGTCTTCACGTCAAGGCCAACACTTGCTCGACATTGCCGTACCAACCCTATTCGGCATCTGGATGTTGGTGTTCTGGGAAGCAACAGTCAAAGGATTTGAAATTCCATCGGTTTTATTGCCCGCTCCTTCGATGATCTGGGCACGTATCACCAATTCAGTACCAATCCTTTGGGCCGACTTTCGCCAGACTTATCTTAAAGCAGTGATTGCCGGTTATGCAATGGGTTGCGGGGCCGGTTTCATCACCGCCATTCTGGTAGATCGTGTGCCATTTTTACGCAAAGGCCTGCTGCCGGTCGGCAATCTGGTGGCGGCATTGCCTATTGTGGGTGTTGCCCCTATCATGGTGATGTGGTTCGGCTTTGACTGGCAATCGAAAGCAGCAGTCGTGATTATCATGACTTTCTTTCCAATGCTGGTGAACACAGTGGCAGGGCTTGCAGCCGCAGGCTCGATGGAGCGGGATATGATGCGAACCTATGGCTCATCATATTGGCAGTCCTTATTTAAGCTGCGCCTGCCCGCAGCCATGCCTTTTATTTTCAATGCTTTGAAGATCAATTCCACCCTCGCCCTGATTGGCGCGATTGTGGCCGAGTTTTTCGGCACACCGGTCGTCGGCATGGGTTTCCGCATATCAGCAGAAATCGGGAGAATGAATGTTGATATGGTCTGGGCGGAAATATTCGTTGCAGCGCTTGCCGGTTCGATTTCATACGGGCTGTTGGCATTGCTCGAGCGACGTGTGACATTCTGGCATTCTTCTTACAGGAGAGGCTGAAGCATGACAAAAAACGGCATCCGCCAAACATAAGGCGGAGCCGCAACCAGAGGAGAACTAAAAATGAAAAAAATAATCACAAAAACGCTGGGTGCTGTGGGAGCAACCGGCCTTGTTTTATCTTTAATGGCAGGCTCGGCATTGGCAGCCGATAAGCTCACCTTACAGCTTAAATGGGTAACGCAAGGGCAGTTCGCCGGTTATTATGTCGCCAAAGATAAAGGCTTTTATGAAGAAGAAGACCTCGATGTCGAGATCAAACCGGGCGGCCCTGATGTGGCACCACCACAAGTGATTGCCGGTGGCGGCGCGGATGTGGTGGTGGATTGGTTGCCATCGGCGTTGGCAACCCGTGAAAAAGGCGTGCCGCTTGTCAATATTGCCCAGCCTTATAAAAAATCCGGCATGATGCTGACCTGTCGTAAAGACACCAATATTACCAAGCCTGAAGATTTCCGCGGCCGGACCTTAGGTGTCTGGTTTGGCGGCAATGAATATCCGTTTCTGTCATGGATGAGCCATTTGAATATTCCGACCGAAGGCGGAAAAGATGGTGTTGTCGTGCTCAAACAAGGCTTCAATGTCGATCCACTCATTCAAAAACAAGCCGATTGCATCTCCACCATGACCTATAATGAATATTGGCAGGTGATTGATGCAGGTATTCCGGCAGATCAGCTCGTTGTCTTCCCTTATGAAGAGCAAGGCGTTGCCACACTGGAAGACGGCCTCTATGTGCTTGAAAAAAGCCTTGAAGATCCGGCTATGGTCAACAAGCTTGCGCGCTTTGTGCGCGCAACCATGAAGGGCTGGAAATATGCCGCTGAAAACCCGAAGGAAGCCGGTGAAATCATCGTGGAAAATGACTCGTCCGGTGCCCAGACGGTAGAAGTGCAAGAGCGCATGGTGGCCGAAATCGGCAAGCTTCTGGATGATACCGGCGTGTTGGATACGGCTGCTGCAGAACGCACGGTTGATACATTGCTTGGCGGCGGTTCTGATCCGGTGATTACCAAACGCCCGGAAGGCGCATGGACATCTAAAGTGACCGACGCGATGAAAGAGCTTTAAGCGCAGTTGATCTTAACCAAACAAAAACCGCGGCGGATTGAACATCCGCCGCGGTTTTTATTTATTACTTGATGGATGTCTTATTCACCTTTTTGCTCCACCAAAGCCGCGTGACGCAACTCGTCATCAAGGCGTGCTGCCTCATGGGCTTTCGGATTGACGAAACGACCAAGCAACAAATAGGCAACCGGTGTGACATAAAGCGTTGCAATGGTTGCAAGGCCAAGCCCGCCGACAATAACCCAACCAAGCGAGACACGCGCTTCTGCACCAGCACCTGATGCCATTATCAGCGGCACACCACCCAGCACACCACAAATCATCGTCATACAGACAGGACGCAGACGAATGTTGGCTGCCTCTTCAATCGCCTCACGCAGCTGATAGCCCCGGTCTCGTAACTGATCGGCGAATTCCACGATCAGAATACCGTTTTTCGCCATAATACCCACCAAAAGCACCAGTCCGATTTGACTATACACATTAAGATTGGTGCCCGTTAACAGCATTGCGACCACGGCACAGCCAAGCCCCAGCGGCACTGTTGCCATCACGATGACGGCACTGATAAAACTTTCAAACTGTGCAGCCAGCACCAGCAGAATAATGACAATCGCAAAACCGAAAACCAGCATCAGACCTTGAGATGTTTCATCCAGCGTGCTTGCTTCTGCCAACGGAATAATGTGCGAACCGGCAGGCAACACAGGTGCAGCCACTGTCAAAGCAGTCTGATATGCATTACCAAGGGCAAAATCATCACGTAAACCAGTGGTGATAGAAACCGAACGCATACGTTCTTCACGGTTTAATTGCGGCGGGACGGCCTTTTCTTCAATGTCTACAATAGAAGCCATTGGCACATAGCGGCCATCCGATGTTTTAAGAAAAATATTCTCCAGATCAGTCGGATCATCAACCGGATGGGTGGTGGAGACGAGCTTCACGTCAAAGCTGCGGTCACCCACATATACCGAACCGATTTTACGACCATCAAGCATCGCCTGTACAGCATTAGCAAGACCAGTAATATCAATACCTAAATCAGACGCACGCTCTCGATTGATTGTGATTGATAATTGCGGTTGTGTCGGCTCTACCGACAAACGCGGTTGGTCAAAGCGCGGGTCTTTTTCCAGTTCACGTACAATCGCTTGTGCAGCATCTTGCAATTTATCGTAATCGTTGCCCAAAATCGCAAATTGCAAACCATTACCCGCTCCGCGAATGCCAAGACTGTTTGGTTGCATGGAGAAAATACGCGCACCCGTTATGCCGCGCAAACGCGCATTGGCATCGGCCATAATTTCCTGCTGGCTGCGGCTACGCTTGTCCCACGGCGCCAAAGTCAGCACCACAAAACCGCTATTGGATGATCCAAAGCTACCGGAAATGGCATAGGTGGTGAGAATTTCGCCACTTTCACGTAATGGACGCAGTGCAACTTCCACTTTGTCCATCTGCTCACGCAAAAAATCAACACTAATGCCTTGTGGACCTGTCACGCGTAGTATGGCAGCCGAGCGGTCTTCACTTGGTGTCAATTCCTGACGGATCTGCGTATAGCCAATATAGCTGAAGCTTGCAAAAATCACCGACAGCAACACAATTGCGAAAGGCACATTGAGACAAAAACGTAAAGACACACGATAAATATTGCTTAAAGCACCACCGACTTTACGAATGGTACCGGGCGCTTTTTCGTGGTTATCTTCGCCATTGCTCTCCTTGAGAAAACGTGAAGCCAACATCGGACAAAGGGTGAGTGCGACAACACCTGAAAGCAGCACGGCAATCGCCAGTACGAAACCAAATTCGCGGAAAAGACCGCCAGCCTGCCCCGGTAGAAATGAAATCGGCACAAAAACCGCGACAAGTGTCAGGGTCGTGGCAATCACCGCAAAAAACACTTCCTGTGTACCAAGCACGGCAGCAGCACGTGGCCCCAGCCCCATATTACGACGGCGTACGATATTTTCCAACACCACAATCGCATCATCCACAACCAGTCCTGTGGCCAGCACCAGCGCTAAAAGCGTGATAATATTGATGGAGAAACCCGCCAGATAGACGGCTGCCACTGTACCAATCAACGCCACCGGCAGCGACACCGCCGGAATGATGGTTGCGCGCAAATCCCACAAGAAGACGAAAATTACCAGTACCACGATGATACCGGAAATAATCAGCGCCAAAATCACCTCATGAATAGCGCCATTAATGAAGGTCGCATCATCACTGGTAACACTAATTTCAATGCCTTCCGGCAGCGTGTCTTGCAAGTTTTCAACGGCTAGGCGCACACCTTCAGAAATATCAAGCGTATTGGACTGCGCTTGGCGTACAATACCAAGACCAATGGCCGTTTTGCCGTTGGAGCGCACTTCAGAAGTGATAATATCAGGCCCCAGGGTCACCGTTGCCACATCACGTAGTTTGGTGCGGTCATTCAGGCTGATATTTTCAAAGCCTTCCGGTGTAGTCACATTGGCGGTTGCACGCACCACTATCGACTGATCGCTGCTGCGCAATGAACCGGCAGGTGCATCCAGTGCCATTGAGGCCAACGCTTTGGTAATATCGGCAATGGTCAGACCATAACTTGCCAACCGCCCCTGATGAATATCAATGCGGAAAATCTTGTCGCGATCACCATTGATCTGCACATCAGCAACGCCCGGCACAGCGGAAAGCACATCGGTGATCTGATCATCGACCAACACGGTCATATCATCGATCGACATCGTGTCGGAGGTGACCGCCAGACGCATCACCGCATCTGCATTGGCGTCCGCTTTAATAATGCGCGACGCATCCGCTTCATCGGGCAGCGAATTGACAATACGCGAGATCGCATCCCGCATATCAGCAGCCGCCACATTCAGATCAACACCATCGTTGAACTCAACCGTGACACGGCTACGGCCGAATGAAGAATTTGATGAAATCGCCTTTACACCAGAAACACGCGCCACTGCATTTTCAATCACCTGCGTCAGCTGACGGTCAATCGTTTCAGCAGAAGCCCCGCTAAACTCGGTGCTGATGGTGACAACCGGACGATCGACATCCGGCAGTTCACGAATATCAATGCCTGAAAAAGCAGCAAGGCCAGCCACGATGATCAGGATATTAAGAACAAGAGCCGAAACCGGACGGCGAATGAATAATGCAGTCAAGCCGCCGGATTTGTTGTTATGACCTGATGGGGTTTTTAATTCACTCAACGCTTTTCCCCTCAGTCTGCTTTCGCAGTGGTTTTAGAGGATGCATTTTTAAACGTTACCTGCATCCCCTCGCGCAATGCCTGTACGCCTTCGGTCACAATCAATTCGCCTTCATTCAAAGCACCATTGACCAAAACGCTGGCTGAATTACGCTGCACTATAGTGACCGGTACCCGTTCCACTTTATCGTCTTTAATACGCCAGACATAAGCACCTTCTGCGCCCCATTGAATCGCCAAAGCACTGACGGACGGGTATTGATCACCCGGAAAAAGCATGGTGGTGGAAAAAGACATACCGGACAGCAAACGGTTTTCGACATTTTCAAACATGCCGCGCACCCGCATCGTACGGCTTGCCTCATCCAGCATATTATCTACTTCGATGATCTGCCCGTCATAGATCTGACCCGGCAGAGCAGTCGATTCGGCCTGAATTTTCTGACCGATCTTGATTTGTGGTACAAACCGCTCCGGTACATAAATATCAATCAACATTTTGGATGTATCATCAAGACGCGCCAGCACTGTCTGAGCGGTGACATAATTGCCGGCATCTACCGGCAAAATACCCACAGTGCCGGAAATCGGCGCTTTCACGGTCCGTCGCGAAAGCGCCAATTCAGCATCCTGTACCGTCAGTTTAGCCTTGGCAACAGCAAGCTCGGCAGTCACTTCCTGCACCTGCGTTGCTGTATTGGTTTTACGCAAACGCACAATACGCTCTAGAGTGTTCGCCAAATCTTGCAACTCTGCTTTGGCTTTTTGTAAAATAATTTCTTCGCTTTCAGAATCCAGCTCGGCAATCACGTCGCCAGCCTGCAAAGCCTGTCCGGCTTTGACCTTCAGCGCCATCAATGTACCGCTGGTATAAGGAGTAATAGAAACCGTTTGAAACGCCCGCACAGTACCGATCGCTTCCAGGCGTCCGTTAACAATATCCGTTCGAACCGCATCGCTGACCACAAGTTGCGCGCTTCGTCCGCCGGAACCACCATGCGCAGCGCCACCTCCAAAACCTGCATTTTGAGAAACCGCAGCGTTCGAACCAGTGTCGGCTTGACGTGCTTTATAAGCATACCAACCTGCACCAGCTGCAATAATAACGAGCAGACAAATAACCAGCTGCTTCCATAATTTCATTCGTAACCCCAGCGTAAAATGCAAAATAACCGTCTAAAACGGCATAAAAACAATCACTACAAAATGCACGTGAAAAACGTCTAGTCCAATTAAACTTCTGTAATGGAAAACAAAGCGCAGCTTAACATATGGCAAGCACAAAAATATAACCTATATATGACGAGAAACATCTTTCCCTTTAAAAAAGGCAATTCAGCCGTATCCGACTTCTGCATACCGAAAGATCAGCATGGCCTCCGAACCCGCGCATCTGCGTCAGTCAGACCATTATCAGCCTGCTCAAACTATTGCCCACGCGAATGAAGCCGTGGCAGAATCGGCTGCACCCGCTGCTAAAATCAAAAGACCTGCTTTTTTTCAGCGTTTGAGCAATAAATTCCTGCTTCTTACTATGCTTGCGGTTCTGGTTGCCGAAATTCTGATTTTTATTCCCTCGACAGCCAGCATGCGGATAAGGTGGCTTACCAATCTATTGGATACTGTCGCACCGGTTGCACTGGTGTTGGAAGATGAAAAAGACGGGATCAGGCCACGCGAGGCACAAGACAAAATTCTTTATGCCACCAATGCCAAATCAATCAGCATTACAACCAATGATCAAAAAACATTATTGGCTGCCAGTGCACAGCCATTCATCATTGATGCCAGCGTAAATCCACGCCAGACCAGTGAATCACAAGCCATTTGGGATGCTTTTGCGACGCTTTTTGATCCGGCAGAGCGTAATATCCGCGTTTACAGCGCCATACCCAATACTAACAAAACCCTCGAAATTGTCATTTCCAGCCAACCTTTGCGCAATGCCTTATTGGTATATGCGCGTTATGTTTCGATCATATCCTTGCTTATTTCGATCATGGCCGCTGGCTTCATTTATTTGATTATTCATGAAATGCTGCTGCGCCCTGTCATCCGTATGCATCGCGATATGATCAAATTTGCTGAAAAGCCGGATGATCCGGCACGTATCATCCAACCCGAACAACGCCATGACGAGCTCGGCATTGCCCAGCAACAACTGGCTTTGATGCAAACCAATTTGCAGCAAACCTATACCGAGCGCAAACATCTGGCCGATCTCGGTATGGCGGTTTCAAAGATCAATCACGATATGCGCAATATTCTGGCCTCAGCACAATTAATGTCGGATAGTCTGGCAGATGTGAAAGATCCCGCGGTCAAGCGTTTTGCACCGCGTCTTATACGGACATTAAGCCGTGCCATCAGCTACTCTGAAAGTGTGGTGGCTTACGGGCGCACCAGAGAAGCGCCGCCCAATCCGCGCCGGACCGTATTGCATGCAATTGTGCAGGATGTTGAAGAGGTCATCAATAGCGATCAGTTGCATAATATCAGCTTCATTAATGCTGTGCCGCAAGATTTCATTCTGACAACAGATGACGAACAGCTTTTCCGTATTCTCACCAATCTCTGCCGCAATGCAATGCAGGCGCTGCAAAGCATGCCCGCTCCGATTGGTGAAGATAATTTCAAAAAGCAAATCATTGTCGAGGCGAGTTGCGACGACAATCAGATTTACATCGATGTCAGAGACAATGGCCCCGGCCTTTCACCCAAAGCCAAAGAAAACCTTTTTACCGCATTTCGTGGCTCCACCCGCAATGACGGTACCGGATTAGGCTTGGTAATCGTGCAGGATCTGGTTCGTGCCAATGGTGGGGAGATTCTCTATTGTGAAGAAAGCGAGCCGGGCGCGCATTTCAGAATTATTTTACCCACTGAAGCTGTTTAAAATCTATCCACACAAGCAAAGGCTCAAGAAACCTGACTAATTTCAATATTTTATCAGTTATGTACATTTTTTTCATTTAGGTGCTTGCATTTAAATTCGATCCGGATTACCAACCGCAAGCACTCTTCGATGAGAGATAATGATAATTTCTTATTGAAAAGTCGCTTTAAGTGATAAGCGCCCGTAGCTCAGCTGGATAGAGCACCAGACTACGAATCTGGGGGTCAGAGGTTCGAATCCTTTCGGGCGCGCCATTCACTTAGAATTATGAAGGTAAGATCATCTTTCCTTTTTAAATGTTGCGCCCGTAGCTCAGCTGGATAGAGCACCAGACTACGAATCTGGGGGTCAGAGGTTCGAATCCTTTCGGGCGCGCCA